>NZ_JAOCAT010000015.1:0-165034 GCF_029839485.1 Achromobacter sp. GD03932
CTGGACGCGGGCGGCAACCTGATAGGCACGCTGGCCGGGCGCGACCCGGCGCGCAAGCCCATCGCCACCGGCTCGCACTGCGACACCGTGATGGCCGGGGGCCGTTTCGACGGCATCATTGGCGTGCTGGCCGGCATCGAAGTCGCGCACACCCTGCGTGAACAGGGCGTGCAGCTGGAACACCCGTTCGAGGTCATCGACTTCCTGTCCGAGGAGCCCAGCGACTACGGCATTTCCTGCGTCGGCAGCCGCGCGCTCTGCGGTCAGTTGACGCCCGACATGCTGACCGCCCGCAACCCCGAGGGCGAGACGCTGGCGGCCGGCATCGCGCGCATCGGCGGCGACCCGTCGGCGCTGGGCGCGCCGCTGCGCGCTGCCGATGGCACCGCGGCGTTCGTGGAACTGCATATCGAACAAGGTCCGGTGCTGGAAAGCCGCGGCCTGCCCATCGGCGTGGTCACCAACATCGTCGGCATCCGCCGCGTGCTGATCACGGTGGAAGGCCAGCCGGACCATGCCGGCACCACACCCATGGACATCCGCCGCGACGCCCTGGTGGGCGCGGCCCGCATCATCGATGCCGCCCACCGCCAGGCCAGCGCCGCCAGCGGCAATCCGCATTACGTGGTCGCCACCGTGGGCCGGCTGTCCATGACGCCCAATGCCGCCAACGCGGTGCCGGGCCGCGTCGAACTGACGCTGGAAATGCGCAGCGACAGCGACGCCGTGCTGGACGCCTTCCCCGAGACCCTGATGGCCGGCGTGGCCACGGACCTGACCGCGCTGCGCTTGTCCGCAAGCTTCACGCAGCTGAGCCGCGCGCGCCCCACCGACTGCACGCCGCTGGTGATGGACGCGGTGCAGGCCGCCGCCGACCAGCTGGGCTACGCCTCCATGCGCCTGCCCAGCGGCGCGGGCCACGACGCGGTCTACATGGCGCCCACCGGCCCCATCGGCATGATCTTCATCCCTTGCCTGAACGGCCGCAGCCATTGCCCGGAAGAGTGGATCGAGCCCGCGCAGCTGCTGGACGGCACCCGCGTGCTGTACCAGTCGGTACTGGAACTGGACCGCAAGCTGCGCGCCGCCTGAGGCCGGGGCGTCCCTGCCAGGTCCGCGGGTATCTCCCGCCCACGGGCGGGGCGCTGCCATAATGGGCGCCTCGCGCCGCGACCGGCGCGCCTCTCCCGCCTTGCCCGCCCCATGGAACAGATAGAACTCAACGACAGCACCGCCGACCGCTACCTGCTGGACGCGCCCGGGCTGTCCCTGCTGGTCTTCCACAGCCGCACCTGCGGCACCTGCCGCATCGCCCGCGAACAACTGCCGCAGCTGGAGCTGCCCGTGGAACGCGTGTGCTGGGTCGATGCCGGCGACAACCGCGGCCTGGTCGAACGCTACGAAGTCTTCCACTTGCCCGCCATGTTCGTGACCCGCGACGGCGCCTTCTTCGGCCCGGTGCAATCGACGCTGGCGGAATGGGACCTGCGCCAGCAGATCGGGCTGGCCCTGGACAGCTACCCCGCCGAACTGCCGTGAGCGCCGCCAAGCCCCTGCGGCAGCCGCTGGACGGACTGGCGACCGGCGCCATGCTGCTCTTGTGCGTCTGCTGGGGCTTCCAGCAGATCGCCATCAAGCTGGTGGCCGCGGACGTGTCGCCCATCATGCAGATCGGACTGCGCTCGACGTTCGCGGCGCTGGTCCTGGCCGTGGCAGTGTGGCGGCGCGAAGGCCTGCGCGCCGTCATGGACGGCACGGCGCTGCCCGGCCTGATCGTGGGCCTGCTGTTCGCCGGGGAATTCCTGTTCGTCGCGCAGGGCCTGGTCTACACCACCGCCTCGCACATGTCTGTGTTCCTCTACACCGCGCCCATCTTCGCCGCGCTGGGGCTGCACTGGCTGCTGCCCGAAGAACGCCTGAAGCCGCTGCAATGGGTCGGCGTGGCCATCGCCTTCTGCGGCATCGCCGTGGCCTTCCTGGGCAAGGGCCAGCCCGCGGGCTCCGACGCCGCTCCCAACATGCTGCTGGGCGATGCGATGGGACTGCTGGCCGGCCTGTTCTGGGGCGCCACCACCGTGGCGATCCGCAAGACCTCGCTGTCCGAAGCCGCGCCCGCCAAGACGCTGTTCTACCAGATGGCGGTCGCGGCCATTACCCTGCTGGCATACGCCGCGGCCACCGGCAACGCCGGTTTTCGTTATACGCAGGCGGCGGTGTTAAGCGTCGCCTTCCAGTCCGTGGTGGTGGCACTGTCCAGCTATCTGGCCTGGTTCTGGCTGCTGCGCCGCTACCTGGCTTCGCGCCTGTCCGTCCTGTCGTTCATGACGCCGCTGTTCGGCGTGAGTTTCGGCGTGCTCATCCTGGACGAACCGCTGGACGCCGGCTTTGTGCTGGGCGCCCTGCTGGTGCTGGCCGGCATCACCCTGGTGAGCGGCGCCGAACTGCTGCGCGAGAAGCTGCGGCGCGCACACTGAACCGCCCGCGCCTATGGCCTGGATCGCGGCGCGGGCGCCGCGCCCAGGTTCAGCACGATCAGCGCGGCGCCGCCCAGCACCAGGGCGAACCCCCACCAGTCCAGGGCCGCGGGCCGGTCGCCCACCAGCGCCATCGCGCCCAGCACTCCCACCACCGGCACCATCAATGTGGTCAGCGCGGCCACCGTGGCGCTGACGCGCTCGCTCAGCACGAACCAGAGCCAGTACGCGACGGCGGTGCCCAGGATGATGTGGAACGACAACGCCGCCACCACGCGGCCGTTCCAGCCCTGCGTGGGAAACGATTCGCCCGCGATCAGCATGCCGCCCAGCGCGCAGGCCGCACCCACCGCCAACTGCCAGGCCGTGACGACGATGCGGTCGCCGGCCACCGGCCAGCCCTTCAGGTAGACCGTGCCGGCAGCCCAGCCGAAGGCCGCCACCAGCGGAAACACCAGGCCCTTGGCCGCGGCCGCGTCGTGTTCGCCGAAGACCGCGCGCAGCACCGGCCAGGCCAGGATGGACACTCCCGCCGCGCCCAGCAGCAGCGCCAGCGCCCGGCGCCGGTCCAGGCGTTCGCCCAGTACCGCCCAGGCCAGCAGGGCCGACATCATGGGCATGGTGAAGGTCAGCACCGCCGCGCGCGAGGTGCTGGTGCTGAGCTGCGCCCAAGCCACCAGCAGGTTGAAGGCCGCGACGGCAAGCAAGCCGCCCACGATGATGCCGCGCCACGACTCGCGCGGCGGCAGCAAGCTGACCCGCTTGGCGCGCGCCAGCAGCAACAGCAATACCGCGCCGCTGCCCAGGCCGAGCAGGCGCAGCGTGAACGGCGGGAAGATCGACAGGATGATCTTCACCGCCGGCCAGTTCAGGCCCCAGAACAGGGCCAGCGCAATCGGGATCAGGCGCACGCGGCGCGCGCCTCGGCCGTCAGCTCGGACAGGCCCTGGCGCTGGCACCCTTGCGCGTCGAAGTTGTCCGGGCTCAGCCAGCGTTCATAAGCGGCGCGCAGCGCGGGCCAGTCGCCGTCGACCATCGCGAACCAGGCCGTGTCGCGGCTGCGGCCCTTGTACACCGTGGCCTGGCGGAAGATGCCCTCGAACTGGAATCCGAGGCGGGCGGCGGCCGCGCGCGACGGCGCGTTCAGGCTGTCGCACTTCCATTCGTAGCGGCGATAGCCCAGCTCATCGAAGGCGCGGCGCATCAGCAGGAACTGGGCCTCGGTGGCGATGCGGGTGCGCTTGAGCTGGCGCGAGAACGACACGAAGCCGACTTCGATCGCGCCGTTGGCCGGGTCGATGCGCATCAGCGCCAGCGTGCCGATGGCGCGGCCCGTTTCCAGGTCGATGATGGCGTGGTGCAAGGGGTCGTTGCCGGCCTGCGCCTTCTCGGCGAATTGGCGGTAGGCCGCCAGGTCTGCGAACGGCCCCACCGACATATAGGTCCAGTCACTGTCATCCGGCGCCTGGCTGAACGCGTGATACAGATCCTCGGCGTGGCGCTCGGCCGACAGCGGCTCCAGCCGGCAATAGCGGCCGACGACGGGCGTCAGGGGCGGACGCGGGCGCGTGGTCCAGCCCGTCATGTCCGGGCCGATGGGTTGCTGGTAGGCGTTGACGCGGGGTTGCATGCTACGGGGCCTCTTCAGGTTGGCGCGCCGCCCGAAGGGACGGACGCAGTACGCATGCCCTCACGATATCGGAATCGTGGCATCATAAAAAGCACCACGATCCCGAATTTTAATAGGGCCAAGATGAACACCCCCGCCCTGCTGTCCAGCCCGCTCACGCGCGGCCCCGGCGCGCTGCCGCGCCAGCGCCAGCTGATCCAGCGCCTCAAGCAGGCCATCCTGGCCGGCCAACTGCCGGCGGGCGGCAAGCTGCCTTCGTCGCGCGCCCTGTCCGAGGAACTGGCCATCTCGCGCAACACGGTGCTGATCGCCTACGAGCAACTGACGGCCGAAGGCTACGTGATCGCCGACCGCCAGGGCACGCGGGTCGCGCCCCTGTCGGCCGCCGCGGCCATCGCCGCCAAGCGCGCGACACCGCCCACGGACCAGCCCTCGCTGACGGCCAAGCGGCTGACGCGCATCGTCTCCACGCGCTACGCCCATGACGGGTCGCTGCCCATGACGCCCGGCACCCCGGCGCTGACGCAATTCCCAATAAGCGCCTGGCGCCGCGCGCAGGACCACGCGCTGCAAGCGGCGCCCGCCACCGCCCTGGGCTACGGCCATCCGGTAGGCGAACCCGCCCTGCGCGAAGCCATCGCCCAATACCTGCGCGTGTCGCGCGGCGTGCGCTGCGACGCCTCGCGCATCGTCATCACCGAAGGCGCCCAGGGCGCGCTGGCGCTGTGCGTGCAGCTGCTGACCAACCCCGGCGACACCGCCTGGCTGGAAGACCCCGGCTACCGCGGCGCCAAGTCCGCCTTCCATGGCGGCGACCTGGACGTGGTGGCCATGCGCGTCGACGCGGATGGCATCGTGATCCCCGAAAGCGCCTGGCAGGAACGTCCGCCCCGCCTCATCCAGACCACGCCGTCGCACCAGTACCCCACGGGCGCGGTGCTGTCCTTGCCGCGCCGCCTGGGCCTGATCGAACGCGCCCGCCAGGCCGGCGCCTGGATCATCGAAGACGATTACGACAGCGAATTCCGCCATCAAGGCGAACCCATCGCCGCGATGCAAGGCCTGGTCGAAGACGCGCCGGTGCTCTACGTGGGCACCTTCAGCAAGACCATGTTCCCGGCGCTGCGCCTGGGCTTCCTGGTGCTGCCCGAAGCCATCGCCGCGCAGGCAATGCCGTCCATCATCGAGATGCTGCGCGGCGGCCACCGGCTGGAACAGCTGACCATGGCGGCCTTCATGGAAAACGGCCAGTTCTCGCGCCACCTGGGCCGCATGCGGCGCCTGTACCGCGAACGCCAGGGAGCGCTGCGCGAGGCGCTGGCGGCGCATCTGGGGATCGAACACGAGGTCCTGGGCGGACATTCCGGGCTGCATCTGACGGTGCGCCTGCCTGCCGCGTATTCCGACCGGGAGATCGTGGAGCAGGCACGCAAGATCGGCATGAATCCGGGCGCGTTGTCGTCGTTTGCGGTGGCGCCGCGGGCGGAGGACAACGGCCTGGTGATCGGATACGGCAACACCGGGGCCGAGCGGTTCGCGGGCCTGGTGCGCAGGCTCCGCGACGTGGCGCTGGGCCTCAAGGGCTCCCGTAGCGGACCATGATCAGCCAGTCGGCGTGCACCGACGGCCTGGGCGTCCCCTCGGCCTGGATCGCGACCTTCCAGGCGCAGCGAGCCACGCCTGTGCCGTTCTCCACGACCTCGGCCAAGGAAAAGCTGGCGGCCACGCGCGTGCCGGAAACCACGGGCGCGGTGAAGCGGACCTTGTCGAATCCGTAGTTCAGCAACATCGCCGCGCCCGGAAAGGCGATGCAGCTGTTCTGCCAGTGCGTCAGCAACGACAGCGCCAGAAAGCCATGCGCGATGGTGTCGCCGTAAGGGGATTCCGCCTGCGCGCGCAACCGGTCCACATGGATCCACTGCGTATCGAGCGTGACCTGCGCGAACCGGTCGATCATGCCCTGATCGATCAGCAGCGCATCGGAAACAATGGGAGGCTGCCCCACGGCGTCCAGCAAAGACTGGACCGAGCCGAACGGCTGCGGAGAGGCAACAGGATTGTGTGTCATGGCGGCTTCAGATGCGTTCGAAAATTGCGGCGATGCCCTGCCCGCCGCCTATGCACATGGTGACCAGCGCATACCGTCCGCCAATGCGCTCGAGTTCGTGCAAGGCCTTGACCGCGATAATCGCGCCCGTGGCGCCCACCGGATGCCCCAACGCGATGCCCGACCCGTTGGGATTGACCTTGGCCGGATCCAGATCCAGTTCGCGCGCCACCGCGCAGGCCTGCGCCGCGAAGGCCTCGTTGGACTCGATCACATCCATATCGGCGGCGGACAAGCCCGCTTTGGCCAGGGCGCAGCGCACGGCGGGAACCGGGCCCATGCCCATGTAGCGCGGGTCCACGCCGGCATGGGCATAGGCAAGCAGGCGGGCCATGGGACGCGCGCCACGGGCCAGCGCCTCAGAACGTTCCATCAGCACCAGCGCGGCCGCGCCGTCATTGATGCCGGACGAGTTGCCCGCCGTGACCGTGCCATCGTCGGAAGAAAATACGGGTCTGAGGGCGGCAAGCTCCGACGGCGCGATATCGGCGCGGACGTGCTCGTCCCGCGCGAACACGACGGGCTTGCGGCCGGGTGTCGTGACGGCCACGAGCTGCGCGTCGAAGCGGCCTTCGGCCGCTGCGCGCGCGGCGCGGCGGTGGCTCTCCAGCGCCAGCGCATCCTGCGCGTCCCGCGTAATGCCGTAGCGCCTGGCGACGTTTTCCGCCGTGACGCCCATGTGGATGCGGTGGAACGGATCATGCAAGGCGCCCAGCAGCATATCGGTCATCGGCGCATCGCCCATGCGCGCGCCAAAGCGCAGCGCCGATGTGGCGTACGGCGCGCGCGACATGCTCTCGGCGCCGCCCGCCACCGCGACCTTGCAGTCACCAAGCAGGATGGATTGCGCCGCGGAAACGACCGCCTGCAATCCCGAACCGCACAAGCGGTTGACGTTGAATGCCGGCGTGCCGTCGGCGCAACCGGCCTCGATCGCCGCCACCCGGGACAGGTACAGGTCACGCGCTTCGGTGGTGATGACCTGGCCGAAGCAGACGTGCTCGACCTGCGCAGGCGCAAGGCCTGCGCGCGCCACGGCGGCCTTCAGCGCCTCGGCGGCCAGCGCCGTGGGCGGGACGTCCTTCAAGCTCTTGCCGAAACTGCCGATGGCCGTGCGCACGCCCGACAGGACTACAACTTCTCGGTTTCGCATGCCTGGGCCTTGGCGATCTCGTGGCGCAACTGGTCGAAACCAGTGGCGGGAACGGTTTCTTGCGCGCGGTCGGAAACCTCGTCCAGGCGGTCGATCAGTGCCTGGGCGGACAAGTCCGCGCCGTTCAGGTGGATACCGCGGGTCATGGTGATGTGGGCCTGCTCGAAACTGCCCGCGCCCGCCATCAGGATGGTCCGGGTCGGCGCGTTTTCCGTCACCAGGGCAACCAGGGCGGGACTGACCGAGCCCGGCGTCAACAAGGCCAGCGCCTGCTCGTCGAGCAGGCCTTCGGTCATGGCCGTGGCAGCCGTCGGCGCCAGGCAATTCACGCGCACGCCGTAGCGTTCCCCTTCAAGGGCCAGGGTCTGCATCAAGCCGACCAGCGCCATCTTCGCCGCGCCGTAATTGGCCTGGCCGAAGTTGCCGTAAAGCCCGGAGGACGACGTGGTCATGACGATGCGGCCGTAGTTCTGTTCACGCATGGCGTTCCACACCGCCTGGGTGCAGTGCACCGCGCCCATCAGATGGACCTCCATCACGAGCCGGAAGTCCTCCAGGCTCATCTTGGCGAACGTCTTGTCGCGCAGGATGCCTGCATTGTTGACCAGGATGTCGACGCGCCCCCATCTTGCGATGGCCGCCTGCACCATCGCCTCGACCTGCTGCGGCTGGGTCACGTCGGCGCCATGCGCCATGGCATCCCCGCCTGCCGCGCGGATCGCGTCCACCACGGCCTGGGCCGGCGCGTCCGGCTGGTCCGCGCCCATGTCGTTGACCAGCACCTGGGCGCCGTGCTGCGCAAGCTCCAGCGCATGCGAGCGGCCCAATCCACGCCCGGCTCCGGTCACGATGGCGACGCGGCCTTGCAAAAGTTGAGTCATAGAGTCTCCGGATGAATGGTTGTTCAGGGGATCAGGGGAAGCGCGGTGTCGGCCTGGGTCCTCAGGACGCCGGCGCGCTCGAGCTCGGCAATCGCCGCGTCATCCAGGCCTACGCGCCTGAGCACCTCGCGCGTGCCCTCGCCCAGCGCGGGAGCCCCGGCCTCGGAAGGGCCGCCGTCCTGCTCGAAGGCAAAGCCTAGCCCATGCGTGCGCAGCTCGCGTCCGCCCTGCTGAAAACGATGGTCGGGCAAGTTGACGCAGCCGGTGGCTTCCGCCTCGTCGAGGAACTCCTCGAGCTTTCTCACCTTGGCCGCGGGCACGCCGGCCTGGCTGAGCAGGTCCTCGAGCTGCGCGGCGCTGCGGGTCGAAAACGCGGCTCTCAACTGTTGCACCACGTACTCGCGGTCGTTCGGCACCACGAATCCGTTGGGCAGGTTGAAGGCTTCCAGATCCAGCGCCCTGGCGTCGCCGCATAGTGCTTCCACCCCAATGGCGGCGGTGAGCTTGCGGAATTGTTCCGGCGTGTTCGCGGCCACCGCCAGCCAGCCGTCGGCGCAGCGGTAGGTGTCGGCGGCGGGACTGCCGGTGTAGCCCCGATTGCCGACCCTGCGCGTCGGCGTGCCGTCGCTCAGGTAGGCGCAGGTATTGGTGTACATCAGCGCCAGCGAGGCCTGGACCATGGACGCGTCGATGTACTGGCCAGCGCCTTCGCGCAACCTGCGGTGCAGCGCCGACACGATGGACAGCGCGCCCAGCATGCCCACCGCCACGTCGATCACCGGGAAACCCACTTTCAGCGGCGGCGCGTCGTCACCCTCGCCCGACATCATCATCATGCCGGTCATCGCCTGGACCACATGGTCGTAAGCGCCGCGCTGCGACCAGGCCCCTTGCTGGCCGAAGCCCGAGATGGAGCAGTACACGATGTCGGGCTTGACCGCCTTGATCGAGGCGTAATCCAGCCCGTAACGCGCCACCACGCCGGGCCTGAAGTTTTCGATGAACACATCGGCCGAGGCGGCCAGCGAGCGCAGCAAGTCCGCCCCCTGCCGGGTCCGGATGTCCAGCGCCAGCGATTGCTTGCCGGCGTTGATGGCCGCGAAGCCGGTGGGCGTGTCGGTGTCGACGCCGTTCTTCATCGAACGCAGGACTTCGCCCGCCAGCGGCGGTTCGACCTTGATGACTTCGGCGCCCAGCTGCGCCAGATAGAAGGAAGCGAGAGGACCGGCGATCACGTGCGACAAGTCGAGCACGCGTACGCCTTCAAGAGGCTTGGCCATAAGTTTCCTGCGGATCAGCCGGCGGTGATGCCGGTCAGTTTGATGATTTCGGCCCATTTGCGGGCTTCGCCGCGCACGAACGACGCGGCGGCTTGCGGGCTGTCGCTATGCATCACGCTGACGCCGGCCGCCTCGAAATTGCTCTTGACGCCCGGATCCTTGAGCGAAGCCGTGGTCGCGCCATAGAGCTTGTCGACCACCTCGGCGCTCGATTTGCGCGGCAGCCAGAAGGCGAACCAGAATTCCTGGACCGCCAGATCGCTGCCCAGGATCTCCCGCAGCGTGGGCACGCCGGCAAGCTCCGCCATGGGTTCGCGGCTGGTCACGGCCAGCGCGCGCAGCCGGCCGCCCTGCACCTGCGGAACGGCGGTCCCGGCAATAGCGAAGGCGAAATCCGTGTCGCCGCGCAGCAGAGAGGTCGGGATCTCCACCGACCCCTTGAAGGGAACGTGCGTGGCTTCGGCCCCGAGCAGCGTCACAAAGGTCGCGCCGCCCAGATGCGCCGCCGACCCGATGCCGCCCGAGGCGTAGTTCATCTTGCCCGGTTGCGCCTTCAGGGCGGCGATCAGATCTTGCGCCGTGCGGTAGGGCGACTTGGCAGACACGACCAGCACGCTGGGCGAAGCACCGATCACCGTGACCGGCAGAAAGTCCTGCTCGGGATCGAACATCAGGCTGGGCTGCAGCGCTTTCTGGATCAGATGCGAGTTGGAACCCAGCAGCACGGTATAGCCGTCGGGCGCAGCCTGGGCCACGTATTGGGCGGCCAGCACGCCGCCCGCGCCCACCTTGTTCTCCACCACGATCGGCTGACCCATGCTGGCGCTGAGCACCGGGCCGAATTGGCGCACCATGATGTCGGGCCCGCCGCCTGCGGCATAGGGAACGACGACGCGCACGGCCCGCGACGGATAGCTCTCTGCGGCGTTCGCCATGGCACGGAACATCATGCCGGCGCCGAGGGCGCCCAGGCAAAAAGTACGGCGTTGCATGTTGTCTCCTTGTTATGCGGGCAGGATAGGCGATCGCAGTTAATCGAAAAATTGATATATTTTGATATAGCGATAACTTTCAGTTCTATATCAATCCATGACCGGCGCCATCGAACCCGACCATCTGGTATCCAAGCTGCGCTTCCGCCATCTGCGCATGCTGCAGGTAGTGCAGGGAACGGGCAGCCTGCGGGCCGCGAGCCAGGCGCTCAATCTGACGCAACCCGCGCTCAGCAAGGCGCTGACGGAAGTCGAAAGCGCGTTCGGCTTTGCCTTGTTCCTGCGCACCGCGCGCGGCCTGAAACCGACCGCGCAAGGAGAGGTGGTGCTGCGCGGCGCCGCGCTGTTGCTTGAAGAGCTGGGACATCTGCGCGCCGACGCCCAGACCGCCGATCGCTATGCAGCGAAGATCCGCATCGGCGCGCCTCCCTTCCTCGCGCAGACCTACCTGCGCGGCGTGGTCGAGAAGCTGGTGAACCATGCCAGGCCGATGCGCGTGCAATTGCTGGAGGAGCGCGTGCCCGCCCTGCTCCACGCGCTGGAGCTGGGCGAAATCGACGCGCTGATTTCCACTTTCCCGCTGCAGATGCTGGAATCCGGGGCGGCCGCGTTTCAGTACGTCAAATTGTTTAAAGTGCAGTTCGCGGTGATCGCGGCGGCCAGCCATCCGCTGGTCCGCGCACGGCGCGTGGACTGGACTCGCCTGGCGCGGGAACGCTGGATCATGCCGGCCGAAGGATCCATGGGCCGCAAGCTGATAGAAGACTGCTTCATCCATGCCGGTCTGCCCGCGCCGCTGCCCGTGGTGGAATCAACCAGCCCCACCACCGGCGTGCAGTTCGTCGCCAGCGGCCTGGGCATCGGCATCGTGCCGGACATGGCCCTCATTCGCCACGATGTCGCGCTTGCAGGCGCGGTCAGGCAGATACGCGTGCTTCCGGAACCGCCTTCCAGCGTGGTGGCCTTGATAACCCGGAAGGGACCGGCCAACCCCCGCATCGCCCTCTTGCGGGAAGCGCTGGGAGAGGCGCTAGGCGCCCAGTCCGCCCAGCAGCAGTAGCGCCACGACCAGCCAGAACAGGAAGCCGATGATGGAACGGCGCAGCAGCGCCTTGACCGCGGCCCACAGGCACATCAGCCCCAGCACCAGCAGGATGAAATTGAAGATCGAAGGGCTCATGCCCATTGCGCCGGCCAGCCCCGAGTAGAAATCGCCGAAGGCATGGCCCAGGCCGCCCAGCAGCCACTTCAAGCCCGCGACGACGCTGCGCAGCGCCTCGCCCAGCATGCCGCCCAGGGAAGCGAAGAAACCGTCTTCGGCCTGCATCAGCGGCGATTGTCCATCAGCATGCGCACCGCCAGCCCGGCCAGCACCGTGCCCATCAGCCAGCGCTGCACCACCATCCACAAGGGACGGCCCGCCAGGAACCCGGCGATGGAACCGGCCATGATGGCGATCAGCGCATTGACCGTCAGGCTGATGGCCACCTGCGTCATGCCCAGCGCCAGCGACTGCGTGAACACGCTGCCGCGCTCGGGCTGGATGAACTGCGGCAGCAACGACACATACATGATCGCGATCTTGGGGTTGAGCAGGTTGGTCACCAGCCCCATCGTGAACAGCGTGCGCGGGCTGCTCTTGGGCAGTTCGCGCACCTGGAACGGCGAACGCCCGCCCGGGCGCAGGGCCTGCCAGGCCATGTACAGCAGGTACAGCGCGCCGCCGATGCGCAGCGCGTCATAGGCGTAAGGCACCGCCATCAGCAGCGCCGTGATGCCGAAGGCCGCGCAGAGCACGTAGAAGACAAAGCCGACCGCCACGCCCCCCAGCGAAATCAGACCCGCCTGCGCGCCCTGCGAGATGGAACGGGAGACCAGGTAGATCATGTTGGGCCCGGGCGTGAGCACCATGCCCAGGGCAACCAGGGCGAACGTCATCAGATGGGTAAGGTCGGGCATGATGGGCCGGCGCGAGGCCGCGCGGAAAGTGGAAACGTGAATCCACACCTTAGCGCAAAACTGTATCGGAACAGCGAACTTCCGGCAGCGGTTTGCGGACCAGTGGCGCCGGCGATACAGTTGTCCGGTTCCCACGCCTGGAGGGCCGGACATGCCGCAAGCGCATCCTCATCCGAAAGACGGCGCCATCCGCATCGGTATCGGCGGCTGGACCTACGCCCCCTGGCGCGGCGTCTTCTACCCCGAAAACCTGCCGCACGCGCGCGAACTGGAATACGCCAGCAGCCAGCTCACCGCCATCGAGATCAACGGCACCTACTACAGCAGCCAGAAGCCGGCCACCTTCGCCAAATGGCGCGATGAGACGCCCGAAGGCTTCGTGTTTTCGCTGAAGGCCTCGCGCTACGCGACCAACCGCCGCGAACTGGCGGGCGCCAAGGACTCGATCCACCGCTTCGTGCACAGCGGCATCGCCGAACTGGGTCCGAAGCTTGGGCCCATCGTCTGGCAGTTCGCGCCGACCAAGGCGTTCGATGCGGACGACTTCGCCGCCTTCCTCGCGCTGCTGCCAGACAAGGTGGACGGCTTGCCGCTGCGCCACGTGCTGGACGTGCGCCATGCCAGCTTCGCCTGCGAGGAATACCTGGAACTGGCGCGGCGCCACGGCGCAGCCACCGTCTACACGGATAGCGAGGACTACCCATCCATCGCCGACCGTACCGCCGATTTCGTCTATGCGCGGCTGATGCGCGCCAGTACCGCCTACAAGGCGGGCTACGCGCCCAAGGCGCTGGACGCCTGGGCGGACCGCCTGCGCGGCTGGGCCCGCGGCAGCCACCCGGCCGACCTGCCGCTCGCCGGCGCCCCGGAAAAGACGGCGCGGCCGGGAAACGTCTTCGCGTTCTTCATCAATGGCGCCAAGGAACTCGCGCCGCTGGCGGCGCGCGCCATGATCGAACGCCTGTAGCGCGCCCTATTGGGCGACCGGGGTGCGCAGGGTCACGAACTCTTCGGCCGCCGTGGGATGGATGCCGATGGTCTCGTCGAACACCTGCTTGGTCGCGCCGGCCTTCAGCGCGATGGCGATGCCCTGCACGATCTCGCCGGCGTCCGGACCGACCATGTGCACGCCCAGCACGCGGTCGGTCTTGGTGTCCACGATCAGCTTCATCAGCGTCTTTTCCTGCGACTCGGTCAGCGTCAGCTTCATGGGCCGGAAGCGGCTTTCGAACAGCTTGACCTCGTGCCCGGCGGCGCGCGCCTCTTCCGTCGTCATGCCCACCGTGCCGATGTTGGGCAGGCTGAACACGGCGGTCGGGATCAGCTGGTAGTCGACCTTGCGGTATTCCTCGGGACGGAACAGGCGCCGCGCCACCGCCATGCCTTCGGCCAGGGCCACGGGCGTCAGCGGCACCCGGCCGATCACGTCACCGATGGCCAGGATGGAAGGCTCGGCCGTGCGGTATTCGTCGTCCACCTCGATGAAGCCGCCCTTGCCCAGCTTGACCGCCGTGTTCTCCAGGCCCAGGTTGTCCAGCATGGGCCGGCGGCCGGTGGCGTAGAACACGCAATCGGCCTCGACCACGGAACCGTCCTTCAGGGTGGCGGCCAGCGTGCCGTCGGCCTGCTTGTCGATGCGCGTCACTTCCGAGTTGAAGCGCAGGTCGATGCCCTTTTTCACCAGTTCGTCGCGCAGATGCTCGCGCACGCCCTGGTCGAAGCCGCGCAGGAACAACGGGCCGCGGTAGACCTGCGTGGTCTGCGCGCCCATGCCGTTGAAAATGGAGGCGAATTCCACGGCGATGTAGCCGCCGCCCACCACCAGCACGCGGCGCGGCAGTTCCTTCAGGAAGAAGGCTTCGTTCGAGGTGGTGGCGTGTTCCTTGCCCGGAATGTCCGGCACCTGGGGCCAGCCGCCGGTCGCCACCAGGATATGAGCGGCGCTATAGGATTTGCCGTTGATCTCGACCGTGTGCGGATCCAGGATGCGGGCGTGGCCTTCCAGCAGGGTCACGCCGCTATTGACCAGCAAATTGCGGTAAATGCCGTTAAGACGCTCGATTTCCCGATTCTTGTTCGCGATCAGCGTGGGCCAGTCGAAACTGGGCTCGCCGGCGCTCCAGCCGAAACCGCGGGCCTGCTCGAAGTCCTCGCTGTAATGCGCGCCATAGACCAGCAGTTTCTTGGGCACGCAGCCCACGTTCACGCAGGTGCCGCCCAGGTAGCGGCTTTCCGCCACCGCCACGCGCGCGCCGAAGCCCGCGGCGAAACGCGCCGCGCGCACGCCGCCGGAGCCTGCGCCGATCACAAACAGATCAAAATCGAATGCCATGGTGTTTCCTTCGCGTCGCCTTGCGGCGCCGCGTTCACTGTCCGGGAAAGCTGTATTTAACACCACCCGGCGCTGACGCCCGGCCGCGCCCGGTTTGCAGGCGGCCGCGATTGCTATACAGTGGCCCGCAGGCTGGCCGCCGCGCACAGCCCCACCCCTGGAGCAGATCCCATGTCGCTTGAAACCTGGCTGGCCTTCCTGGGCGCGTCCGCCCTGCTCGTGATGCTGCCCGGCCCCACGATACTCACCGTCATCAGCTACTCCATCGCGCAAGGCCGGCGCGCCCGCCTGCCGCTGGTGCTGGCGGTGGCGCTGGGCGACTCCACCGCCCTGTTGCTGTCGCTGCTGGGCCTGGGCGCCCTGCTGGCGGCGTCGGCGTTCTGGTTCACGGCGGTCAAGATCGTGGGCGGCCTGTACTTGCTGTACCTGGGCTTCAAGCTGCTGCGCGCCGGCGTCTCGCCGGCGACGCTGCCCGCCGCCAGCGCCGCGGGCTCGCGCTGGAAACTGTTCGCCAACACCTATCTGGTGACGGCGCTTAACCCCAAGGGCATCATCTTCTTCGTGGCCTTCCTGCCGCAGTTCATCGATCCGGCGGGCGACGTGACGCGCCAGCTCTGGATCCTGTCGGCCACCTTCGTCGCCTGCGCCGGCATCAATGCCACGGCCTACGCCATCTTCGCCGGGTCGGCCCGGCGCCTGCTGGCCTCGCCCCGCGCGCAGCGCGGCTTCAACCTGGGCGGCGGCGCCCTGCTGTCCGCCGCCGGGATCTGGGCCTTGCTGGCGCGGCGCGTCTAGCCTGCCCCTAGGGCCGCGCCGCGGACACGGCCTCCGGATCGATGCCGTAGCGGGCGATGGCGTCCGCCGCGCAGTCGCGCGGCATCAGCCCGTCGTCCGCCAGCGCCTTCAGGGCCGCCAACGCGATGTGATGCCGGTCCACCTCGAAGTAGGCGCGCAAGGCCGTCCGCGTGTCGGACCGGCCAAAGCCGTCGGTGCCCAGCGTGACGTAACGGCGGTCCTGCATGAACGGGCGTATCTGTTCGGCCACCGTCTTCATGTAGTCGGTGGCCGCCACCACCGGCCCCTCGCTGTCCGCCAGGACCGTTTCCGCGTAGCCGCGGCGCCTGTCCTCCAGCGGATGCAGGCGGCTCCAGCGTTCTGCCTCCTGGCCGTCGCGGCCCAGTTCCGAATAGCTGGTCACGCTCCAGACGTCGGCCGCCACGCCGAAGTCCTGACGCAGCAGATCGGCCGCCGCCAGCGTTTCGCCCAGGATGGCGCCGCTGCCCAGCAACTGCACCCGCAACGCGCCATCGCCGCCGTCGCGCAGGCGGTACATGCCGCGCAGGATGCCTTCCTCGGCGCCTTGCGGCATGGGCGGATGCGCGGTCTTCTCGTTGATCAGCGTCAAGTAGTAGAAGACGTCTTCTTCGTCCTGGTACATGCGGCGCATGCCGTCCTGCACGATCACCGCGATCTCGTAGGCGTAGGCCGGGTCGTAGGCCACGCATGAGGGGATGACCGAAGCCAGCACGTGGCTGTGGCCGTCGTCATGCTGCAGGCCCTCGCCTTCCAGCGTGGTGCGTCCGGAGGTCGCGCCCAGCAGGAAGCCGCGCGCGCGGATGTCGCCCGCCGCCCAGGCCAGGTCGCCCACGCGCTGGAAGCCGAACATGGAATAGAAAATGTAGAACGGAATCGTCGCCACGCCGTGCGTGCTGTGTGCGGTGGCGGCCGCGATCCACGAGGCCATCGCGCCCGATTCGTTGATGCCTTCCTGCAGGATCTGGCCGCGCCGGTCTTCGCGGTAGACGCTCAGCTGGTCGGCGTCCTGCGGCGTGTACAGCTGCCCCACGTGCGAATAAATGCCCACCTGCCGGAACATGCCGTCCATGCCGAAGGTGCGCGACTCGTCGGGCACGATGGGCACCACGCGCTGGCCGATGGCCGGGTCCTTGAGCAATTGCGCCAGCACCCGCACGAAGGCCATGGTGGTCGAGAACTCGCGGCCGTCGCTGCCCTTCAGGTGCGCGGCGAAAGCCTCCAGCGGCGGCGTGGCCAACGGGCCGGGCCCGGCCGGCCGCCGCGGCAGATGGCCGCCCGCGCGCGCGACCGCGGCGTCGAAATAGGTACGTTCGGCGCTGCCGGGCGCGGGCTTGATGTAGGGAATCTGTTCCAGCAGATCGTCGGGGACCGGGATGGAGAAGCGGTCGCGAAAGGCGCGCACCGCCGGGTCCGCCATCTTCTTCTGCTGGTGGTTGGTGTTGGCCGCCTCGCCCGCCGCGCCCATGCCATAGCCCTTGACGGTCTTGGCCAGGATGACGGTGGGCTGGCCGCGATGGGCCAGCGCCGTGGCGTAGGCGGCATAGATCTTGGCCGGATCGTGGCCGCCACGGTTCAGCGCGCCGATCTCTTCATCGCTCAGGTGCGCCACGCGCTCCAGCAGCACCGGGTCCGCGCCGAAGAAATGTTCGCGCACGTAGGCGCCGCCGCGCGCCTTGAACACCTGGTACTCGCCGTCCACGCACTGCATCATGCGCCGGCGCAGGCGGCCGTCGTGGTCCTGGGCCAAGAGCGCATCCCAGCCGGCTCCCCAGATCACCTTGATGACGTTCCAGCCGGCGCCGCGGTACACGCTTTCCAGTTCCTGGATGATCTTGGCGTTGCCGCGCACCGGACCGTCCAGGCGCTGCAGGTTGCAGTTCACCACGAAGATCAGGTTGTCCAGTTTTTCGCGCCCGGCCATCGCCACCGCCGCCAGCGTCTCCGGCTGGTCCTGTTCGCCGTCGCCCAGAAAGCCCCATACCTTGCGGCCCTGCGCGGGGATCAGCTCGCGGTCTTCCAGGTAGCGCATGTAGCGCGCCTGGTAGGCGGCCATCAGCGGCCCCAGGCCCATCGACACGGTCGGGAACTGCCAGAACCCGGGCATGGTGCGCGGATGCGGATAGGACGCCAGTCCGCCGCCGGCCGTCTCGCGCCGGAAGCGATCGAGTTCTTCCTCGGAAATGCGGCCTTCCAGATAGGCGCGCGCATAGATGCCGGGCGCGGAGTGGCCCTGGATGTACAGCATGTCGCCCAGAAAATCCGGCGTGGCCGCGCGGAAGAAATGGCGAAAGCCGGTTTCGTACAAGGTCGTGGCCGAGGCGTAGGTCGCGATGTGTCCGCCCACGCCCGAGGTCTTGCCCGCGCGCAGCACCATGGCCATGGCGTTCCAGCGCAGATAGGCGTCCAGCCGCAGCTCGATGCCCATGTCGCCCGGGAACAGCCCCTGGTCCGCCGGCCGGATGGTGTTCACGTAGGGCGTGGCGTTCGGCGCGGCGTAGCCGCCGTGGCCGGCGCGGTCCTGGCCGATCAATTGGTCCAGCAAATAGTGGGTGCGTGGCCGGCCCTCGTGGGCCAGCACGGCCTGCATGGCCTCCAGCCATTCCTGGGTTTCCTGCGGATCGGCGTCGGTCGGTTCTATCGGGGTGTCCATGGCGTCCTCCTGGTGGGCGCGAAGGCGGCATCCCGGTGTACGGCCGCCGTCATTTCGCATCGTGAATTGCAATTGCATTATGTGCAATTGCAATCGTATGGAGGATTCTTAATAATTGCAAGTGCAACTATTAATCCGCCCGCCCGCCGCGCGCGGCGGCTAGCGGGACGCGGCCATCATGAATTCCACCGCGGCCCTGAGCGTGGGCTCGTCCGCCGATGAGCCGCCGCGCGGCGGCATCGCGCCCTTGCCTTTGAGCACGGTCGCCAACAGCGCGTCCGCGCCCTGCGCGATGAATGGCGACCAGGCCTGCTTGTCACCCAGCCTGGGCGCGTTGGCGACCCCGCTGGCGTGGCACACGACACAGGCGGACTTGTAGAGTTTTTCTCCGGCAGGGTTGATGGCGGCCAGCGACTCGGCGCCCGCTTGCGGGACGGGCAGGCTGGCCAGCGCGGCGGCGAACGCGATTCGATAAAGCGAGGACATGGAATGGCTCCGGAAGGAAAATGCGTGACGGCGTGGCGGACCGATACGGGCAAGGCGCGCTGAGCGCGCCCTGCCGCAGCGCTCAGCGCGGGATCGGACCCGGCGCCTTGATCTGCTTCATCAGGTCGTCATTCCATTTACCCTCGACCTTGATATGCCCGGCTGCGCCCAGTTCGAAGGCCTCGATCAGGTTGTGGTTCAGGTAGGCGTACACGCCGGGCTGCTTGAAGGTGTAGAGCGCGGCGCCCGCCGAGCCGCCGCGGATGAACCAGGTCTCCAGGTCCTTTTGCGGCGGATTGGCGAACTTGCCGGTTTCCCAGACCCAGTCGCCATGGCCGCCGATCAGATGCGGGCGCGTGTCGCGATTGGCCTGCGAATGGATCAGCAGCACCGTCTCGCCGACCTTGGCCGTGAGCGCGTTCGCCCCCGTCAAGGCCCCGACCTTGCCATTGAAGACGATATGCGATGGCGTCAGCGTGCGCATGACTTCGACCGTGTCGCCATAGCTTTCCGCCAAGGTCGCGTAGTCCTTGTACTTGCCGTTCGCGTCCTTGGGGATGTACAGGTCGAACTCGCCTATCGTGTAGGCGCGGTCGTAGCGCAGCGGCTTGCCCTGCGGATCCTTCAGGCCGTCGCGCGGCAGCACCATCAGCGTGCCGCTCATGCCCGCCACCACGTGCCAGGGCACCATGCCTTCGGGCGCACAGTGGTAGACGAAGGTGCCGCTGCGGTCCGCCTTGAAGCGCAGCGTGGCCTGCTCGCCCGGGTTCACGTTGGTGAGCTTGGCCCCGCCCAGCGCGCCGGTGGCGGCATGGAAATCCACGTTGTGCGGCATGGCGTTGGTGGCCGGATTGACCAGGGTCAGCTCGACATAATCGCCTTCGTGCACCACCAGGGTAGGACCGGGCATGGACCCGTCGAACGTCATTGCCTGCAAGGTCGTGCCCTTGTCATCGATGACCATCTTCTTTTCTTCGATGGTCATCGTGAATTCGATCACCTTGGGGCCCGAACGGGCCACCTGCTCATGCGGGTGGACCATGGGCGGGGCGACCAGCGCAACCTTGGCGCGTTCCAGCTGATCGGCGTTCTGGGCGGCGGCTGGGCCGCCCGCCATCGCTGCGATCAATGCCATGGCAAGCAAGGTGGGGCGCAAAGCGTTCATGTGCAACTCCTGTTCGGGTTTCTGCAACGCCGAATCTGTCGGCAGTTCCATTGAAGGCCGGGCATCGCTCGTGTTCTTTGCTGTAGCGCAAACTTCGAACCAACCCGCGGCCCGGCGCGCATTGCCGCTGCGCGGATGCGATGTCACCATCGGGGCATGGACCCTCCACACGCTTCCGGGCGGCCTGCGGCCTCGTCGCCCCTGTGCCATGCCCTGCTCCGCAACCTGGATCTGTTCAGGCCCTTGTCCGATGCGCAACTGGACGCCGCGCTGCGCGGCGCGCTGCCCTGCCGCCTGGAGGCCGGCGCATTGGCCTATCGCCAGGGCGCCGCGGCCGCGCACTTTTTCGTGCTGCTGCATGGCTGTCTAAAGGTGGCGCAGCTGACGCCGGAGGGCGAACAAGTCGTGGTGCGCTACGTCCATCCCGGCGACATGTTCGGGCTGGCTTGCGCCATGCGGCAGCCCTGCTATCCCGCCACCGTGCAGGCGGTGCAGGAAAGCGTCTGCCTGGCATGGCCGGCCGCGGCCTGGGAACGCTTCATCGCCTGCCATCCCCAGCTGGGCGCGGCCGCGCTGCAGACCATGGGGCAGCGCCTGCAGGACGCCCACGTCCGCATCCAGGAACTGTCCACCGACGAAGTCGAACAGCGCGTGGCGCGCGCCATCCTGAGGCTGGTGCAGCAATCCGGCCAGCCCATGCAGGACGGCATCGGCATCGGCTTTCCCATCACCCGCCAGGACATCGCCGAAATGACCGGCACCACCCTGCACACGGTCAGCCGGCTGCTCAGCGACTGGAAGCAGCGCGGCATCGTCTCGGCCGGACGCAAGCGCGTGGTGCTGCGCTCGCCCGCCGCGCTGGCCCGCCTGGGCGAGCACGCCGCGCCCGCCGTGGACTGTTCGGCCTGCCTGTCCTGTCGCCAGGGATCGCCGGCCGCGGACGAGGCCTGCGACACGAGCGCCGAGCTGGCCGGCGCGTAGCGCGCAGGCAACATGGCCTAGCCGGGTTCCAGCACCAGCCGCAGACCCAGGTTCGCCGGCGGCACGCCTACCGAACACGCCCCGCCCTTGGGATCGCGGATGAAGTCGGGCAGATAGGCGATGTGCCTGCCCGCCGCAACGCGAATGCCGCAGTTGCGGCTTTCCTGCTCCTGCGCAGCGGTGACGCTTGCGCCATCGCGCAGCCCGTCCAGCACGCGCCGCGCATGGCAATCGTCAGTCCAGTCCCACACGCTGCCCGCCATGTCCATCAGGCCGGCGCGATTGCGGCCGTAGGCCCCAAAGGTCCGCACCGTGGCGTCGCCCTGCGCGCCGCGGCGGCTCTGCTGCTCGTATTCCGCCAGCCAGCGCTGCGCGGGGTCGCTGCCGCCAGGCAAGGCCGGCAAGGCTTCCTCGCGATAGGCTTCGCCCGCCGCGTAGACCCATTCCGCATAGCTGGGCAGGCGCACGCGCCTGCCGGTGCGCTCGGACAGCCAGGCGGCATAGGCGGACGCGTCGGTCCAGCTGATGCCCACCGCCGGCAGGTCGGGCGCAGCCGCCTGGCGCTGTGCGGGGTCCAGCGGCTTGCAGCCGCCGGCGCGCACGCAGGCCGCGTAGTCGGCCTGGCTGACCTGCCGCGTCATGATGGCCAGGCCATCCGGGTAGCGCGCGCTGCGGGGCGCGGGCGTGGCGGGATAGCCGTTGCGCAGCGCCTCGCCCGGCGGCACGTAGCTCACCTCGCCCGGCGGCAGGCGCGTGATTTCCGGCAAAGCCAAGCGGGCCCCGTCCTGGGGCCCGCAAGCGGTCAACAGCAATAGAACAATGACGGTCGGCAGGATGCGCATGCGGCGGTGCTCCGGAATGCCCGCGCCGGTCGGGCGCGGGCTGGATTCCATTGGACCGGCTGCGGCGGCCGGGCTCTTTGCGCTGAAGCAAAGAGCCCGGCGCTTGCCTGGCGTCCTGCCGCGCAAGCGTGCGCCACGCCTGCGCGGGACGGGACGCTAGCCGCGCGCCGCCTTGGCCTGCAGGCGCGGCTCGGCCAGCGCGGGCTTGCCGCTCAAGAGGCCCAGGATCACCTGCATCACGATGGCCAGCGCGCCCAGCAGGAACACCACGTCGCCGAAGGTGCGGCCCCAACGCAGGTTCTGCAACAGCTCCTGCTGCATGAAGCCTTCGCTGCGGGCGTACCACATGCCCTCGCTGACGCTGGCGTGGAACTGGATCAGCCCCACCGGCAGCAAGCTGGTGAAGATCATCAGCGCCAGGCCCAGGTTCATGCCCCAGAACGCCAGCTTCATCAAGCCGGGGCTCAGCGCATACTGCGGACGGATGTAGCGCAGCACCAGCAGGGTGAAGCCCAGCGCCAGGAAGCCATACACGCCGAACAGGGCCGCGTGCGCGTGCACCGGCGTCGTGTTCAGGCCCTGGATGTAGTACAGCGAAACGGGCGGGTTGATCATGAAGCCGAAGACGCCCGCGCCCAGCATGTTCCAGAAGGCGACGGCCACGAAGCACATCAGCGGCCACTTCAGGTTTTCCATCCAGGGCGCGCGGGTCTTCAGGCGCCAGTTCTCCCAGGCCTCATGCCCCAGCACGATGAGCGGCACCACTTCCAGCGCCGAGAAGCTGGCGCCGATGGCCATCACGGGCGTGGTGGTGCCGGCGAAGTACAGGTGATGGAAGGTGCCGGGTATGCCGCCCAGCATGAAAAGCGAGGCCGAGGCCAGGCTGGCGGTGGTGGCCATGCGGCGCGACACCAGGCCCAGGGTCGAAAAGATGAAGGCCAGCGCCGTGGTTGCGAAGACTTCGAAGAAGCCCTCCACCCACAGGTGCACGATCCACCAGCGCCAGTACTCCATCACCGTCAGGTGCGTGCGCTCGCCGTAGAAAAAGCCCGCGCCGTAGAACAGGCCGATGGCGCCCACCGAAGCGGTCAGCAACGCCAGCAGGTTCTTGTCGCCGCCCGGCGTGCGCAGCGCGGGCACGATGCCGCGCAACATCAGCACCAGCCAGAAGCAGATGCCCGCGAACTTGCCGATCTGCCACAGGCGGCCCAGGTCCACGTATTCATAGCCCTGGTGACCCAGCCAGAAGTTCAGGTCCGGCGGCATGATCTGCGCGATCGCGAGATAGTTGCCGGTGAACGATCCGACCACCACCAGCACCAGCGCCCAGAACAGGATGTCGACCCCGAGCTTCTGGAATTTGGGATCGCGCCCACCATTGATCAACGGCGCAAGAAACAGACCAGCGGCCAGGAAACCCGTGGCGATCCAGAACAGCGCGCTCTGGATATGCCAGGTGCGCACCAGCGAATACGGGAACCATTGCGACAGGTCGATGCCGTAGAACTTCTGCCCTTCGACGGTGTAGTGCGCGGTGAAGGCGCCCAGCAGCACCTGGAAGCCGAACAGCGCCACCACCAGGAACAGGTACTTGCCCAGGGCGCGCTGCGACGGCGTCAGGGCGAAGGTGGTCAGCGGATCCTTGGCCGGCGCCAGCGGCTCGTCGTCTTCCTTGCCGCGCAGGAAGGCCCAGGCCCAGACCAGGAAGCCGATGCCGGCCAGCAGCACCACCACGCTGAGGATGGACCACATGACGTTCTCGGCGCTGGGCACGTTGTCGATCAGCGGCTCATGCGGCCAGTTGTTGGTATAGGTGACCGACTTGCCTTCGCGCTCGGTGGCCGCGGCCCACGCTGTCCAGAAGAAGAAATGCGTGAGCTGGGTGCGGCGCGCGGCGTCGGGCAGCGTGTTTTCCTTCATCGCGAAATTCTCGCGGCTGCGATGCAACGCGGGCGCGTCGGAGAACAGCTGGTCGTAGTAGGCCGCCGTCTGCGCCATGGCGCGCGCGCGCCGCGGGCTCACCGCCAGCGTGTCGGTGGCGGCGTCGCTGCGGTTGGCGCGGTACTCGGCCTTCAGTTCCGCGCGCAGCGCGGCCTGGGCGCCCGCGTCCAGCTGCGCATAGTCCCGGCCGTGCTGCTCGCGCGCGGCCAGGTCCAGCCAGGCCGTCAGTTCGCGATGCAGCCAGTCGGCCGTCCAGTCGGGCGCCTGGTAGGCGCCGTGTCCCCAGACCGATCCCAGCTGCATGCCGCCGACCGATTGCCAGGCGGTCTGGCCGTCCAGGATGTCGTCGCGCCCGAACAGCGGTTTGCCGTCGGTCGTCACGACCTGCCCGGGAATCGGCGGCGCCTGGCGATAGACCTCGCCGCCGTAGAAACCCAGCAATGCGAACGTGACCGCCAATACGGCGATCAAGGTGAACCATAATTTCCGATACGGACCCATGATGGGAACGCCCTCCAGTGTTGCGGTTTTGGGGTACGTACCCATATGCGAATTTCGTGCCAGGAAAAATCCCATGCAAATCAGGGCATTGCGATTCACCCGGTCTTTTTCACCATTGCCGGCCAGGGTATAAATCACCGATAAAGGGTCGTTTGGACCACGAAATGCCGGCGTCGCGCCAGGCGCCCGCCTCTTACAATCCCTGCTGCATTCCCACCTCTTTCAAAGGAACCGACCGCATGGCCAGGGGCAAGCCCGATGCGTGGAGCCTCTTCCTGACCGCGCATGCGCTGGTGGTGGAAGAAATCGAAAAGCGCCTGTCAGCCGCCGGCCTGCCGCCGCTGGCCTGGTATGACGCCTTATGGGCGCTGGAGCGCGCGCCTGACGGCACGGCCAGGATGTTCGAGATCGCCGAGCGCATGGTGATCGCGCGCTACAACCTGACGCGCCTGATGGACCGCATCGAGGCCGACGGCCTGGTCGAACGCTTCCGTTCGGACGAGGACCGCCGCGCCACCTACGCCCGCCTCACGCCCAAGGGGCGCGCGCTGCGCCGCGAGATGTGGAAGGTCTACGGCCCCGCCGTCGACGAACTGTTCCTGTCGCGGCTGCCGCAGGCGCAGCAGGACGCCATGGCGACAAGCTTCCTGGACATTGCGCGCCACGTGCGCGCCTCCAGCAAGGAGTCTGCTGAATGAACGCCACGCCCCTGCATATCGGCATCGTCGCCTGCTCGGCGGAAGGCGCCGCGCTTTGCTACCGCACGCTGTGCGCGGAATGCGCCCAACGCCTGGGCCCGCACGCGCATCCGGAGATTTCGCTGCACACGCATTCGCTGGCGGATTACGTCGCCTGCCTGGACCGCGCCGACCTGGCCGGCGTGGGCGCGTTGATGCAGTCCTCGGCGGGCAAGCTGGCGCGCGCGGGCGCGGATTTCCTGATCTGCCCGGACAACACCATCCACCAGGCGCTGGGCCATGTGCTGCCGCAGTCGCCCCTGCCCTGGCTGCACATCGCCGAGGAAGTCGCGGCCGAGGCCCAGGCGCGCGGTTTGCGCCGCATCGGCATCCTGGGCACGCGCTGGCTGGTGGACAGCACCGTCTATCCGGACAAGCTGGAAGCGCGCGGCCTGCAATGGCTGCGGCCGGCGGAACCAGACCGCGACACGCTGGCCCGCGTCATCATGGACGAGCTGGTGTACGGCGTGTTCAAGCCCGAATCCGTGGCCCGGCTGCAAGCCGTGATCGAGCGCCTGCGCGAGGCTGGCTGCGACGCCGTGGTACTGGGCTGCACCGAGTTGCCGCTGGTGCTGAACGACGGCAATGCCGCCCTGCCCACGCTGGATTCGACCCGCATTCTGGCGCGCGCCGCGCTCAGCCGCGCCTTGCGCGGCGCCTGATCCGGCGTCTTCAGATCTGGTCCAGGCCGAATTGGCGCAGACGCTCCAGATCCAGCACCTTGATCTGGTTGTAGGCCAGCGCCAGCATGCCCTGGTCCGCCAGCACCTGCAGGGCCTGATTGACGCGCTGGCGCGACAGGCCCGTCAGATAGCCTAGTTCTTCTTGCGAGATCGCCAGCGTCAGATCGGTGGACGGATACAGCTGCGGATTGAACAGCTGCGCCAGCGACTGCGCCACGCGCGCGTCCGCATCCAGCAAACGGTGGTTCTGGATGGAAGCGATGAACTCGCCCATGCGGTTGTTCAACTGGCCGATGACGAAATGCGAAAAAGGCAGGCTGGCCGATAGCAGCGCATGGAAGGTGGCCGTAGGCACCTGCAACACCAGCGACGGCTGGATCGCCACCACGTCGTACTTGCGCAGTTCGCGCTTGATGACGCTGCCTTCGCCGAACCAGCCGCCCGGCGGCACGCCCGACAGGGTGCAGCTGCGGCCCGACTCGTTGTAGATGGCCAGCTTCAAAAGACCCGTATGCACGCCCAGCCAAAAGTCCGAGGGCGCATTGCGCCGCGCGATCCAGGCGCCGTTGGCCACGTGTTCGGCGCGCGCGGTCGCCAGCACCAGGTCCTGGTGGCGGGCCTCCAGCGCGTCGAACCAGGCGCAAGCCTCGAACAGGCCGGCCAGTTCCGCGGCGGAAACGATGTTTGAAACGTCGGACATGGGAATAACTGTGTAAAACTTGGGGAAGCCAGGTCGGCCGGCCGTCTGTCATGCAGGTGACAGACAGTATTTTCGGCGGCCCCGTAAGCTAGGGCAAGCGACGGGGATCAAACTCCCGGCATACGGATAAGGGACGCCTGCGCGTCCCAACTGGAGACAAGCATGAGCGGTATGTTCGACCGCGGCCTTGAGCGCCGCGACGCCAACTACGAAGCCCTGACCCCGGTGGATTTCATCGCCCGCGCGGCCCAAGTCTATGGCCAGCGCCTGGCCATCGTCCACGGCGAGGTGCGGCGCAACTGGGCCCAGACCTACGAGCGCGCCCAGCGCCTGGCCGGCGCGCTGGCGCAAGCCGGCATCAAGCGCGGCGACACCGTGGCCGTGATGCTGCCCAACATTCCCGCCATGGTCGAAGCCCATTTCGGCGTGCCCATGCTGGGCGCGGTGCTCAATACCCTGAACACCCGCCTGGACACGCCCAGCGTGCTGTTCATGCTGGGGCATGGCGAAGCGCAGGCGCTGATCGTGGACACCGAGTACGCCGAACTCGCCCAGCGCGCGCGGACCGAATTCCCGCACCTGAAGCTCATTTCGGTGCACGACCTGGAAAGCGCCCCGGCGGAACTGCCCGGCGCGGTCGATTACGAAGCCTTCCTGGCCGGCGCCCCCGCCCGCTACGACTGGAAGCCGCCCGCCGACGAATGGGACGCCATCGCGCTGAATTACACGTCCGGCACCACCGGCGATCCCAAGGGCGTGGTCTACCACTACCGCGGCGCCTACCTGAACGCCATCAGCAACATCCTCGAATGGGACATGCCCAAGCACCCGGTCTATCTGTGGACCCTGCCGCTGTTCCATTGCAACGGCTGGTGCTTCGCCTGGACGGTGGCCGCGCGCGCCGGGGTCAACGTGTGCCTGCGCAAGTTCGATCCGCAGACCGTGTTCGACCTGATTCGCAATGAAGGCGTCACCCATTATTGCGGCGCGCCCATCGTGCAGAGCGCGCTGGCCAATGCGCCGGCCGAGCTGCGCGCCGGCATCGACCACACGGTACGCACCATGGTGGCGGGCGCCGCGCCCGCGCCCGCCGTCATCGCCAAGATGCGCGACATCGGTTTCGAGCTGACCCATGTGTACGGCCTGACCGAGGTCTATGGACCCGCGGCCGTGTGCGCCCGCCAGGAAGCCTGGGACGCGCTGGACGAGGAAGAGCGCGCGCTGCGGAATGCGCGCCAGGGCGTGCGCTACCACCTGCAGGCGGGCGTGTCCGTGCGCGATCCCGACACCATGGAAGAGGTGCCGGCCGACGAGCAGACCGTGGGCGAGGTCATGTTCCGCGGCAACATCTGCATGAAGGGCTACCTGAAGAACGAACGCGCCACCGACCAGGCCTTTGCCGGCGGCTGGTTCCGCACCGGCGACCTGGGCGTGATGACGGCCGACGGCTACGTCCGCATCAAGGACCGCAGCAAGGACATCATCATTTCCGGCGGCGAGAACATCTCCAGCATCGAAGTGGAAGACGCGCTCTATCGCCATCCCGCGGTGGCGGCGGTGGCCGTGGTGGCCATGCCCGACCCCAAATGGGGCGAGACGCCCTGCGCCTTCGTCGAGCTCAAGCCCGGCTGCAGCGCCACCGCCGAAGAGATCATTGCGCATTGCAAGCTGCTGCTGCCCGGCTTCAAGGTGCCGCGCGCGGTGCGCTTCGGCGAACTGCCCAAGACCTCCACCGGCAAGATCCAGAAATTCGAACTGCGCGCCGCCGTCGGCGCGACCCAGGCCATCGACGTGGCCGGTTCCGGCAAGAAGACCGGCTGAATTCCACGTCCCCAAATCCCATCCAGGAGCTCCGACGCCATGACGTACCAAGCCCCCGTGAAAGACATGCTGTTCGTGTTGAACCATCTTGCCGGCCTGCCGCAAGTCGCCGCGCTGCCAGGTTTCGAGGAGGCCACGCCCGACACCACCCAGGCCGTGCTGGAGGAATCCGCGCGCTACGCCGGCGACGTGCTGGCGCCGCTGAACCATGCCGCCGACCGTGAGCCCAGCTCCTGGCGCGACGGCGCGGTCACCACCTCGCCGGGTTTCAAGCAGGCGTTCAACCTGTACGCGGAGGCCGGCTGGCAGGGCATGACGCATCCGGTGGAATACGGCGGCCAGGGCCTGCCCGGCCTGATCGGTTCGCCCTGCTCGGAAATGCTGAACGCCGCCAACCTGTCGTTCGCGCTGTGTCCGCTGCTGACCAATGGCGCGATCGAGGCGCTGCTGACGGCCGGTTCGCCTGAACTGAAGCAGCGCTTCATCGAGCCCATGATTTCCGGACGCTGGACCGGCACCATGAACCTGACCGAACCGCAGGCAGGCTCGGACCTGGCCATGGTCCGCTCGCGCGCGCAGCCCGTGGGCGACGGCACCTACCGCATCTCCGGCACCAAGATCTTCATCACCTACGGCGAGCACGATCTGGCCGAGAACATCCTGCACCTGGTGCTGGCGCGCCTGCCCGACGCGCCCGAAGGCGTCAAAGGCATTTCGCTGTTCCTGGTGCCCAAATTCCTGGTCAACGAAGACGGCACGCTGGGCGCGCGCAACGACGTCCATTGCGTGTCGATCGAACACAAGCTGGGCATCAAGGCCAGCCCCACCTGCACGCTGCAGTTCGGCGATGCGGGCGGCGCGCTGGGCTATCTGGTGGGCCAGGAAAACCGCGGCCTGGACGCCATGTTCATCATGATGAACGCCGCGCGCTACGCGGTGGGCGTGCAGGGCGTGGCCGTCGCCGACCGTGCCCACCAGCACGCGCTGGCCTATGCCGCCGAGCGCGTGCAGAGCCGCCCGGTGGACGGCTCGTCCAAGGACGCGGTGCCCATCATCCAGCACCCCGACGTGCGCCGCATGCTGGGCACGATGCGCGCGCTGACGGAAGCCGGCCGCGCGCTGGCCTACTACACCGCGGGCCACGCCGATCTGGCGCACGCCAGCCCGGACGCCGAGGCCCGCAAGCGCCATCTGGCGGTGCAGGAATACCTGGTGCCCATCGTCAAGGGCTGGTGCACCGAAATGTCCATCGACGTGGCGAGCCTGGGCGTGCAGGTGCACGGCGGCATGGGTTTCATCGAGGAAACCGGCGCGGCGCAGTACTACCGCGACGCGCGCATCCTCACGATCTACGAAGGCACCACGGCGATCCAGGCCAATGACCTGGTGGGCCGCAAGACCCTACGCGACGGCGGCGCCGTCGCCCGCGCCTTGCTGGCGGAAGTCGGCAAGACCGAAGCGGCGCTGGAGGCCCGCAGCGAACCCGCCGCCCGCCTGATGCTGACGCCGCTGCGCCAGGCCCGCGCGGCGCTGGCCGACGCCATCGACTTCGTGCTGGCCAACGCCGCCAGCCGCCCCAACGCGGTGTTCGCGGCCGCCGTGCCGTATCTGCTGCTGGCGGGCACCACGTTTGCCGGCTGGCAGATGGCGCGAGCGCTGCTGGCCAGCCTGGACCTGCGCCAGGAAGACCCTGCTTTCCACGACGCCAAGATCGCCACCGCGCAGTGCTACGCGCTGCATAAGCTGAGCCAGGCGCCGGGGCTTGCGACGGTGGTGCTGGGATCTGGAGAGTATGAGGTGCAGCCTTAACTGCCGACGATTGGCGTCAGGCGGGCTTGATACAAGGGGCGTCTGAGGCTTTGCGGCTTTCGGGGTTGCGTTCCAGTGCTTCGTAGGCCGCTCGTCGACGCGGGCGCCTGAGTGGCGGGCGCCCACGATTGCGGTCCGGAGCGTTCGCTCCGGACTGCCCCGTCGTCATCCTCGTCCAGGCCTGCGGCCTTCCCTACGGATTCCCTCGGGCGCATCGAGGTTGCCCGCCACTCAGGCGCCCGCGCCGACGAGCTATTTGAATCTTGGCTTGGGGCGCTGCTGGAGCCGTGGTCAGGGACGATGCTCGTGTTGCCCGTCATTTTCGGCCGCGCGGGCGGCCGAGAATGACATACGTGATTTCTTGAATTTCTATTGTGTTCGCTTACGCGAATGCGATGACTGATTTGCTATTGGTCCCCAGCTCATGGGGGAATGGGCGGTGATGGGTGGCGCGCGGCGAATAGCCGCTTGCGCATGCAGACCCGGACGCGCGCCACCCATCCGGCACCCGCGTTGAAATGACGATTGCTGGCCGACCGCTGCGCTGCGCAATCACCTCGAACGCAGCGCCCCACCAAATTACCCGGCTATCACCTGCCATACGTGTCACCAAGAGCACGTCCCCACCACCCGCGCGCAGCGCCATCACGCGACGCAAGACACCACGTAAGCCCCAAGAGGCCGCCCGCGCGGCCGGCCTGGGGCGGGCCCCGCAAGCCCCACCACCACCCCACCGTTCGTGACCAGAACGCCAAGCACACCACCCGCCCCAGCGCCCGTGAAGATTCAACTAGACGAGCCAGCCGCGTCGGGGGCCTGCGGGACGCGGGGCGTCGATAAGCCCGAGGGAATCGGAAGGGAAGGCCGAAGGCCTGGACGACGATGACGACGGGGAAGTCCGGAGCGAAGGCTCCGGACCGCAATCGTTGCCCCGCGCCCGGCAGGCCACTGCCGCGTCGTGCGTCTCAAGAACTCAAAACAGACGTAGCAACAACATCACTGCCGATGATAAACCTCGGCCCCCTTCTTAACGAACTCGATGGACTTCTCCTCCATCCCCTTCTGCAACGCGTCCTTCTCGCTAACCCCCTGAGCCGCCGCATAATCCCGCACGTCCTGGGTGATCTTCATCGAGCAGAAATGCGGTCCGCACATGGAGCAGAAGTGCGCCACCTTCATCGAATCCTTCGGCAGCGTCTCGTCGTGGAATTCCTTCGCCGTGTCCGGATCCAGCCCCAGGTTGAACTGGTCGTCCCAGCGGAATTCGAAGCGCGCCTTGGACAGCGCGTTGTCGCGGATCGCCGCGCCCGGATGGCCCTTGGCCAGGTCTGCCGCGTGGGCCGCGATCTTGTACGTGATGATGCCGTCCTTCACGTCCTTCTTGTTCGGCAGGCCCAGGTGTTCCTTCGGCGTCACATAACAGAGCATCGCCGTGCCGTACCAGCCGATCAGCGCCGCGCCGATGCCGGAAGTGATGTGGTCGTAGCCGGGAGCGATGTCGGTGGTCAGGGGGCCCAGCGTGTAGAACGGCGCCTCGTGGCAATGTTCCAGCTGCAGCTCCATGTTTTCCTTGATCATCTGCATCGGCACGTGGCCCGGGCCTTCGATCATGACCTGTACGTCATGCTTCCAGGCCACCTGCGTCAGCTCGCCCAGGGTCTTCAACTCGGCGAATTGCGCTTCGTCGTTGGCGTCGTAGCCCGAGCCCGGACGCAGGCCGTCGCCCAGCGAGAAGCTGACGTCGTAGGCCTTCATGATTTCGCAGATTTCCTCGAAGCGCTCGTACAGGAAGCTCTCCTTGTGGTGTGCCAGGCACCACTTGGCCATGATCGAGCCGCCGCGCGAGACGATGCCGGTCATGCGGTCGGCCGTCATCGGAATGAACGGCAGGCGCACGCCCGCGTGGATCGTGAAATAGTCCACGCCCTGTTCGGCCTGTTCGATCAGCGTGTCGCGGAAGATCTCCCAGGTCAGGTCCTCGGCCTTGCCGTCGACCTTCTCCAGCGCCTGGTAGATCGGCACGGTGCCGATCGGCACGGGCGAGTTGCGGATGATCCATTCGCGCGTTTCGTGGATGTGCTTGCCGGTGGACAGATCCATGACCGTGTCGCCGCCCCAGCGGATCGCCCAGGTCATCTTTTCCACTTCCTCGCCGATGCCGGAGCTGACGGCGGAGTTGCCGATGTTGGCGTTGATCTTCACCAGGAAGTTGCGGCCGATGGCCATCGGCTCCACTTCAGGGTGGTTGATGTTGGCGGGGATGATGGCGCGGCCGCGCGCGATCTCGTCGCGCACGAACTCGGGCGTGATGGCCGCGGGAATGGAGGCGCCGAAGGACTGGCCCGGGTGCTGGCGCAGCAGGCGCTTGACCATCTTCTCGCCGTCGGGGCCGCTGTCGCGCAGCGTCTGCAGGTAGTGTTCGCGGCGCAGGCTCTCGCGGATCGCCACGTATTCCATTTCCGGCGTGATGATGCCGCGGCGCGCGTAATGCATCTGCGACACGTTGGCGCCGGACTTGGCGCGGCGCGGCGGACGCTGCAGGTCAAAGCGCATGGCCGTCAGCTTGGGATCGGTCAGGCGTTCCTTGCCATAGTCGCTGGTCGGACCCGACAGCACTTCCGTGTCGCCGCGCTCTTCGATCCAGGCGCGGCGCAGTTCGGGCAGGCCGCGGCGGATGTCGATCTTGGCTTCGGGGTCGGTGTAGGGGCCGCTGCAGTCGTAGACGGTGAGCGGCGGATTCTTCTCGCCGCCGAACATCGTCGGCGTATCGTCCTGCTCGATCTCGCGGAATGGCACGCGGATGTCGGGGCGCGAGCCCACTTCATACACGCGGCGGGATTTGGGCAGCGGTGCGACGGCCGCCGCGTCGACTTCGGCGGTAGCGGCCAGGAATTTGGGATTGGCGTTCATGGAAAGCTCCAAGCGAGTGGTTGGAGCCGATCGGGAAGGAATTCCCGCCGCGCGCGCAAAGACGCATGGCGGGAATACGGCTCCCAGCATCGGCATTATCCGTACTGGTACGAAGGGACTCTCTCAACACGTCCTGCCATGTAGGCGGGACGAGTACCCCTGCGCGAAAGCGAAGTATAGAGGCTGGCGCGCGTTCCGACGAATCGCGTGGCTGCTGCGCCGTGTCAGCCGGAGCAGGCGGCAGCTGGTATTACCGCTTTACAATTGGATTCAGACTGGGGCGACACTGTCATTCAGGTTCGGTACACTTTTCCAGTGCCGGGGATGGAGTGCATCGCCTGGTCTTAGTCCACATTAAGAAGGAAACGAGCATGCAACTGACCCTACGCAAATTGGCGCCCGCCCTGGTAGTCGTGACGTTGGCGCTAGCGGGTTGCAAGACCGCCCCGACTAAGACGTCTGGCGATACCGCCACGCCGCAAGCAGGCCAAGAGGCCGCCAAGCCCGCCGCCGCCGCGGCCTCAGTGGACTTCTACCTGGCGCAGAAGCAGCCCGGCGCCGGCATGCGCGAAATCAACCTGCCCGACGGCAAGCTCTACATGCAGACGGTGCCCGTCCTGACGCGCGCAGATCTCACCGACGCCGCCGCGCTGGTCGACCGCCAGGGCCAGAACTTCGTCGGCCTGCGCTTCTCGGAAGCCGGCGCGCGCAAGCTCAATGACGTCAGCACGAAGAACGTCGGCAACATGCTGGCGCTCGTGATCGACCAGGAACTGGTCGCCGCCCCGCTCATCGGCGAACCGCTGAACCGCGGCGTGCTGGCCTTCGGTGTGGCCTCGGCCCAGGCCGCCTCGGAAATCGCCGCCAAGATCCGCGGCGACGCCGCCGTGCCGCCGGCTGGCGGTGCTGCTCCGGCTCCCGCTGCCAAGCCCTGAGCGAGGCTAGCGGCGAAAAGCCCGGCAATGCCGGGCTTTTTTACGTCCGCGCACGATGCGCGGGAGGAGGATTGATGAGGGCTTGGCGTCTTTTGCGCGGCCCCATGTGCCTGACGGTGCAAGGCGCGTAGCGCGATCTCAGGCTCGTTGGCCACGACTTTCAGCAGCGCGGCAGCCGGTCCGGTAGGGACCCGGCGCTTTTGCTCCCAGTTTTGCAAGGTGCGAACGCTGACCTGCAACGCCGCCGCAAACTCAGCTTGAGACAGCTTGGTCTGTTCGCGCACCTGCTTCACGTCCAGAGGATCGAGCGTGGATATCCTCGAAGGACGCGTCTCTCCCTTGCGTATCGCTGCCGCTTCTTTGAGGCTTGTCTTCAAATCGGCAAATAACTGCTTGTCCATTTCACAAGTCCCTTACCAACGCCCGCAGTTCAGAAAGTTTCGCTGCGCTCAGGTTGTCCCGCACGCTCTTTGGGTAGGCCAACAGCATCAGAATCTGGTCGTCATCGGTGAGCCAGTAATAGATCACCCGTATCCCACCGCTCTTGCCGGTTCCTGGCCGCGTGACGCACCTTTCGTATGCCGCCTCCGCCAGGAATCACATGGCCGCATGCGGGATCCTCCAGCAGCATCGCTGCAATTCTCGATAGCCATCATCGGGCAGCAGGGAGGTGATTTGCGGGTAAAGACGCTGGTTTCTATGAAAACCATGATTGGTTTGTACGCCAATGGCGTAGTCGAAGTTGCACGTAATATCCCAAGCGGCGGCGCGAAAAATCGCCGACCACTGTACGTGCTTTATCGAGAGGCAGGGGAGCTACTGCGCGATTTCTGTCACTGGGATGCGCTTGGCGGACGTGAGCTTGCGCGAGGCCCGCAAAGGCTGCCCGCGATCAGCCCAGCTTGCGGCCGCGCGTTTTGGCGCCGCGGCGGATGAGGATGGTTTTTTCGATGTAGGCCTGTGTGATCGATTCAAGGATCACGCGGTCGTCGGCTGTGAGCGATTCGAACAGCGAAGGCGAAATATTCGGGAAGGGCCAGGGCGCCATCGGACGCGGCCGACCGCCGGGGCGCGGTACGGGTTCGGCCACGCCAGGCGCGGGCAGCGTGTTGCTGAGGTCGTAGCCTTCCACGGGAAGTTCCAGCGGGCCCTTGCCGGTTTCCAGCCATTCGACCTCGACCTTCAGGACCTGTGCCAGCTTGCGGGCCGAGCGGCTTGAGTGCCGCAGGCCGCTTTCGTAGCTGCCGATGGCGCTTTGCGAAATGCGCGCCAGACGAGCGAGGTCTTTCTGCGTGTGGCCACGCAGCAGGCGCGCATGCTTCAGTCGGTCTGAGAATGTTTTCACACCGGCGATTGAAGCTTGCTGGTCACGCGCTTTGGTGGTTATAAATATTACTTAAGTGATATTTATCAAAGGTGAGCGCATGGAGCAACGAGGCAGCGTCTTCGTCGTACGGCTCGACGCAAGGGCGGACGAGAATTTCGCCGAGGCTTTGCGTCTGTTGCGTTGGCAGGTCCGCGTGTTCGATTCGTCCGCTGCCGTATTGGAACACTTGCAGGCGCAGGGCGCTGATGCCCTGGTACTTTTGGGAGGTACTCAGGGAGTGTCAAGCCTCATTGCCATGCTGCGCCGGGCGGCGCCCGCTATGGCGGTGCTGTGGCAGGCCGCAGATGTCGACGCGTCCGATCGCATCGCCGCGTTGGATGCGGGCGCGGACGTCTGTACCGCTGCGGGTATGGACGCGTTGGAATGGGATGCCCTGCTGCGCAATCTGTACCGGCGCGCGCCGTCCACCGCCTTGCCTTGGAGGCTAGACCCGCACGCTGGCGCGCTGGCGGGGCCGGCTGGCGAGTTTCTGCCGTTGACGGTCACCGAGCGCGCTTTTTTTGTCCGCTTGTTGAGCGCGCCGGGCTATTGCCTGCGCCGCGAATGCTTTTTCCCTGCCGGTAAGCGCAAAGCCCTGGATGGGGCGCGGCGGGTTGACGTGCTCTTGTCGCGGCTGCGCAGCAAGGCGCGCCGCCTCAATATCGACTTGCCCGTGCTCGCGGTGCGGGGGTGGGGCTACATCCTGCTGCCCCAAGGCGCAGCAAGCATGCAGGGTCTTAGAGCACTACCAGGTTATCCCGATGCATGAGCTCGGGTTCGGTCATGCTGCCCAGAATGCGCGCGATCTGCGACGAAGGCTGGCGCAGGATGCGGCGAGTGTCGGCCGATGAGTAGTTGATCAGGCCGCGGGCGCATTCGCGGCCCTGGCCATCCACGCAGGCGACCACGTCGCCGCGGCCGAACTCGCCTTCCACCTCGGTCACGCCGATGGGCAGGAGGCTCTTGCCCTCGCGCAGCAGCGCCTGCACGGCGCCGTCATCCAGCACCACGCGTCCGCGCAGGCGCAGGTGATCGGCCAGCCACTGCTTGCGCGCGGACCACACGGGCAGCACGGCGCGCAGTTCGCTGCCGATGCACTCGCCCTGGGCCAGGCGCGTGAGCACGTTGCGCTCGCGGCCCGACGCGATGACGGTATGCGCGCCGCTATGCGCCGCGCGCTTGGCCGCCAACACCTTGGTCAGCATGCCGCCCGTGCCGATGCCGCTGCCCGCGCCGCCAGCCATGGCTTCCAGCGCGGGGTCGCCAGCCTGGGCGTGCGACATGAACTTGGCGTCAGGGTTCTTGCGCGGATCGGAGTCGTACAGGCCGCGTTGATCGGTCAGGATGATCAGCGTGTCGGCTTCGATCAGATTGGTGACCAGCGCGCCCAGGGTGTCGTTGTCGCCCAGCCGGATTTCGTCGGTGACGACCGTGTCGTTCTCGTTCACGATCGGCACCACGCCCAGGCGCAGCAGCGCGAACAGCGTGCTGCGGGCGTTCAGGTAGCGGTGGCGGTCGGCCAGGTCTTCGTGCGTCAGCAGGATCTGGGCGGTGCGCAGGCCGTATTCGGCGAAGGCCGCCTCGTAGGCCTGGCACAGGCCCATCTGGCCCACGGCCGCGGCCGCCTGCAGTTCGTGCATCACCGATGGGCGCTTGCGCCAGCCCAGGCGCGCCATGCCTTCGGCGATGGCGCCGCTGGAGACCAGCACGATCTGCTTGCCCTGCTTGTGCAGGGCGGCGATCTGCGCAGCCCAGTGCGCCACGGCGGCGCGGTCCAGGCCTCGGCCTTCGTTGGTGACCAGCGACGAGCCGACTTTGGCGACGAGACGCTGGGCGTTGGTGACGACGGAAACGACAGGTGTTTCAGCAGACATGATGGCGGCCGGCTGCGGCGAGAAAAAGGCGTAATCGTAAGGACTGCGATTATGGCTTATTCGTCATCGCCGCGCGGCGCGGGGCGCTGGTCGGCGGTCGAGCGCTTGTCGTCGAAGCGCGGGTCCGGCGCGACATAGTTCTCTTCGGCCTGGTCTTGCGACAGGTGTTCCTTTTCGCGCTCGGCGTCCAGGTAGTCCTGCAGCGCGTAGATCAGGTCTTGCGTGCCTTCGCCCGACAGGCCGGAAATACCGAACACCGGACCCTTCCAGTCGTAGAGTTCAAGGAAGCGGCGCTTGGTGTCCTCGGGGTCGGGCACCATGTCCAGCTTGTTCAGGACCAGCCAGCGCGGCTTGGCGGCCAGTTCCGGATCGTAGCGGCGCAGTTCCTCGACGATGGCGCGCGCGTCGACCACGGCCTGCTCGACGGGATCCGCGTCCGGGTCGGGCGTGGACACGTCCACCAGGTGCAGCAGCACGCGGGTGCGCGCCAGGTGGCGCAGGAACAGGTGGCCCAGGCCGGCGCCTTCGGAGGCGCCTTCGATCAGGCCGGGAATGTCGGCCACGACGAAGCTGCGCGACGGCGAGGTGCGCACCACGCCCAGGTTGGGGTGCAGCGTGGTGAAGGGGTAGTCCGCGATCTTCGGCTTGGCATTGGAAATGCGCGTGATCAGCGTGGACTTGCCGGCGTTGGGCAGGCCCAGCAGGCCCACGTCCGCCAGCACCTTCAGTTCCATGCGCAGGTAGCGGTGCTCGCCTTCCTTGCCGGGCGTCCATTGGCGGGGTGCGCGGTTGACGCTGGACTTGAAGTGGATATTGCCCATGCCGCCCTGGCCGCCGGCGGCCAGCACGACTTTTTGTTCGTGCTGGTTCAGGTCGAACAGGACTTCGCCGGTGTCGGCGTCATGGATGATGGTGCCCACCGGCACGCGCAGCGTGATGTCCGGCGCGGCCGCGCCGTACTGGTCCGAGCCGCGGCCGTTTTCGCCGTTCTTGGCGCGGTGCAGGCGGGCGTAGCGGTAGTCGATCAGCGTGTTGATGTTGCGGTCGGCCACCGCGAAGATGGTGCCGCCGCGTCCGCCGTCGCCGCCGTCCGGGCCGCCTCTGGGAATGAACTTTTCGCGGCGAAAGCTCGCCACGCCATTGCCGCCTTTGCCGGCGACGACTTCGATGGTGGCTTCGTCTACGAATTTCATGATGTCCGCGCGTGTAGTGGTAAGGAGTGGGGCGGGGCCGTCATTCGGCGCCGCCGGGAGGCAGGGGCCGGAACCGTCCGGCTGCTGCCCGAAATCTGGAAAAGCTTAAAACAAAAAAGCCCTGCCGCATGCGACAGGGCTTTTGCCGTTCTGGAACGCGGCGAACCGCGTTGCTGACCGTGCTGGTCCGATTACTCGGCAGCGACGATCGAAACGGTCTGCTTGTTCAACGCGCCCTTGAAGCCGAATTGAACCTTGCCGTCGATCAGCGCGAACAGGGTGTGATCCTTGCCCATGCCGACGTTCACGCCAGCGTGGAAGCGCGTGCCGCGCTGACGCACGATGATCGAACCAGCGGGAATCAATTCGCCGCCGAATGCCTTGACGCCCAGACGCTTCGATTCTGAGTCGCGTCCGTTCCGCGTAGAGCCGCCGCCCTTTTTCTGTGCCATGTTTAGCTCCTGCTAAGTGGTACCGAGTCGCTTCTTAAGCCGTGATGGCTTCGATGCGGATTTCGGTGTAGTTCTGACGGTGGCCCTGACGCTTCTGGTAGTGCTTGCGACGGCGCATCTTGAAGATCTTGACCTTGTCGTGGCGGCCTTGCGCAAGAACCGTTGCCTTGACCACGGCGCCGGAGACGAGGGGCGTGCCAACTTTCAGTTGGTCGCCTTCGCCCACGGACAGCACTTGGTCCAGGGTGATTTCTTGCCCAATGTCTGCCGGTATCTGTTCTATCTTGAGTTTTTCGCCAGCGGCAACGCGATACTGCTTGCCACCGGTTTTTACGACCGCGTACATGGGGGATTCCTTAAATAGGTAAATGGGTCCATCTGCGCTGCCTGCCCTGCTGGGCGGGATTGCCGCTCTGGCGGGGCGCTTTCTTCTCCTGGCGCCAGAGCCTGGCGGAAGAAAAAAGGCCTTGATGCCTGGGAAAGTTGAACCTTCCTTGGCACCCAGAGGGGTGACGCAAATGCAACCGACGTAATTCGGGCATTGCTGACCGAATCCGGAATATTAGCCCGGGACTTTCAGAAAGTCAAAAAGCTGTTGCAGGCTAAGGGCTTAGGTGTCGCATGCGCGCTTCAAGCGCCGGGGATCACCCGCAGGGCGATGTCCCGCGCCACCCGCTGAATCCCGTCGATCACGTCGCGGCGGTGGGCTTCGTCCAGCCGGTCGGTGGGGATGGAGGTGCTGACGGCTACCCGCTTGCCCAGCGGCGTCATGCCCACGTAGGCGGCATAGCAGACCAGGCCGGTCGCCACTTCCTCCAGATCCTGCGCGAGGCCCGTGCTGCGCACCTGTTCCAGTTCCTGGTCGAGCGCGGCGCGGGTGGCGAGACTGCGTTCGGTGACGCGCGGCAGCGTATCCGGTACGCGGGCGGCCAGGTCTTCGGGCGGCAGGCTGGCCAGCAACGCCTTGCCCAGCGCGCAGGCGTGCGCCGGCAGGCGCAGGCCCAGGTCCGACACCAGCCGCACGGGGCGGCGCGCGTCCTCGCGGGCCAGGTAGACCACATCGAAGCCATCCAGCGTCGCCAGCTGCACCACTTCGTTGTGCCGCGCCACGAAAGCGCCCGCGGCCGCCTGGAATGCCGCTTGCAGCCCGTCCTGGCGCAGATAGGCATGGCCCAGCGCCATCAGTTCGATGCCGATGACATAGCCGCCATCCCGGCGCTCGATCCAGCGGCGCTGTTCCAGGCAATCCAGCAGCAGATAGAGCGTGCTGCGGGCGAGTTGGCAGGATTCGGCCAGTTCCGATGCCTTGACCGGCGTGTTGCGGCCGGCCAGCACTTGCAGGATGTCGTGCGTGCGGCGGATGGCGGGGACGTCGTGTACGGTAGCCATGCTCTATTTGTCCAATATATTGGACATAAATTCATGATGTTGGACATGATAATGGAAGTCTCCTAGACTGCCCCGCACATCATTCGAACAAGGCGAGGAGACTCATGGACCAAGCAAAGGCGCTGCCCGTCGATCTGGAACAGGCGTTGCTGGTGGGGCGGGTGTGGCGGCCGGGGCATGGCCCCTGCGTCGTGGCGGTGCGCCGCGGCGAAGTGATCGACATCACGGCGGCCGCGCCCACCATGGCGGACCTGCTGGACCGTCCCGACCGCGTGGCGCTCGCGGCCAGCGCCGCCGGCGAGTCGCTGGGCGACGTGCATGCCCTGATGGCAGCCAGCCTGGCAGGCCAGGAGGGCTTGCGCCTGCTGGCGCCTTGCGACCTGCAGCCCGTCAAGGCGGCAGGCGTCACTTTCGCCATCAGTCTGCTGGAACGCATGATCGAGGAAGAGGCCGGCGGCGATGCCAGCCGCGCCGAGGAAATCCGTGTCCGCATGCAGGCGCTGATCGGCTCGGACCTGTCCCGCCTGCGGCCGGGCTCGCCCGAAGCGGCCAAACTGAAGGCTGAACTGACCGAGCGCGGCCAGTGGTCGCAATACCTGGAGGTGGGGATCGGCCCGGACGCCGAGGTTTTCTCCAAGGCGCCGCCCATGGCGTCGGTGGGGACGGGCGCGCAAATCGGCGTATTGCCCGAATCCCGCTGGAACAATCCCGAACCCGAGATCGTGCTGGCGGTGGACAGCCGCGGCGAAATCGTCGGCGCCACGCTGGGCAACGACGTCAACCTGCGCGACATCGAAGGCCGCAGCGCCTTGCTGCTGACCAAGGCCAAGGACAACAACGGCTCCTGCGCCATCGGTCCCTTCATTCGCCTGTTCGACGGCGGCTTCAGCCTGGACAGCGTGCGTCAAGCGGATGTGTCCCTGCGCATCGAGGGCCTGGACGGCTTCGTGCTGGACGGCGTGAGCCACATGCGCGAGATCAGCCGCGATCCGCCGGACCTGGTGCGCCAGGCTTGCGGCAAGCATCACCAGTATCCAGACGGCTTCATGCTGTTCCTGGGCACCATGTTCTCGCCCACCCAGGACCGCATGGGCCCGGGCACCGGCTTCACCCACAAGCTGGGCGACCGCGTCGTGATCGCGTCCGAGCGCCTGGGCGCGCTGGTCAACGAAGTGCGGCTGGCCACCGAGATCGAACCCTGGACCTTCGGGGTGCGCGCGCTCTATGCCAATCTGGCCGGGCGCGGCCTGTTGCGGCAAGGGACCTGAGCCGTCGCCAGACGGCGCTGGGCAGGGAGGGCGCGCCGGGCGCCGTTCCTGTCGGCGATTCCGCCAGGATGACGGCTCGCGGTCCGTCACTCCCCGTATAATCCTTGGTCGAATCCTCCCGCCGTCTGCGGCGGGCCCAGCGGTAAGAGCCGGCGCGCGTTCGCGCCGCGGCTCGTTTCACTCTCCCGGATACGTCTTGAATCTCCCCGAGCTTGTTGCCCCCATTGCAGACGATATGAAAGCCGTCGACGCGGTCATCCGCGAGCGGCTGAATTCCGAAGTGGTCCTGATCCGCACGATCGGCGACTACATCATAGGCGCGGGCGGCAAGCGCATGCGCCCGGCCATGGTGCTGATGGTGGCGCGCGCGCTGGGCTACGAGGGCACGCACCACCAACTGCTGGCTGCCGTGGTCGAGTTCATCCACACTGCGACCCTGCTGCACGACGACGTGGTCGATGAATCCGACCTGCGCCGCGGCCGCGAAACCGCCAACGCGGTGTTCGGCAACGCCGCCAGCGTGCTGGTGGGCGACTACCTGTATTCGCGCTCCTTCGAGATGATGGTGGAAGCGAACTCGATGCGCGTCATGAGCATCCTGTCCGAAGCCACCACGGTGATCGCCGAGGGCGAGGTGCTGCAGCTGCTGAACGTGCACGACCCGGACGTCTCGCAGGAACGCTATCTGCAAGTGGTGCGCTACAAGACCGCCAAGCTGTTCGAGGCCGCCGCCCAGGTGGGCGCAGTGCTGGCGGGCGCCACCCCCGAGCAGGAAGCCGCCGCGGCCGCCTACGGCCGCCACGTCGGCACCGCCTTCCAACTGGTGGACGACGTGCTGGACTACAGCGGCGACGCCGCCGCCCTGGGCAAGAACGTGGGCGACGACCTGCGCGAGGGCAAGCCCACGCTGCCGCTGATCCGCGTGATGGAAGTGGGCACCCCGGAACAGCAGCAACTGATTCGCGACGCGATCAAGACCGGCGACGCCGACTTCGCCGCCGTGGCCGCCGCCATCCAGGCGACGGACGCCCTGGAACATGCCCGCCAGGCCGCCGTGGCCGAGGCGGATCTGGCCCGAAAAGCACTTTCTGCTTATCCCATTTCCCCTTTTCAAAAATCTCTGTTAGAATTCTGCGCTTTCGCGGTGAACAGAGATCGCTAAGCGAATTAGGCGAAAAATTTGGGGAAACCCGGTGGCCTGAAACGTGGCGGTTGATGAAAGCGAAAGATGATTTGGTTGCACTGAGCGCAGCGAAGTCAGTAGTAGTAAGAGTTGTACTAAGACTCGGGGCGTAGCTCAGCCTGGTAGAGTACTGCGTTCGGGACGCAGGAGTCGGAGGTTCGAATCCTCTCGCCCCGACCACTCATGTGGTCGAATTCATGAAGGTGTTTCCCGACGCCTTTGGCTGAAAGCCGGTATCGCGCAAGCGTTGCCGGCTTTTTTGCATTTGCGTGTCGGACTCAGTCATCCCGCCGTCATTCCGCGTCTCTAGACTCCCGCCTTTTTCGAACAGGCAGCAGAGATGACGAAGGACAGCAAGCACGGCCAGGGTAATACGCAGATCGTGGAGCAGGTGGCGGATGCCTTGCCGCAGGCGCCCGACAACCGGCGGCGCAGCCTGCTGCGCGCGGGCTTGGGCGTGACGTTGTTGCCCATGGGCGGCAGTTTCCTGCTCAGCGGCTGCAACGGCGGCGGCGATGATGATGACGATGAAGGCGACGGCGGTATCGGCAAGCCCCAACCGGCCCTGGTGTCGAGTTTCGCGCTAGCAGTGCTGCCGGATACGCAGTTCTATTCGCGTTACGCCACCGACGCCGAGAACCAGCAGTTCATGCGCAAGTACGGCAGCGAGCCCTACCAGGCGCAGACGCGCTGGGTAGCCGAGCATGCGAAGACGCTCAATATTCCGTTCCTGGTCCATCTGGGCGACGTGGTCGACCAGCAGGGCAAACCCGACCAGTGGAAGGTGGCCAGCGCCGCGATGAAGGTGCTGGAAGACGCCAAGGTGCCGTACTCGATCCTGGCGGGCAACCACGACGTGATCGTGGACCGCGACTATGTGGACGAGAGCAGCCAGTCGGCCAACACCGACGCGCAGCGCGACCTGGCCAAGGAACCCTACCTGCAGCACTTCAGCGTCACGCGCGCCAAGCAGCAGGCCACCTTCGGCGGCCGCGACGCCAGCGGCTTTCACGAGTACCACGTATTCGAGGCCGAAGGGCAGAAGTTCCTGGTGCTGTCGCTGTCCTGGCGCGCGTCGAACGACGCCCTGGCCTGGGCCAACCAGGTGCTGCGCGCCAATCCCACGCTGCCCGCCATCCTGATCAACCACCAGCTGCTGAACATCGACAAGGATGGCGTCAGCCCGCTGGAAGTTCCTTACGGCAAGATGCTGTGGGACAAACTGATCCGCGACAACGATCAGATCTTCATGACGCTCAATGGCCACTACCACGGCGCCACCCGCCTGACCAAGACCAATGCCTACGGCCACGCGGTGGAGGAAATGGTGGTGGACTACCAGATGGCCTATCAGGGCGGCAACGGCCTGATGCGGCTGTACGAATTCGATTTGGGCAACAACGAGATCCGGGTGCTGTCGTTCTCGCCCTGGGTGCCGCAAAAGCCCAAGGACACGCTCAACGCGTTCGACCAGGCGGTGCTGACCACGCCCAACGAGCAGTTCACCATCAAGATGGACTTCGCCAGCCGCTTCTCCGGCTTCAACAAGACGTTCAAGGCCGCGGCTCCCTCGCACACCTCGCTGGTGGAACAGGCCACGGCGCTGATCCTGGCCAACTACACGGATCCCGCGACCGTCGAACAGAAGCCGGCCGCCGACAGCAATGACTATCCGCTGGTGGCGGGGACGCTGGCGCATTGGCGCTTCTTTGGCGGCAAGGCCGGCCTGCCCGTCAAGGTGGGTGAAACCGTCGCGGATCTGACCGGGCTGAATCCGATCCGCCGCGCGGCGCTCAACATCGACGGCGTGGCGGGCGCGCAGGAAGGCGACCTGGTCTGGTCGGACGATCATCACTACCTGTCCGCCGCGCCCGGTTCGGTGCGCTTCCTGAACACCGACAAGAACACCGCGCGCATGAGCTACTTCACCACTGAAGCGGCTGCGGCGATCAACAGCGCCACGGTGCCCAACGGCTACACGGTCGAGGCGTTCCTGAAGATAGACCGGGACTGGAGCGCACAGAAGCACGCCTGGATGAACGTGATGACGCGCGACGGCAAGCGCGGCGACCTGGCGGGATTCAATGGCGGCGATCCGGAATCTCCGCCCCTGATCTTCGCCGTGTCCAGTCTGCGCGAGATCCAGTGGGAAATCGTGCCGGTCGTGGCGGGCGAGCGCGGCGGCAAGACCAACTGGTCGGGTGAGATCATTGCGGACAAATGGTTCCACGTCGCGGTGGTCAACGACGCCGACACGCACGAGACCATTCTGTACATCGAGGGCGCGCCGGTATTGCGCAATGTCAGCAATGCCCCCGGCCTGGCGACGTTGGCCGCCGACATGCCCTGGGTGATCGGCGCGGGTTCGTGGGACGGCGAGCGCGCCGACGGCTTCTTCGGCAGCATTGGCGAGATACGCATCGTGGACAAGGCGCTCAAGCCCGCGCAGTGGCTGACCGCGCGCCGCGTCGGCTAGCCTTTCATGCGGGGCGCGCGCCACGCGTCCCGCATGCGCTCAGCGCGGCGCCGCCGCGTCTGCAGCCTCGGCCCGCAGGCACTCGATCAGATCCCGCATCCGCGGCGACAAGTCCAGGCTGTTGTGCCGCACGATGCCCAGCGGGCCGAACACGGGCGGCAGTTCTATATCCAGGATGGCGATTTCGCGGCCGCCGGCGGCGTGCCGTGCGACGCAGCGGGGCAGCAGCGACAGCAGGTCGCTGTTGGCCATCAACATCATGTTGTTCAGGGCCGACGCTGATTCGATGCGTGAAGGCGGGTACAGGCCATGGCGCTGCAACAGCATGTCCAGACCGATGCGCGCCGGGCTGCCGCGCGGCGGCATGATCCACGGATAGGCCGCCAGTTGCGCCCAGGAAACCTGGGCTACATCCATCAGCGGATGTCCGCTGCGCGCGCACACGCACATCGGCTCTTCGTACAGCACTTGCGTCAGGGTGTCAGGCGTGCGTGCGGCTGCGCCCATGCGCGCGACCAGCAAGTCCAGTTTGCGGGTGTGCAGGTCCGGCATCAACGCTTCCAGTGAACCCTCGCGCACCAGCACATTGACGTTGGCCGTCTGCTGTTCGAAACGCAGCAGCGCGCGCGGCACCAGGTAAGCCGCTGCCGCGGAGTTGACGCCGACATGGATGGTTTCCACGTCGAGGTCGGGCGCGGCGGACCATTCGCCGCTCATGCGTTCCAGGTCGCCCAGCACCCAGCGCGCATGGCGGATCAGGGAGTCGCCGTGGGGCGTGGGGAAAGTGCCTTTGGGCGTGCGGTCGAACAGCCGCGCGCCGAGCATGTCCTCCAGTTCCGCGATCATGCGCGACACGGCGGGCTGGGTGGTGGCCATGCGTTGCGCCGCCATGCCCACGTTGTGGACTTCGTCCAGCAACAGCATGAGCTGTAGATGGCGCAGGCGCAGCCGGCCGCGCAGATACCAGCCTGGCTGCAGGGGAGCAGCGGAGTCGGGAGGGCTCATCTCTACATATCAACTCTGATATGGAAAGTGAAAAATATATCATTGGACTGGAATGATGGGCTGGCCGAAGATGATTGCCAGCGAGCCGTCCGCGAATGAGGCGAGCCGCAGGATGGAGACAATCATGCTGAAACTTGCGCGCGGCGCCCTGGCTGCCCTGAGCCTGGCCGTACCTCTGGCTGTTCCCCTGGCGGCGGCCGCGGCCTATCCGGACCGCCCCGTCACGCTGGTGGTGCCCTCGGTGCCCGGCGGCGCGGCCGACGTGGTCGGACGCCTGGTCGCCGCGGAAATGTCCACACAATGGGGCGTTCCCGTCATCGTGGAAAACCGCGCGGGCGGCGCCGGTGTCATCGGCGCCCAGGCCGTGGCGCGCGCCAAGCCTGATGGCTACACGCTGCTGCTGGGGCCGGACGCCTCGTTCACGGCAGTGCCTTACCTGATGCAGGACGTGCCTTATCGCACCGAGGACTTCGCGCCCGTCGCGACGCTGGCGACCCTGCAATACGTGTTGGTGGCGGCGCCTACAGCGCCATTCAAGTCATTGCGTGAACTGCTGGAGCAGGCGCGCGCCCGGCCTGACGCCATCACCTATGCCAGCGGCGGCCCGGGTTCGACTCACCATTTGGCGATGGCACTGTTCGAGCACGCGGCCGGCATCTCGCTCAAGCACGTGCCGTACAAGGCCGCGCCCCAGGGCTTTGTCGGCGTGATGGGCAGCCAGGTCGATCTGATGTTCATCGTCGCCAGCACGGCCGTGCCGCAGATCAAGGCCGGCAAGGTGCAGGGGCTGGCCAATGCGGGAGCCGCGCCCATCGCGGGCGCGCCCGACCTGCCGATGGTGAAGGACGAAGTGAAGGACTTCACGTTCTATAGCTGGTTCGGCCTGTTCGCGCCGGCGCGCACGCCTGCGCCGGTGCTGGCCGATTTGCAGCGCGCCGTGGCCACCGTCCTGAAGAGTCCAGAGGTCCGGGACAAGATGCAGGCCCAGGGCATGATCGTGGGCGATCAGGACGGGTTGGGCTTGAGCGAACGCATCGCCCATGACACCCGTGTTCTCGCGCCCGTGCTTTCCGACATCAAGACCGCCACCAGCAAGCAGCAATGAAACGCCCCAACATTCTTCTCATCACGACCGACCAGCATCGCGGCGACTGCCTGGGCTTTGCGGGACGCCGGGTCAAGACGCCGCACATCGACCTGCTGGCGAGCACGGGCACGCATTTCGCGGCCTGCATAACGCCCAACGTCGTCTGCCAGCCTTCGCGCGCCTCCATGCTGACCGGCCTGCTGCCGCTGACGCATGGCGTCTGCGACAACGGCATCGACCTGGATCTGCGCGCCGGCGAGGCAGGCTTTGCTGGCAGCCTCGCCGCTGCCGGCTACGACACGGGCTTCATCGGCAAGGCGCATTTCTCCACGCACCATACCTTCCAGGCCACCGGACGGCCCGAATGCCAGTACAGCGAGGCTGGCATGGGACCGGACTGGGCGGGGCCGTACATGGGCTTCAAGCATGTGGAGCTGGTGGTGGAGGGCCACAACTATTGGCTGCCCACGCCGTTGCCCGGCGGCCTGAACCATTCGCGCTGGCACTACGGCGACGGCTTGGGCGAACTGCGCAACCAGCTGTACGAGACCGACCTGGGGCCGGCCAGCGGCGCGCCGCAGACCTTCAATTCCGCCTTGCCCGCAGCCTGGCACAACTCCGCCTGGATCGGCGATCGCACCATCGACTACCTGCGCGAGCATCGCGACCGGCCGTTCTGCCTGTGGGCCTCGTTCCCCGATCCCCATCACCCCTTCGATTGCCCCGAGCCCTGGTCGCGCCTGCACCATCCCGACGAGGTCGATCTGCCGCGCCATCGCGTCACCGACTACGATCGCCGGCCTTGGTGGCACAGGGCCAGCATGGAGAGCAAGCCCATGGGCAATGCCGAAGTGCAGGCGGTGCGGCAGAATTTCTCGCGCATGCCGACCCAATCGGACGAGGCGCTGCGCCGGATCATCGCCAACTACTACGGCATGATCTCGCTGGTGGACCATCAGGTGGGGCGCATCATGAAGGCGCTGAGCGAGTACGGGCTGGATCAGGACACCATCGTGATCTTCACCTCAGACCACGGCGAATGGCTGGGCGACCACGGACTGATGCTCAAGGGGCCCATGCCATATGAAGGCCTGCTGCGCGTGGCCATGGTGGCCAGCGGCCCTGGCATCGCGGCCGGGAGAAGGGTGGAAGACCCGGTTTCCACGCTGGACCTCGCCGCGACCTTCTGCGACTACGCCGGAGCGTCGGCCTTGGGGCCGCAACACGGCCGCAGCTTGCGCCCGTTGCTGGAAGGCGGAGATGCCTCCCGCGAGTTCGCCTTGAGCGAATGGGATGTGGCGGCATCGCGCTGCGGCGTGGAGCTGAAGCTGCGCACCGTGCGCACGCGCGACTGGAAGCTGACCGTCGAACTGGGCAGCGGCGCGGGTGAGATGTATTGCCTGACGGAAGATCCGGACGAGATGGACAATCTCTTCGATGATCCGGGTCATGCCGCGAAGCGGCGGGAACTGGCCGCCATGCTCGCAACCCGGCCCGCGGACCAATTGCCGGCGCGCGTGCCGGCATCGGGTATCGCTTGAACGCGCGGCGCAAACAGGGGTCAAGCCTGCTCAGTGGCCGGCTGGGCATCAGGCATGGCCACGGCGCTTTTCACTGCGGCGAGCACGTCGTCGCAGATGCGCGCCACCGCGTCTGCCGATCCGCGCACGCCTGGCTGGTTCAGGCGGGTATCCAGCTGAGCGCACTGTTCGGCCAGCGCGGGCAGGCGGAAAATGGCCAGCATGCCGCGCAAGGCGTGCAGTTCGCCGCGCAGGCGGCCGCTGTCCTCGTCGACGGCAGCGCGTTTGATGGTGTCCAGGGACTGCGAGCAAGATTGCTCCAGCGTGCGCAGCAGTGCCGGGGGAAAGGCGCGTCCGCCGGTCAAGGCCTGCGGACCGTTGTCGGCCGCCTCCGGGGCTTGCCGCGGGCCGGGTCCGGTTTGTCCGCACACGTCCAGCAAGGCGAGTTCGAGTTCGGCTAGCGGCAGGGGCTTGGTCAGCACCCGCGCGATGCCGGCTTTGCAGCAGCGCTGCCGCTCGTGCTTCGTCACGCAGGCCGTGGCAGCGATGACGGGCATGTCCGGCCGCATGGATCGGGCCTGTCGGGCCAGCGCGTAGCCGTCCATGCCGGGCATCGCGAGATCGGTGACCAGCACGTCATAGCGCTGCGATGCCAGCAGCGCGCAAGCCTGCGCGCCTCCCTCCGCAAGATCGACTTCACAGCCCAGCAGTTTGAACTGTTCTTCGAACAGGCCGCGGTTGGCGGCGTTGTCTTCGGCCACCAGCACCCGCAACGAACGGACCGAATGCCGCGGTGCGGGCGTGGACGCCGCGGTAGCGAGAGGCATGTCCTGCAGCACATGCCGCAGGGCCGAGGCCAGGCCATGCAGCCCGTACATGGAAACGCTGAGCTTGCGTCCCGTGTCCTGCGGCGTGGCGGGCCCCAGCATGCCGCAATCGATCACCCATGAAGATTCGTCCAGCAATCTGTCTTCGTCCTCCGGCTGCCAGTCGATCTTGTCGCCCCAGATGATGAGAACCGTCGCTTCGTCCAGCATATCTTCGTCCAGTTCGGATGGATGGCGGCGGGCGTTGACGCGCAGTCCCCAGGTCCGCAGGATGGCTTCCAGGCGGTGACGGCAGTTGTCGCGCGCGGCCAGCAGCAACACCTGCTCGCCGGCGAACCATGGCCTGTCGGCCTCGCGGGCTTCGATGCCCAGCGGCAAGGAGAACGCGAACAGGCTGCCGCTTCCAGGTTCGCTGCGCACGGACAGGGAGCCGCCCATTGCCTCCACCAACCGGCAACACAGGGTCAGCCCCAGGCCCGTGCCGCCATAGCGCCGGCCTATGGTCGCGTCGGCCTGGCTGAAAGCGCGAAAGACACTCTGCGCCTGTTCTTCCGTCATGCCCATGCCAGTGTCCTCGACCTCGACGGCGATGCCGGCCGCGTCGGTCCGGGTACGCAGTACCACCTTGCCTTGGTCGGTGAACTTGATGGCATTGGAGAGCAGGTTGTGAATGACCTGTCCCAGCCGGGTGGCATCTCCTCGCATTGGCTGCCTGAGCGCAGCGCCCAGATCGCCCAGCAAGGCCAGTCCTTTGGCCTGGGCCTGGGGCGCGAACATGGACAGAGCGTGCGAGGTGACTTCGAGCAGGTCGAACTCCGCCTGCTCCAGGCTGAGTTCGCCGGCCTCGATCTTGGAGAAGTCCAGCACATCGCTGATCGTGGCGAGCAGCAGTCCCGAGGACGCCCGCACGGTTTCGAGACGGTTGCGCTGGACCGGCGCCAGGCGCGAGCGCGAGAGCAGCTCCAGGTGTCCCAGGATGGCGTGCAGCGGCGTGCGTATTTCATGGCTCATCGCCGCCAGGAAGGCCGACTTGGCGGCATTGCCGCGGTCCGCGGCGGCCTTGGCTTCGCGCAGGCGGTGGGCTAGCTGGTATTTTTCGGTGACGTCGATGAACGCCGCCACGACCACGTTCGACCCGCGGTAGCGCGCGCCTGCCATGCTGACCGACAAGGTGACGGGAGTGCCATCGCGGGCCACGAACGAGAGGTCTTCCTCGACCACATCCGTGTCGCGCTTCCCTGTGGGTGCGCTGGCGCGCCGCCGATAACGATTGGCCAGCTCTGCCGAAAGGCTGAATTTTCCCACGCCCACGCGCGCGGTCATCTTCTCCATGGCCGGGCTGTGCAGCAGCGGACTGCCGCTGGCAGCGTCGATCAGGCCCAGGCCCACGGGAGCCGTCTCGATGAGCGTGCGGTTGAGATGCTCGCTCTCCAGCGCCAGCCTGGAACGGTTCATCAAGGGTCGGACCACGCGCAGCTCGAAGTAGAGCAGCAGCGCCCATATCAACGCCAGCGTGGTTGCAGTCATGATCGCGGGCGTGGTCAGCTGTGCGCTTATGGCATTGACGATGCTGCTCCAGTCCAGCGTAAAGACCAGCACCCAGTCCGTGGGCCCCAATCCTTCCGAAATCGAAAACTGGCCAGAGCGCGTCCTTTCCTGGCGCGTTCCGGCAGGAATATCGGCGAGGTCGGCGGCCGGAGCCATTTCCTGAGCGTCGCCGGCACCGGCGCCCGGCGATGCAGCGATGAGTTGGCCGCTGGCGGACATGATGGCGAAGTCGCCCGCCTGCCGGTTCACTGCCTGCGAAGCGCCGGGTTGCAGCGGGGAGTACTCCGTCACCAGCACGGCGACGGGCACGCCCTTGTCCAGTATGGTTCCACCGATGCGGAATACCTGCTTGCCCGTGATCGGATTGGCGACGGGAGGGATCCAGCGCAAGGAGCGCCATGTGTCGGTGCCGGCATCGGTGGCGATCAGCATGCGCCGGCTGACTTCGCCGGTCAGCAGGGCGAGGTAGCGGTCGCGGTCCGCCAGGATCCGCTGGCGGACCGCTGCTTCGGGGGCGGGAACCAGGCCGGCGATGCTGCCATTGACGCCAAAGAAGAACGAGGCCAGCGAGTTGTCATGGGCTGCGGGCCCGCCTGAGGGAATGCGGCCGATCTGCTCGGCCAGATTGAAGAACTTTCCTGTCGCACCGTTCGTCACCCGGCCGCCGCCCGAACCCAATATCCATTGAGAGCGGGAATCCTCGTCGGACTCCACCAGCAGCTCTTCGCCCCGGCTGCGGTACTTTGCTATCTGAGCGGCATCAAAGGGCGCCGCTTCCCGCCACATCAGCTCCGCGCTTGCCTGGCTGATGCGGAAGGCGTTCTCGCGCGTATAGATTTCCTTCATGAGCACGGCGTGTTCGGCCACGAACGATTGGCGCACGTACTCCAGATATTTTTCGGCGGTGGTCTTGGCTTCCAGGGCGAAGGTCAGCAGCACCGCGACCGTGATCAGCACGCCGCCGCCCAGGCTCTGCCAGCGCTGATAGCGGCGAAAGCGCGTCACGGTGTCGAGCCGCGAGGGGCTCAGGCGGTGGCGTAGTCGAATCAAGGCGCGGGGGATGCGTGTCAGGTGGCGCCGGCATGCGGTCGTGGATGGGGGCGCTGCAGGTTTCAGGGGGGGCGGGCGCAGTTACTTGAACATTTTTCCGACAGGCGTGGCGCAAAGGCGTACCGGCGGTTTTGACATGGATCAAGCGGCTGCCACTCGGGCTCGGTCGCGTTCAGCGTGTCGACATTGAACAAGAGGCAAGCGCAGCCGCCGCCGGAGATTCAGCCGCATTCTCATCCTCCGCTTCGGGTAGCGTCACGTCGGTCATTGGCAGGGCAGCGCAGCCGTAACGGATCAGGTCCGCGTCGCGTTCGATGCCCAGCTTCCTCATCGCGCTGCGCTTCTGGGAACTGACCGTCTGCACGCTGCGGCTGGAGATCTGCGATATCTCGGTAATGGTGGCGCCCGCGCAAAACAGACGGATGATCTCTGCCTCTCGCCGCGTCAACCGTGGCTGTTGCGCCGAGAGGGATTCGCGGATGATCATGTCCTTCACGGTCGGCGAATAGTAGGTCCGGCCGCGGCTCATCGCGTGTATCGCTTCGGCGATATGGCGCGTTGAATCCGCCTTGCTGAGGATGCAGAGGTTCTTTTCGGCCAGCAGCGCCCGCAGCAGCGTGGGATGCTCGACCATGGTGAGCACGGCCACTCGCAGCGCCGGGTAGCGTCGCCGCAGAAATCCAATGAGCCCCAGCCCGTCGCCGTGCTTGCCGCCCGGCATCGCGTAGTCCGATACCACTGCGTCGCAGGGTTGGGTTTCCAGCAGGGCCACCAGGTCCGTGGAGTTCCTGGCGCAGCCGATCACTTCGATGGCCGGGTCTCGCGCGAGCTCATAGCTCACGCCCAGGGACACGATGGGATGGTCGTCGGCAATGATGACGCGGATGCGGCCGTGTGACATGTTTCTTTTCCCGTTCATCCAGAGCCTGCTGCGGAACTGCCGTGCGTCCATGGCGATTGCCGCCAAGTTTCGCAAGCAGACGTTTGAAACGCTGTATGTGCGCGGCGGCTGTGACTATGCCGCTTGCAGCCATATTACCGACGGCGTCCTCGCGAAAGAATAGGAGGAGTACTAAAGTACGGCGCTTGCCGCAACCGCAGCCAATCGCGCTGCGCGGCGGGCGGTCGCCAAATCGTAGAAGTACGACTCCGCTTTCGTAGTCTTCCCACAGTTCCACACCCGTCCGCTCCGTACTCTGCCGGCAAGACGAGTAGCGCCCGGCATGGCCGGCGCGTCAGCCGGTCGGGGACGAGCGCTTCCCGTGCAAGAACGGCAAGGAGCGGGGGGATGGGGGATGAAAGGGGAGAAAGCGCGCTATCGGATGGCCGCGCTGGGCGCGGGGCTGGCCATGGCCTTGTGTGCGGACGCTTTGCGGGCGCAGATCCCGGATGCGGGGCGCGCCATTCGTGACCTGCAATCGGTTTTGCCCGCCATGCCTTCGGGCCACACGGCTCCCGAGGTGCAGTTGCCCGAGCCGCAGCCGCCTGCAGCCGTGTCCGGCGTTGCGGCCGCAGGCCCCGCCGTCCGGGTGCTCGAGTTCCATGTCGAAGGCAACCACGCCGTTGACGCAGCGACATTGCAGGCGGTGCTGGCCGATCTGACGGGCGCGGCACTGACGTTCCCGGACCTGCGCGCCGCCGCTGATCGCATCACCGCCTATTACCACGATCAGGGATATGTGCTGGCGCGCGCCTATCTGCCGCCGCAAGCCATCGATGCGGGCATCGTGCGCATCGCCGTGTTGGAGGGCAGATATGGCGAGATTGGCCTGCGGAACCGCGCGCGGGTCCGCGATGCCGTGCTGGAGCAGGCGCTCTCCGCCCTGCGTCCGGGTGAGGCGGTGCAGGCCGGCGAGCTGGAGCGCGCGCTGCTGCTGTTGAGCGACCTGCCCGGCGTGGCGGTCAAGGGTACGTTGCAGCCTGGTGCGGAAACCGGGACCACCAGCCTGCTGGTGGACGCCGAAGCGGGACCGCTCGTCTTCGGCAGTCTGGACGCGGACAATTTTGGCGGCTACTACACAGGCGAGTACCGGCTGAGCGGAAGCATCGGCGTCAACAACCCCCTGCGCCTGGGCGACCAGCTCAATCTGCGGCTGTTGGGGAGTGATGGCGGCCAGCGCTACTACAACGCCGCCTATCAGCTTCCACTTGGCTCCCGGTCCACGCGCGTCGGCATGGGCGTGTCCAGCATGCGGTACGAACTCGGCAGGCGTTTCGGCCCTCTGGAGGCGCACGGCCGCGCCGACGTGTCGACCGTGTTCATCCAGCAGCCCTTGGTGCGCTCGCGCCACGCCAGCTTGCGCCTGCAATTGCAGCACGAGCGCAAGCGTTTGGTCGACAGCATGGATCTCTTCGAGGTAAGCAGCCGCAAGCGTATCGGGCTATGGACTTTGGCCCTGGCCGGCAGCAGCGAGGACGGATGGTTCGGCGGAGGACGGACCGCCTTGCAACTGTCGCATGGCCGAGGCCGGCTGCGCCTGGGCGATCCACAGGCCGAGGGCGAGGACCGCCAGACAGTGCGCGCCGCCGGCTGGTTCGCCAGGACCAATATCTCGATCAGCCGCTTGCAGCAGCTCACTGGCCGCTTACAGCTGTATGCGCGGGTGGATGCGCAGTGGGCTTCGAAGAACCTGGACAGCTCCGAGAAATTCAGCCTGGGCGGGCCTTATGGCGTGCGCGCCTATCCGTTGGGCGCGGCCAGCGGCGACGAGGGCTGGCTGGCCGGCGCCGAACTGCGCTACCAACTGGCTCCCGGGTGGCAACTGAGCGCCTTCGCCGACCGGGGCAACGTGCGCCTGAGCAAACGCCGCTGGACGCCCGGCCGCAACCACAACGGCCTGGCTGCGGCGGGACTCGGCGTCACGCAGTACGGCGCCAGCCATCAGGTGAACCTGAGCGTCGCCTGGCCGATGGGCCGGCAGCCGCCCGCCACGGAATCCGACCGGGAGCCCCGCTTCTGGCTCCAGGCGTCGCGCTATTTCTGACTCGGGCGCACCACGCGCGCAGTTTTCTTAACCGGCGCGGCCTGCCATTGCGGCGGATCCGCCATTCTTGCGAGGCAATCATGAACAAGACATATGCACTGGTATGGAACGAGGCCAGACAACGCTGGAACGTGGCGCGCGAGTCCGCGCGCCGCCGCGGAAAAGCCGGGAGCGGCAGGCGCGGCCGCGTTGCCGTGCTGGCCCTCGCCGGCCTGGCGGGCCTGTCTTGCGCGCATGCCGCGCCGACGGGCGGAACAATCGCGGCCGGCAACGGAATAGGCGATATCCACGCCACGCTGGACCAGAAACAGGTGTCGATCAATCAGCATACGCAAAAGCTGATCATCGACTGGAACAGCTTCAGTATCGGCGCGGACGAACGCGTCACCTTCAACCAGCCCGGCAGCGGCTCGATCGCGCTGAACCGTGTGAATGGCCTGTCGCCCAGTTCCATCCTGGGGCGCATGGACGCCAACGGTCAGGTTTTCCTCGTCAACCCCAACGGCATTGTTTTCGGCAAGGGCGCGGAGGTCAACGTGGGCGGACTGGTCGCCTCGACCAAGCAGCTTTCCGACGCCGATTTCAACGCGGGCAACTATCGCTTCACGGGGTCATCGGAGGCCTCCGTGCTGAACCAGGGCGTGATTGCCGCGCGCGACCGCGGCAGCGTCGCGCTGCTGGGCGCCAAGGTCAGCAATCAGGGGGTGATCCGGGCGCGGCTGGGGCGGATCGCGCTGGCGGCCGGCGGAGAGTTCACCGTGAACTTCGACGGCAATGGCTTGCTCGATCTGCGGATGGATGGCGCCGCGCTGTCCGCCCTGGCCGAGAATGGCGGCATGCTGAGCGCCGACGGCGGGCAGGTGCTGATGACGGCCAGCGCCGCGGGAGCGGCCTTGCGCACGGTGGTCAACAGTCAGGGCATCATCGAAGCGAAGACGCTGCAGGGTCAAGGCGGCAAGATTACGTTGGACGGCGGCGGTGACGGTCTGGTGGTGGCTGCGGGCAAGATGAATGCCAGCGCGCTCGCCTCGCATGGCAACGGCGGCGAGGTAGAGATACGCGGGCAGCAGGTGGCCGTGCGGCTCGGCGCCGAGGTCGATGCGCGGGCATTGAACGGCGATAGCGGAACCTGGCGCATCGCGTCGTCAGAGGTGACGGTGGGCGCTAACGCCACGGCGGCAAACGTCACGGTGCACGCGGACACCGTCGCCAGCAACCTCGCGGCCACCAACATCGTGCTGGAAGGCGCTGCGGGTGACGTCGCGCTCAATGGCCCGATAGCGTGGCACAGCGGCAACGCGCTCGGCTTGGTTGCGGCGGGTGATATCGCGGTCAACGGAGACCTGGCCGCAACCGGCCAGAACGCTGCCATCGCCATGTCCGCCGGCGGGGAAATCGCGCTTGCCGGCAAGACTGCCATTAGCGGCGTCAATGGCGCCCTGTCCATGCAGGCGCCGGGAGGCCATGTGCTGGGCGAGGGGGCGGCGATCACGCTGTCCGGCGCAGGCGCGTCGTTCAGCGCCCATGGCCAGCGTTACGCGGTGATCCAGAACCTCGCCCAGCTGCAGGACATCGACCGCAATCTGAGCGGCTTGTACGTGTTGGGCAACAACCTGAGCGGACGCGGTTCGATCCAGGCGATAGGCGGTCCGTATGGCATCTTTTCCGGCACGTTCGACGGTCTGGGCAATACGCTCGGCGGCTATTCGGTCAGCGGCGCCGGTCCCAACGTGGGCTTGTTCGCCGCGTCGTCCGGCAGCATCAGCAATGTCAACCTGGCGTCGATGACTGTCAATGCGCCGGCCACCGGCGCGGCATCCATGTCGGTGGGCGCGCTGGTGGGCCGCAATTCTGGCCAGATCGTCAATGTGTCCACGGCCGGAATGTCCGTGAAGGGCAGTTCGTATCACCGTAACGTGGTGGGCGGTCTGGTGGGCACCAACGCCGGCGGCAGTATCGACCGCGCCACCGTTGCAGGCAGCGTATATGCAGGTTCGCACACGATCGCCATAGGCGGGCTGGCAGGTGAAAATCTGAATTCCGCGGCGAGCCGCGGCGTCATTACGCGTAGCGTCTCGCGCAATGTCGTATCGGGCGCGATGCAGCGCGATGAGCTGGGCGGCATGGGCGGTCTGGTTGGCGTGAATCGCGGCTTGGTTGCGGACGCGTCCAGCCACGCGAACACGCAGGCCACCGGCGCAGGCCTCAATGTTGGCGGGCTGGTGGGCAGCAACCTGGGCGGCGACATCGAGCGCTCGGTTGCGACCGGGCGGGTGCAGAACGGCAGCAGCGCATACACCGGAGGCCTGGTGGGGGTGAATAGCGGGACCATTTCGGGCTCGGCCGCGGAAGGTGGCGTCAGTGCCGAGGGCGGCGGCTCCACCGGCGGTTTCGCAGGACGCAACAGCGGCGGCGGCCTGCTGCTGGATGTCAAGGCTGGGGGTGATGTGACGGCCGCCTATGGCGTCAATGTGGGCGGCCTGGTCGGCGCCAACGATGGACGCATCGATACGGCGGAGGCGGGTGGCGAGGTCAAGGCCGGCTACAACCGGAATGGAGGCCGGGCCGGCGGTCTGGCCGGCTACAACAGCGGCACGATAGAGGCCTCCGTAGCCCGCGGCAAGGTTGCGGGTGGAGACTACGGATACGCCGGCGGGTTGGTCGGCTACAACACCGGGACGCTGGGAACGGTCAACGCCAGCGGCAACGTGACGGCCGGGAAGAACAGCGCGGCCGGAGGGCTGGTCGGGGCCAATCAGGGCTTGATCGTTTCCGCGATGGCCAACGGCAATGTCTACGGTGGCTTCAGCAGCCGCGTTGGCGGCGTGGTGGGAGAGAACGGCGACATGGGGGAGGTCCTGCAGTCGTCTTCCGCCGGTGAGGTGGGAGGCGCCGGCCAGGCTTACCTGGGTGGCATCGCGGGTCTCAACCAGGGCGCGGTTTCCTATTCCAGCGCGAGCGGCAAGGTGAATTTCGCCAACTCTCTTCAGCATACCTATGGCGGACTGGCCGGCGCGAACTACGGGGTGATGCGCGCCAACAGCACGTTGGGGCTGGCATCCCTGGTGCCACCGGTGGGCTTGAACTACGGCATCGTCGAGCGTTGATGGACAGTGCATGAACAGGGCCATGGGCGCGCGCGTCCATGGCCCTGTTGGCATGAGGCGCCCTGGTCTCAGGGAAATTCGAAGGTGAACTCCGCGCTGCCGTCGGCGATGCCGGCCTTGACCGCTCCGTCGACCGGCGCCGTTCGGATGTAGTGGGCCCGCAGCGTCAGGACGGCCTGGTCGCCGACGCGCTGCATGTCATATGCGGCGCCGAAACGGACCGGGACCTTGCCGGTATCGTTGATCATGGCGATGCCTATGCCCTCGGCGGCTTCAGACCCGGGCTTCAGGTTCAGCACATGGGGATCGGTGTTGGGGCCGTACTTGTCGGCAAAAGTAATGGTCGGTTTGGCCGAGGCGCTGCATTGGGTGAGCACGATGGAGAATTCCTTGGCAGGCGAGGTGGCTCCTGGTGTATCGAACAGAGAGAGGGGCAGGTCGCCCAGCGAGACAGGGATCGTCCGGTAGGCGCCGACCTCGCATTTGTTGGGGACGATTACCCCCGTGCCGCCGCCAATGCCGATGACGCCGGTGCCCTGGTAGGAAAACGGCAGGCTGCCGCAGACGCCGGTAATGCCCGGTGTCCAGACGGGAAAGTTCTGGATGGCCTCGCCGTAGCTCACCGCGCCCTGCGGGTAGTTGATGGCATAGAGCATCAGCGTGATGTTGGGGTCCACGCCCGTCACTTTCAGTTCACCGCTGGGCAGGTTGGCCGCGGCGTCGGTCAGTACCAGGCGCTGAATGTACTCGGTGACGGTGGAGTTTTTCTGCGACGTGGACCCGGCGGTGTCGTAGTACACAGGACGCTTGTCCAGGACCACGGGCAGCGCGCCGGGTTTGATCCGTCTTTCGACGCCGTCGGCGCCCATGACGGATACCTGTAGCCCGATGCCGGGTACGTTTGTCTGCGCCGTGCCGTCGGCGGCCACGCCTGTATTGGGGCCCCACTGCGCAGCGGCAACCAGTTCGTGCAGGATGCCTGCTCCCACGCCCGAACCAAGCTGGAAATTGTTGAATAGCCCGGCACCCCGCTCGAACAGCACATCGCCGATCTGCGAGGAACTGGTCAGCGGCGAGACTTCACGCCAGGGGCCGCCGGCCTGGTTCGACTGGCTGCAATGGATGGCGGGGCGGTTCATGACCAGTTCGCCGCGAACCGGGGCGCACGGCAATGCCACTGCGGCGGCCAGCAGGAGTAGGGCGGGCCGTGCCGGTTTTTCGATCGTACGGGTGCGTACGGGAATAGAGTGCTTGCTCATCAGGGTGTACTCCTGGAAGCCGGGATCGGCTCGGACTCAGTTTGCGGCTGCGAGCGCTGCCGCGCCGTGGATCAGGTCGCCGGTGTCATCGGCGGCCTCGTAGCGCAGCGTGCTTGCGTGCGCCTGGGGTTGATGGCCGGCGGGCAGCGCGAAGCGGGCGGTGGCGTAGGGCGGCAAGGTCAAGCCGTCCAGGCGTTGCACGCCCGCCGCGGCGGGAAGCTCCAGCCGCGCCAGGGACACATGGAAAGGGGTGGGGTTGTGCGCTTCCAGCAGCCATGGCGCCGCGACGTCACCCGTGCGCCGATACTTCCAAGCGACTTGCGCCGGGGCCTCCCGAGGATCGCCTTGCAACTCCGGCGGACGGAACAAGACCTTCATCCGCAGCCGGAATGACAGCTGCAGCTGGTTGCGGCGCGATAGCCGCAGCGAGGGGATTTCAAGGAAATTGATCCAGAATGCCGATTCGCGGTCGCGCGGCAGGGGTTCGCCGGTGTAGCGCAGTTCCAGCGCCTTGCGCTCGCCGGCATCCAGCCGGTAGACCGGGGGTGTCAGCACGAAAGGAACGGGCAGCTTGCTGGGATCGGTGCGCGCCTGCGCTTGCTCCTGATCCAGCCAAGTCTGCACCAGGATGGGCGTCTCCCCCAAGTTGCTGGTGCGTATCGTTAGCGACCTGGCTTGCGCAGGATAGATGAAGCGTGTGCCGGTCACGGTCAGATCCGCATGCGCCCAGGCTGCCATGCCGGCCATCGGCAGGCAGGCTGCCAGGCGCAGCGCGCATGCGCGCAGAAGGCGCATCATCGGCGCGCCACCGGGCCGGGGCCCGCAGGCCTGCCGCCGTCCGCCGGCATCGGCGCGCAGGTGAGGGAAAGCGCGTCGTAACCCCGGGCGCGTTGCCGCGCGCGCTCGGGCAGGGCGTAGTCGATGGCGCAGCGCTGCTGCGGCCCGGGTCCCCACTGCACGATGACGCGGCCCTGATCCTGCTCCACCCGCATGACGATTCGGCTGCCCTGACCCACCGCGCCCACCGGCTTGCCGTCGGCGGCGTTCAGCACTTCCGCGCCAAAGGGCAGCGCGGCGCCGTCGGCCTGGCGGGCGTCGATCAACACCGGCCGGGCCACGCGGGTCGGGTAGGACAGCAGCACGACTGCGCCGGCGCGGGGCGCCACGTTGCGCGAACTGGCCTGCAGCTCTACGTCGTCGGGAATGTCGCGCGGATCGATGTCGACGGTGTTGAGCTGGTAGGGGCTCAGGCTGGCGACGACGCCGTAGCCGCGGCCGTCCAGGCGGTCGCCGCCGTAGCCGATCTGCGCGCCTTCCGCGTGGTCAGCGCTTACCAACGCGATTGTTTCCCCCAACGTCTGCGAGAAGGTCACGCCGCCAGCATGGACAAGCACCCCGCCCGACGCGTTCAGCGACGCCTGGCGGTAACCTGCTCCCTGCGAAATACCGGCTCCCACCCAGGACTGCGGCAGCCGGTAGCCGATGTTTGCGCTTGCCGAGTTGGCGTTCTCGCGGCTGGCATGAGACGCGGATACCGAATAGGTGCCGCGGTCGGACTCGCCCATCGAGCCGGCGACCGAGGTGGTGAAGTTGGCGCCGGCGCGGGAATCGGCGCTGTAGTAGCTGTTGAGCGTGGGGGCGCCGCGCTCGGCCCGCCCCAGGGGAATCGAAAGGTTCACGGTGACCAGGGTGGAATTGTCGCGGCCGCCGCCCCGGTAGGAATTGCGGGTGGCCAGGTTCTGCATGCGCTGCACGCCGAAGGAATAGGAAATGTCGCGCCAACGGTTGCTGTAGCCCAGCGCGAAGTTGATGGTGTTGCCACGGCCTTGCCAGTATTGGATGGCCGACCCCGATAGATAGACGTTCCCGCCGTTGACACCCAGTTGCTGGCTGATGTTGGCGTCGAGCCGCCCGCGCGTGCGGCCCACGTCGCCGAACCAGCGGTAGCGCTGCGGCGCGCCTTGCAGCGCGATGCTCTCGCGCAAGCCCACGAAGCCGCTGGTGGAATAGCGGTAGGCCAGGAGCGAAAAGTTGGTACCGCTATTGGGCAGGTTCTTGCTGTACGACAGGCGGTAGCTGGCGCCCGTCCGCGTGCCTTCGTCCGGAAGCTCGGCGCGGGATAGCGTGACGTCGGCCGCGAATGCGCCCAGCGCGGTGTTCACGGCGGCGCCAGCCAGCGCCGAACCATAGTGCCGGGTGAAAGCGAGGCCGCCGTAACCCGTGTACATGTCGCCCAGCCCGCGCTTGAACGTGCCCTGTAGCAAATATTGTGAGCTGCTGCCCAGGCCCAGATCTATCGCCCGCCCCGCGGTCAGACTGTAGCGGCTGGTGCCGGGCCGCAGCAGTTGGACTGTCGTGGCGAAGGGCACGACGAAGCTGCGCGCGCTACCGTCCGCCTCCACGATGCGCACGTCCAGGTCGCCGCCATATCCCGCCGCCTGCAGGTCTTCGAGCGCGAAGGGGCCGGGCGCCACGGTGGTTTCGTATACGAGGTAGCCACGCTGATACACCGATACCTGGGCATTGCTGTTGGCCGTGCCGCGGACAACCGGGGTATAGGAACGCAACGCGCTGGGCAGCATGCGTTCGTCGCTGGCCAGTTGCACGCCCCGAAACGATACGGAGTCGAACAGGTCGCCGTCGGTGGAGCTCTCTCCCATCAACAGCTGCGCCTTCCATGCCGGTACGTCGGTCTTCAGATGGGTATAGCCGCGCTGATAGTTCGCGCCGTGGCCCGGAGACCAGGTTGCGCTGCCGTAGTGGCGCAGCCGGAATGCGCCCACGTTGATGCCGGCATTCAGGCCCGCATAACCGCGCGTGGTGCGTGTGCCGCGGCTTTCAGAGGTGAAGAGATTGCTGTTGTAGTTCAGCCGGGCCGCGGTCACGCCGAAGTCCCAGTTCGACGGATCCACGTAGACGCCGGGCGTGGAGATGCGCAGATAGTACTTGGGTACGGTGAGATAGAGCTTCTGTTCGGCCACCTCCAATTTGACCTGCGCGCCGGGCACGTAGCGCGACAGCTCGCCGCAGGCGGCGGTAGCGGATAGCGCAAGCATGCCCTCGCCGCGCGCGGCCTTGTCGACGTCCAGGCCCAGGCGCGCCAGCAATGCGCTGTCATAGCACGGCGTGGTGCCGTCGCTGCCGGCCAGGAGGCGGAACGGGACCTCCTCCACGCCGCGCCACTGGCCGTTGACGTAGACGTCCAGCTTGTGCAGGCCGGGCTCCATGAAGTTGCCGCGCTCGAAGCGGCTGGTGTCGATGGCCGTGCCGCCTGCGCCTTGGAACATCATCTGGGGGTCGAAGAACGCCTGCTTGCCGTGTACGGGAGCGACCCAGGCCGCCGCCAGCGCGGCGGCAAGACCGGATGCGAGCCTTTCCGCCGCCCGGCGCCGGTTCGCGGGGCGAGCAAGGTCTGGCAAGCGGGGGCAAGCCCTTGCGTGTAGATTTTCCATCGGGACGTGTCAGCTCTGTGGTTCGCGGGCGCAATCCGCGCCGCGCCTTTACTCGGTAACGGCCTGCTCTGCCTTGGTGGTTCCGCCGTAGTCGGTGATGACCTCGTACCGGACCGAGACCGGGCCCGCGGGTTTGGCCGCGCGGGGCGGCAACGCGAAGCGCGCGGTGTCGAATGGGGCGACCATGCCACCCTCGAGCGCGCTGCGCTTGTCGCCCGCGACCAGATCGACGCTGGCGAAGGAGACGTGGTAAGGCGTCGGGTTCGTGACTTCCAGCGCCCGTCCGCGCAGCTTCCAGCTCAACAGGGCCGGCGCGGCCTGGACGTGGGGGCGCAGCGAGGCGGGCCTGAAGAACACCTTGATGCGCGAGCGGAACTGGAAGATCAACACATTGGAGTCGTTCGGATCGCGCGGCGGCGTCTCCAGCACGTTGAGATAGAACAGGCTCTCGCGATCTGCGGGCAGCGGCTCGCGGGTGTATGAGATCCGCAGCACGGCGCCGCTGTCCGGGTCCACACGCACGACCGCGGGCGCCAGGACGAAAGGCACGCGCATGTCCGCCGGTGACCTGTCCGCATTGCCATCGTCCAGCCAGCTCTGCGCCAGCACGGGGCCGGCACCCGCGTTGCGGATGGCCAGCGTCGTGTCGCGGGAATCCGGTGAGATGACCAGGCGCGTGCTTTGCAGCACCAGTCCGGCCCGGACCGGTGTAGCCCAGGCGCACAGGGTCATGGCGCAGACGGCCGTCAGGGATGAAACGATGCGCGCTATCGACGCCATGACTGGCCCGCGCTTAGTTGTAGGACAGCAGATACTTGATGCTCGACGCGCCGGAGCCAGCGCCCGCCGCGCCGCCGACCTCGACATACTTGGCGGCGTACTTGAGTTCCGCCGTGCCCGGATTGCCCGTGATCGTGGCGACCTGCGGCGTGATTTCCGAACCGCCAATGGGAATGATGCCGGTGTTGCCAGCCGCGTTGTTGCGGATCTGGATCTCCACGTTGGGCGCGCGGTCGGCGTCCAGCAGCGCCAGGTTGCCCGCTGAGGTGCCGTTGGTCGGGTCGAACATGATGCGGACCTTCCTGCCGTCGGTACAGCCTGCCCCGCCTGCAAGATTCAGCTGGAATTCGGCTTCGACGGCATTGCCCAGACCGACCTCTTCCGGCGTGGGCGTGCCCAGCTGCACTGTCTGCGTGTTGCCCAGGCCCGGGGTGTTGCCGTTGATGTCGCAACCGGGCGCGCGGATGACGCCCATGAAGTTGATGACGCCGTCGACCGCATGGGCAGGTACCGGCGCGAGCACGGAGATCAGGGCTCCGGAGGCCAGGAGAGAGGCGACGAGACTGCGTTTCATGTTGTGTTTCCTTTGAAGCTAGGCTTGCCCGCGGCGATCGAAACTGCCCCAGGCGCGGGACGGACCGGGGTCCTTGCGCGTTCGGAAAGCAGTGATCTTTCTGGGGATTCATGTAAGGCCGGACGCCGCGAATGCGGTGATATCCAGGCGGTTCGTACCCGTCGGCCGCATGCTCGAATCTGTGCGAGCCGGCGAGTACGAATACTTTATGGGGCAGGGCCGGGAAATTTAGTCGGAAGACATCGATTTCCGCGTCTGAGGATTACGAATTTGCGTAGGGTTGCGTTGGCCGGGAACGTTGCGGATGCGCCGGGTGGTCAGAGGCATCCGGCCAGACCTCGCGTTGCGGATCCGCAATACTGCAGTATTGGAGGTCATGTCCGCGCTGTCGGGCGCATGGCCTAATGCGGGCTTCTTGTGATCGGGGGCCAGCGGTTCGAGGGTTGGACTCGGCTCACTTGTATTCAAGCGTGAACGTGGCGGTGCCATTCGCCACCCCGGCCGTCACCTGATCATCTTGCGTCTGTTCAACCGGTGACGCATTGGCTGGCGCTGTTGAGCGGATGGACGAAGGTGTAGCCCTGCCCATAGCTCGTGCGCAGCGGCAGTTCGATTCCCGCCATGCGCGCCCTCCGGCGCAGGCGGCCGACCACGCTGGAAACGATGGCGCGTTGCAGATGCACGGGGCGGCCTGCGGCATCCGGCCAGACCTCGCGGTGCAGGTCCGCGATGCTGCAGTATTGGAAGTCATGCCCGCGCAGGCACGACAGCAGTGCAAATTCCTTGTTGCTCAACGCGATCTTGCCCGCGCTGTCAGGCGCGTGCAGCGCTTTCTCCGTTTCGACCAGCGCCCATTCGCGGACCGGCGTCACGCGGACCGTCGCGATGGTCCCCGCCGGGGCGCGGCGCTGCCGCGCCAGGGCTTCGGGGGCAGTGGCGGCTTCACGCTGCAGGCGCGTACGCAATGCCGAGGACAGGCGTTCCAGGCTGCTCAGCGCCGCCAGCAGTTCATCGATGCCCGCGTTCGAGGCCAGGCAGGCGTCGGCGCCGGCGCATATCAGTTCGGCCCGCGCATTGGAGGAGTCATTGGCGGTGATCATGACCACCAGTCCGGCGACGTAGGGGCCGCGTCGCGCGCCCAGCATGGCGGCCAGCCACTCCACGCTGCCGTGCATGACGACATAGTGCAATCCTGGCTCGGCCAGCTGCTCCTGCAATCGAAGGACGGATTGGGTCAGGCATACCATCTGGACGCGGTCGCCCAGTCCCTGCACCAGCGTCGCGGCCGGCTCTATGGCTTCGACGCAAACATGGACGGTGTGGTTGAAAGCGGGTTTTTTCATGATCAGTGGCCTGTGGTTCGTGGGTTCGATGGGGCTTATTTGTATTCAAGCGTGAACGTGGCCGTGCCGTTCGCCACGCCGGCGGTAACCTGGTTTGCAGTCTGGTAGTAGCGAGCGTGGAATGGCACGTCGTAGACACCGTCCTTGGACATGCCGACCAAGTTGCTTTGGCCGTAGGTGACCGGCTGGCGGTCTTTGTCCAGGATCTGGATGCCCACGCCGGTCGCTGCATTGGCGTCGGGGCTCAAGGCGATCACGCCGGGTATTCCCGAGGCGTCGGGTTTGGCGTCCATGCGCAGGTACACGGCATTCAGTTCGGGTTTGGCTTCGCGGCAGTTCAGCTGGATGTTGAAGCGTTGTTCGGCGGCGGTGCTGCCGACCGAGCTGAACAGGTTCTTCCAGACCTTGCCTAACTGGACGGGCACGGTGGGGACGGCGGTGCATGACGGGGTGACGATGGACGTGGAGCGCCCGCTGACGGTCACTTGCAGAGCCTTCAGCGGCTCGTGGGACGAGTACATGGCTGCGTACTGTCCTGGTTCGAGAGCTCCGTTCCCGGTGGTTTGGCCAATCTTGAAGATCTGGGCATGTATTACCCAGTTGGGGCTGGTGCTTGTTCCGTAGCTGCCCTTGCCCATGGGCGACGTAATGGGGAAATACTGGGTTCCGTCCTGCTCCCACATCCGAAATCCGATTCGAATGCCGATGCCGGGAATGTTCGTCCGAAACACGGAGTTGGAGCCGCCTACCTTCTCTCCTTTCAGGATGGAGCCCAACCTGGCGCCGTCGATACTGCTTTTCCTGCAATCGATCAGGACTATGCTCTTATGGCTGATCCGAAATCTCTTGTCAGCTATCGGGGTGGTCAGGCTCACCGGCGTGTTCGGCGGTACGACAACGGGACCAAAGTCCAGAGTAATCACATTCTTGTCTATCCCTTCTCCCAGTACGCATTGCGCGAGAGTTTGCGGCGCATACCCGAACAACGTCAGCGCCAGGCATGCCGCCGCCAACATGCCGCTTATGTGTTTTCCCTTGACCGCGTGAGGTGCTTTCATCTCATATCCGTTCATGTGTCTTGCGATTTTCAATGCGCGCATCATTGGCACACGTAGCTGACTTCCCGTATGGGGGCGGGACGCTCCTCTTGCGGCAGGCTGTAGGACACGCCACAGCTGTCGCTGGCGCCACGGCCCCACACGATGCGCATCTTTCCGGACTGCTGAGCACCCGTCACGAAGGCTTGGCCGTCCGGCCCCACGATGCCGATTTCCTGGCCCGCTTCGTCGTCGATGCGCGCCCCGAACGGCACCACGCTGTTGTCCTTGCGGGTCAGCGTCATCATCAGGCGATAGCCCACGACCGTATCGAATCCCGCCTGTATCACTGCGCCGCGGGTGGGAACCAAGTTCACCGCCGCGTTCCTGACTTCAACGGTGTCGCCCAGGTCAGCGGTGCGCATGGCCAGGCGATTGGAACGGTAGGGGCTCAGGCTCGGGACGATGGCGTAGCCGCTGGCGTTGGTGCTCACGCCTGGATGCGATTCGAAGCGCACATCCTCGGCTGACGGCGCGCGCACCAGGGCAACGGTTTCACCCAGGGGTTGGCCCAGCGTCACGCCGTCGGCATGCGCCACGATCCCGCCCGACAGGCCCAGGTTGATCTGGTTGTAGCCGCGTCCCTGCGACGCACCCAGATCGAAGCGGCCGATCTTGGACAGATAGCTGGCGTTGCCGGTGCTGCTGACGCCGCTCTGATTGAACGTGGCGGCCGTCAGGTTGTAGGTAAGCTGGTCGTCTTCGAGCGCGGAGCCGAAAACGCTGGCCTGGTGGCCGGTCTGGCCGTTGTTGCCCGTGACCACGGAATACTGCGCGCTGCTGCGCGAGGTACCCAGCGGAATCGACACGGACAACATGACTTGACGGTCGTTCGAACCATCGCGGCCAGTGTTCATGTTGACGAAGACGTTGTAGCTGACCTGCCTGTAGAAGCCGGAGTATCCGACCTGGATCAGCCGTTCCTTCTGATTCGTCTGCCAGTACGACTGCTGGCGCGCCGACGCGTAGACCGACCCCCAGGAACCGAGCGACTGCGCCACGTCCAACCGCAGTTCATTGCGGCGGTTGGGCATTCTGCCGCCCAGTTCGAATTCGTCGGCGCCGGTCGCTTCCTGGAAAGTCCTGTAGCCGCTGGTGGAATAGCGATAGCCGGCGATGCGGAAATTCGTGCCTGCTTCGTCGAATGACTTGGCATACAGGAAGCGCACCGATTGCCCCTGAGTCTTCAAGCGCTCGGTGGAGGTGCGGGCATGTGACAGATCCAGGGAAACCGCGCCGAAACTGCGCAGGTTCTTGCCCACGCCCACCAGTCCGGATTGATAGATGCTGGCTGCGGTGACGCCACCATACAGCGAGAATTCCTGGCCCAGGCCGCGCGCGACGGTGCCTTGCACAAAGGTGGGCTCGCGTTCGCTGGAACCGTAGGCGTTGCGGTAGCGCCCGGCGGTGGCGCTGTAGCGCCAGGTGCCTTCGCGCAACAGCGTGGGCACCGAGGCATAGGCTTGCACGTAGCGGTTCTGGCGGCCGTCCGATTCCGTAATGGTGACTTCCAGGTCCCCGCCGGAGGAGGAGGGGTACAGATCGTCCAGCACGAAGGCGCCGGGCGCGACATAGGTGCTGTACACGATGTAGCCGTTCTGTCTGACGGTGACCAGCGCATTGGTCCGCGCGATGCCACGTATGGTGGGCGCGTAGCCTTGCATGCTGTCCGGCAGCATGGAGTCGTCCGAAGAGACCTGCACGCCGCGGAACGGCACGCTGTCGAAGAAGTTGCCGGGCGTGTTGCCGTCGCCGATCAACAGCTGGCCATTGATCGAGCGCAAGTCGCGCTGCAGATTGGTTTCCACCGTCTGCCATTTGCCGCGGCCGTCGGAGCCGCGGTTGTAGTTGGAGCTATGGCGCAGGCGCCAGTCGCCGAAGTTGAAGCCGCCGCGCAGGCCGGCGAAGCCCATATAGGGCGATTCGGCGCCGTTCTTGGATGAGCCGTCGTCGCTGCGGGATGAACCGCCGCCTTGGCGGGACATGTTGAGCTGATAGTCCAGCAAGGCCGCGGTGATGCCTCTATCCCAGCGGGCCGGATCGACAGAATCGCGGGCCTTGCGTTTGACCGCGGCCTGCGGAATGCTCAGGAGCAGCCGCTGTTTTCCTCCGTCGAAGCTCACCGTCGCATCCTGTATCAGGGCGGCCAGGTCCACGCAGGAGCCGTCCGCGCCTGCCGATTCGGGCAGCGCGGCCATATTGACGCCCCAGGTTTCCAGCTGGTTTCGGGTCAGACAGACCGAGGGCTGCTGCTGGCCTTCCTGGGCTTGGATGATGATTCTGCTCTTGCCCAGCGACTGGTCGTTGACGATCACGTCGGCCAGGTACTCGCCCGGCAGCACGCTATTGCCGAAACTGAAGATGGACAGGTCTGCCTGCGGCTGGTCGCCACCCGTGCCGAGGAATTCCTGATTGAAGACAGCGCCCGCCGGCTCGGCGGCCTGGCCTGAAAAGGAGGCCAGGCCCAGCAACAGCGATGCCAATGCCGCGGAAGGGGGCATGCGACCCTGCGATACGCCTTTCATTGCTTGAGCTCCGGGCGTTAGCGGCTTGCGGCAGGCGCGATGGGTTCGGCCTTGACGTGAACCGGGACCTGCGCGCTGGGCACGCGGACTTTTTCCTCGGGAGTCTCGGCGCCGTAGTCGTTGATGGTCGTGAACACGACGTCCAGGTCTCCAGGCGCGGACAGTCCGGACAAGGGGTACTCCAGCACGGCGCCGGGCGACACCATTCCGCCGTTGATCTGCTGTTGGCCGTTGTTGATGTTCAGCGTGGCGAAGGTGACGTGATAGGCGGAAGGATTGGCGATCTTCAGCACCGCGCCGTTGCCGCCGGAGGCGACAGCCCATTGCAGCTGCTGACGCTGTTCGCCAGGTTTGCCCGACAGGCCCGCAGGCCGGTAGAACAGTTTGATGCGGGTGCGCACTGCGATCTGCAGCACGTTCTCGTCCGGGCTCTTTTCCGGGATTTCCTTGACGTTCAACCAGAACACCGATTCGCGGTCGAGAGGCAGATTGCCGGCCAAGCGCAGGATGCGCAGCACGTTTTCCTGGCCGGGGTCCAGCCGCGACAGTGGCGGGCTGGCCACGAACGGCGTTTTGGTATTGCCTTCGCCGCTATCGATCCAGGCCTGCACGACGTAAGGGGACGTGCCGGTGTTCTTGACGGGAATGGAGGACTCGCGGTCCTTCTCGTTGAAAATGACGCGGGTGCCGCCGACCAGTACGCCAGCCATTGCATTGGCGTGGGCCAGCGTGGCCGCCAGGGCGAAAATCATGAAGGGTCGCGCCTTGAGCACGAACTGTTGCGCGATGTCTTTCAGCATGAGGATCTCGATGTCTTGCTCGCAAGCCTTCCATGGGCTTTGGCGGCGATTCAGGTCGCGGTTCCGTTGGAGCCGTCTGCTGTGTGGAGGCTTGGCGCCGGCCCCACGCGGGGCCGGCGGTCGGGCAAAACGGCGTCAGTTGTAGTTCACCGTGAACTGCGCGGTGGCGTTGGCCGGGCCGGGGGTGACGGTGGCGGCGGTCGAAACGTAGGCGGCCTCGAACTTCAGGTTGTTGGTGCCGACGCCGAGTACATACTTCGGAGAGGGCGAACTCAACGCGATCTTGGCGCGTGAAGCGTCACGCAGTTCGACGGCGACGCCGGAGGCGCTGGCGGTCAGGCCGCCCGAATTCGAGATGGCAAGCACGTCGGTGCTGATGCTGTCCGGCGTGCCGCTGAACGTGATGCTCGCGCCCTTGGCCGATGCGCTGCAATCGGTCAGCTGGATCTCGAATTGGGCGGGAGTCGAATGCTTGCCCGCGGCGCCGTCCATGCTGGCGCGCGAAACCTTGCCGAGGGGGACGACCAGATTCGTCGCGCCAGGGGAGACCGAGCAAGGCGCATCGACGATTTCGCCGTTGAATTGGACACGTCCGTCTTCGGCCAGGGCGGCTTGGGAAACCGCTGCCGCCGTGGCGAGCAGGGCAAACTTGGCAATCGTATTCTTGTTCATGGAAGTAAATATCCTGAGTCGATTAATAATCAAAAGCGCCGCCTGGGGTTATTGAAAACAGGGGGCGACCGACTTTCGAAATGCTGTCTTTCGGTTTTCAGGAATTAACTTCCGTGCGATCCGGCTATTATCGAAATTCAATTCGAATATCGATGAAAGGGCGCAGTCAAATAATCCATTTTTCTGCTCCTCCGAATCCCGCTGCCTGCATTTCGTCGGTGACTGAAAATTAATGGAATCAGGATTCTGATAGTGTAGGAATCCTCCCTTCTTGTTGTATGAAATTTCATATGAAAAAGATGATTGGCGATTCTTGCCAATAATTGCCAATATTGTCCGAATAAGGCGTCTTGATTGGTATTTTTTGGGCTCTTCTGGATCGTGATTTGAAAGCAACGTTTCAACGGTTTTACTGACGCGCGGACGTGTGCAATAGGATGACGGCAGGCCTTCTGCGATAAAATCGCCGGTGCGCAGCGCATACCAAATCCAGCCACAGGCACGACCACCGACACTCTCCAGATGAAGCCGGAAGTTCTTGCGAGCGCCATGCAGCGCAGCGGCGTCGTCCGCGCCCGGTCGGCGGTTGGGGCGGCCGCCATTCTTGTCTCCCTATGCGCACTGGGCGCACCGACTGCTGCCGCGTTCTGGCAGCGGTTCGCATTGGCCGAGCCCCTGTCCTGGGCGCTAAACGGCGTATTGCTTCTTGCCCTTCTGTGGGTCGGGCTGATACTGAAACGCACCACGGCACAAGACCGCGATCCGCAGCGGCGCTTGCGGCAAGCCGTGCATCTGATCGCTGCGGCCCCCGTGGATATGTCCGTCCGCGAAAAGTCGCTGCGCATGGTCGGATCCAGCGCGGGTATGCAGCGCTTCGCAGACATTGTCGTCAGGAATGGGTGGTCGAGACCCGAGTACATCGATCTGGGGTTCTTGTCCGGCGAGGAGAAAGACCAGATTCCGTTGCCGCGCAACACGGCCGAGGTCGTGCAGGTGTATCGCGCCGCAGTGGCCACGGGGGAAACTTGTGCGTTCGATTTTTACAATGTGCTGGAGGCTGTCGGCATCAGGGCGCCATACCAAGGGCTGGCCGCGCCTATACGCGGGTTGGATGGCCACGTCATTGGCGTGCTATGCGTGGGCAGCTACTTCCTGGGTCATAGCCAGTCGCTGGACGACTCGGCAGGCGCACACCGCAGGGCAGAGCGCATCAACAACATGAAGACCCGATTCCTGGCTGCGGTCAGCCGAGATGTGCGCAATCCCTTGAACGCCATGGCGGGCCTGTTGGAAATGGCGTCCTTTGACGCCGCGATGCCGCGGCAGTCGAAAGAAATGTTGGCGACCGTGCGTTTGTCCACCCAGTCTCTGCTCCAGTTGATTCCGTCCATCGTCGATACGCGGAGGATGGAGACTGGCGATCTGGCGAGCGCGCGTGTATCCAATTCGGTGCCCAGGGTCTTGGCCGACGTGGCTTCGTTGTTCGCGCCTAGCGCCTACGAGAAGGGCATAAGCCTGACGGTTGAAGTGGCTCCCGGGGTTGCCGCCAGCCACATGATGGACGTTCAGGGGCTGAATCAGTTGCTCAACAACTTTCTTTCCAACGCCATCCGGTACACGGAACGGGGTGGCGTCCGGATACATCTGGACGGCGCTCCGGTGGAGGATGGCCGGCAATGGCTCACGCTGTCGGTGATCGATACCGGCAGCGGCATAGACCCTTACATACAGCAGAAGCTGTCGGCGTCCCGCTACGAAGCGGGGTTGAGCGCCTCGCCCGATGGCGCCGGACTGGGCTTGCACTATTGCCGGCAGATAGTGGATCGTGTTGGAGGAACCATCCGCATCTCCAGCGTCGTGGGCGAGGGTACGCACGTCTATGTCCGCGTGCCGCTGATGCTTGGATCCGGCGAGCAGCCCGACCCGCCGCAAGAGATCATGCTCGGAATGACGCAGCGGCCCGCCACCGGGCTGCGGATGCTTGTGGTTGAAAGCGAGGCCGGCAACCGCCTGCTGTTGAAAAGCCAGTTGGAATTCCTCGGCCATGCCGTGCAGATGGCGATTGATGGCGCGCAGGGCTTGGCGTTGATCAGGGGAAGCGGGTTCGATCTGGTCGTCTGCGCTGGTGAGATGCCGGACATGGACGGAGCCGAGTTCACGCGGACGTTGCGCGCAGGCGCGGGCGAAAACGCGGCCATTCCCGTACTGGGATACACGGCCGGTGCGCGTCCAGAGGATCGCGAGACGGGCCTGCGGGCCGGCATGAACGAGGTGTTGGTCAAGCCCGCCGGTCTGCGGGCGTTGGCTGACGCCATTGATTCCTGTCTGCCGGCGGCGCTCGGCGCAAGCGCACTGGCGCGGGACGGAGCGGCATAGTGGTTCATCGCGAGCCTGGCGCCATGCTCACGCTTTCCGTGTTCCTGAACATGGCGTTGGTCGCGGCGCTGGTGGTCATGCTGGTCTGGATCGCGCTGCGCATTCTCGGCGCCAGGTCGCCGCGCCGCGAGCTGGCCGAGCTTGCGAGCTTGGCGGATACGCTGCCCGCCGGGATATTCATCCGGGATCTCGACCTGAATCTGGTGACGCGCAACGACGCGCTCAAGGAGTACGCAGCTATCTGTCGCCGCGAGGGTTGGAACCGCCCTCTGCATGTTCCGCAGGACTCCTTGTCCGCGCCGGCCTCCGGCAGCGACCTGCCGGCCAATCTGAACGAAATAATCCGCGACTATCGCCAAGTGCTGGCGAGCGGCGAAACCTTGGTCCGCGAACATCCGTTCCAGCATGATTCCACTTGCGGGGTGGCCGCGTGGGCGGCGCCGTTGCGAGGGGAGGACGGCACCCTCATCGGCTTGATTGGGGGTAGCGCGCGTTTTCGCGGTTTTCCCGACATGTTGCGTGACGTGTCCGAAACCCGGCTGAACATGGAAAGAGCCAATTTGATGAAGTCGACGTATCTAGCGTTCATCAGCCATGAGCTCCGTACCCCTCTGAACGCGATCATCGGCATGCTTGAACTGATCCTGTCGCGTGATGGACTTTCTGGCGCGGTGCGCGAGCGGCTTGCCATGTCGCGCCAGTCGGCCCAATCGCTGCTGTCGCTGATCGGTGGCCTGATCGACATATCCAAGCTGGAAACCGGTCACTTGCAGCTGCGGCGGCAGAATGTCGACCTGCGCGCGCTGGCGGCGGACACGCTGGCTCCGTTTCGGGCCGCAGCGCAGGCAAAGGGCCTGCAGCTAACACTGGACATCGGCAGCGACCTTGCCGAGCGTCATTTTTCGGATCCGATCCGCTTGAAGCAATTGCTGGATAACTTGTTATCCAATTCGGTCCGCTTTACGGATCATGGCCGCATCGATGTCTCGCTGAGCGCCACGCGCGCGACGGAGGAGGTGCAGTGGATTACGCTGTGCGTCGCGGACACCGGCCCCGGGATTGCCGAGGAGGTGCAGGCCAGACTGGCAGTGCCGCACTTTGAACCCATGGTTCGGGAACAAGGCGCAGGCATCGGACTGGGACTGTCCATATGCAGCGAATTGACGCGTCTGATGGGCGGTTCCATGGAAATATCCAGCACGGCCGGGCAGGGCGCCAGGGTAACGGTGCGCTTGCCCTTGGCGCTGCCGCCTTCGGAAAGCGCCACTGTGGCGGCGGCTACTGCGCCAACTGCGGCCGATGCCGGCGGCTTGCGCTTGCTCGTCATCGACGACCATGAAGCCAACCGGTTGCTGCTCAAGCATCAATTGCGGATGTTGAAGCATTCCGCGCAATTCGCGCAGAATGGCGCGGCCGGTCTGGCATTGGCGGAACGGCTGGAGTTTGATCTGATCATCTGCGACTGCGTCATGCCCGTCATGGACGGCACCGCTTTCACTGCCGCCTTGAGAGCCGGCGGCGGCATGAATGCGGCCACGCCGGTGCTGGGCTATACCGCCAGCGAACTTGAGCTCGATCTGGCTTCGGGCGCGCGTGCCAGCATGAACGCCGTGCTGATCAAGCCGGTGGATCTGCAGACGCTGCAGTCCTTCATCCTCGCGCATGCCAAGCGGCCGCCGGGCGGCACACCTAAGATACATTGAAGGGAGGGGCAGCATGTCGACAGTCTTGATTGTGGATGATCATCCAGCGTTTCGTCTGGTGCTCAGGACGCAAATCGCCCTATTGCCCAGCGCCAGCCGGATACTGGAAGCGGACAACGGGGTCGATACGCTGGCGCTGGCCCGCAGCGAACGCCCGGATCTGATCGTGCTTGATCTGGATATGCCCAAAATGGGCGGCCTGGAAGCCATTTCCAGAATCCTCGCCGTCAATCCGGACTTGCGGATATTGGTGGTGTCGGCGCATGATCCTTCGGTCTTCGCCTTGCGCGTGGCCGAGCTCGGCGCCTGTGGTTACGCCAGCAAGCGCCTGGAGATCAAGGAACTGGTCCGCTGCATCGAGTCCGTGCTGGCGGGCTACCGCGTGTTTCCGAACGCGGCCAAGACGGCCAACCAGGCGGATGTGGCAGACGCGTATCAGAAGAAACTCGAGCTGCTTTCCAACAAGGAAATGGTCGTCACGCAGATGCTGGCCCAAGGATTGAGCAACAAGGAAATCGGTGACGCGCTATTCATCAGCAATAAAACGGTCAGCACGCACAAGACCAGGATAATGACCAAATTGCAGATCGGTTCCTTGGTTGAATTGGTCGATTTCGCCAGAAAATCGAAAATATCGATGTGAAAACCTTATAGGACTTATTTCCGAGTGAACAACCCAGCGGCTTCGGCCATGCATCCCGACCAGGAAAGCTCACAGGATCAGGCGGTGGCTGCGCTGCGCGATGAACTGCTTTCCAAGGTCGGTAACGACCGGAGCATCGCGGCGGAGCTGGCGCATAGCCTGCACGTCAACCACAGGAAGGACGTCGATGCCTTGCAGCTGGCGATCGGACAGGAGCAGTGGTTAGACGTCAAACGATATGCGCATCGAATTCTGAATACCGCGCAATTGCTGGGCTGCAGCGCCCTGGTTGAACTTTGTCTGCGCGTTGAGACCATGCTAGTCAGGGAGCCTGGGCAGGCGCGTGAGGAGCTTTTGGCGGACTACGTCCCGGTCGTCAAGAATCTGAGCGCGGTTCTGGAGCGCGTGAGCCGCACATTCTGAATCCTCCTACATTTTTCGTTCCCGAAGCGCCTTAGAGTGGCTGTATGTGAATTTCCTCCCCTGTCCACCAGGAATGATGTATGAAACGCGCTGCAGCGCAATGCCAGCAACTTGGCGACCACGAAGTCATGTTGATGGCATGGCGAGGCAACGGCTTGAGCGTCGCCCTACAGCCGCAATTCAACCTGCTGAATGGCGAAATGGTCGCCGCGGAATGTCTGGCTCGTTGGAAACACCCGACCATGGGCGATATCAGCCCGGCTGATTTCGTGCCCGCCGTCCATCGACTGGGCCTGGATCTGTTTTTCTTCGAGCAGATCTGCCGGCTGGCGGTGGACGCGGCGCAGGCGCTGCAGGAGCAGGGAATCGACGTGCCGCTGGCGATCAACGCGTCGGCCTCAACCTTGGTCAGCCATGATGCGGTCGACGTCCTGACGGGCTATGCCGCCGCGGCAAACATCCCAATGACGCGCTTCCGGATCGAGCTGACCGAAGACCAGCCCATCACCCGCCTCGAACTGCTGCGCAAGTCCTTGAAGAAATTCGCGAAGGCCGGCTGCCAGGTCAGCATGGACGATTTCGGAACCGGCTATGCTTCCTTGCAGCTATTGAACGCCCTGCCCATCGCCGAGCTGAAGATCGACGGACGCTTCGTGCGCCGCATCCGCCGCGACCGGAAAGCGCGGGAAATCACGCGGCTGTCGGTGTTGCTGGGGGAACGGCTCGGCCTGCGCGTGATCGCCGAAGGCATCGAAAGCGCGCCGGACATCGCTTTGCTCCAGTCCATGGGGTGCAGCCACGGGCAGGGCTATGTGCTGTCGCCGCCCGTCGTATTGTCCGAGTTCATCGAAAGCCGGAAGCGGTAGCCACGCCTGGCGCGAAATTCCTGTGAAAATACCAACTTCCAGGGATATCCGGTTTCGCGCGGCTGAGACATAGTTCAGGCTGGGCAATTCCGCCCTCCCTCATCCGATGACCGCCCACATGCTTGCTTCCGAGTCGACCCTGCCTGCCCCGGTGCTGCTGGTGGAGGACGAACCCCTGATCTGCCGCCGGCTGGAAGGCCTGCTGCTGCAGCTTGGCTACGCGCAGGAGGCGCTGGTGTTTGCCGCCACGCTGGCGCAGGCGCGCGAGCAGCTCGCCAGCCAGCCGTTTGCGCTGGCGCTGGTCGACCTGGGCCTGCCCGACGGCAATGGCATCGATCTGATCGCCGAGATGCACGCGGAGGATTCCAGCCTGGCGATCCTGGTGATTTCAGCATGGAGCACGGAAGACGCAATTCTTGCCGCGCTGCGCGCGGGCGCCACGGGCTATGTGCTCAAGGAGCGCGACGACCTGGAGGTGTCCCTGTCCATCCGCAGCGTGCTGCGGGGCGGGGCGCCGATCGATCCTTTCGTGGCCAGGCGCATCATCGAAGAACTGCGCCCCAGACGGGCCGAACGTGCCGACGAGGCTGCGGACGAATCCGTCGAAACCCTGAGTCCGCGCGAAAGCCAGATCCTGCGGCTGGTCTCCGAGGGACTGGGAAACCGCGAGATCGCCGAGGAGCTGCATCTGTCGCGCTACACCGTCGAATGCCACGTCAAGCACATCTACCGCAAGCTCGCGGTCTCCTCGCGGACGCGGGCCATACACGCGGCGCGCACGCGCGGCTTGCTCGATTGAAGTGGCTGGCCGTCCTGTGGTTGGCGCTATGGCTGGCGCCGGCGTGGGCCCAGCAGCCTGCTGACGCCTGTACGGCGCAGGTACTGTCGGTGCAGGTCGCCAAGGGCGGCGACGATGGCCGGCGTCCGGAGTCGCCGCAATGGCAGGCGGTGGAGCTGCCCGACGATTGGAGCGCCCGTTGGCCGGGATATAGCGGCACCGCCTGGTACCGGATCGGTTGGACGCGCCGTTGCGCCGGCGCGGCGCCCGGCCAGGTGGCCCTGGCGCTGGAATCCGTCGTCATGGCGGGCGAGGCCTATATCAACGACGAACGGATCTGGAGCGATCCGCACCTGACAGAACCGCTGTCGCGCAGCTGGAACATGCCGCGTTACTGGGTGATTCCCGATGCCTTGCTGCATCCGGGCGAGAACACCTTGTGGATCCGCGTGGTCGGCGTGGCGGGGCAGACGCCCGGCCTGGGGCCGGTGCATCTGGGCGGGCAGTGGACGGTGTTGCAGCAGTACGAAGACCTGTGGTGGCGCAACCGCACGCTGTTCACGCTCAACCTGATCGTCTCGGCCGTCCTGGGCGGCTTGTGCTTCTTCATCTGGCTCATGCGGCGCGAACAGCGCGCCTTTGGCTGGTACGCGCTGATGGCCTTGTTCTGGGTGCTGTTCATCGCCAACGTGCTTGTGACCAGTCCCTGGCCGTTCTCCGACAGCCTGACGGCGGCCCGGGCCAACATCATGGTGTTGGTGCTGTACGTTGCCTGCTTCTGCATCTTTACGTGGCGCTTTGGCGGGCAGTCCGTGCCGCGCATCGAGAAGGCGCTGTGGCTGCTGGCGGCCGTGCTGCTGGCGGCGATGGCCTTCGTGCCGCAGCGGCATCTGGCGGAGGTGCAATTGGGCGTGGTGCTGATCGTGTCCGCGATCTTCTTCGCCAATTGCCTGCAATTCCCGGTGCACGCGTGGCGTACCCGCCGACCCGAGCACGCCATGCTGGCGGCTTGCCTGCTGGTTTTCGTTGCAGCCTGCGCCCACGATCTGCTGCGGGTGCTGAGGCTCATCGACAGCGATACAACCTATACGCCTTTCACCAGCGTGGTGGTCATGCTATGCATGTCCGCGGTGCTGGGGCTGCGCCATGCGCGCAGCGTGCGCCGCATCGAGCGCTTCAACCAGGAGCTGGCCAGCGGCATCGAGCAGGCGCGCACCGAACTCGCCACCACGTTGGAACGCGAACATGCGTTGGCGCTGACAAACGCCCGGCTTCAGGACCGGCTGCAGATCGCGCACGATCTGCACGATGGGCTGGGCGGCTCCTTGGTCCGCATGATGGCCGTGGTGGAGCAGGCCAGCGCACCGCTGCACAGCCAGCAGTTTCTTTCCATGCTCAAGCTGTTGCGCGATGACCTGCGGCAGACCATAGACAGCGGTTCCAGCGCGGGCGTCACGGTGCCGGCCACGCCGCGGGAATGGATAGCGCCGTTGCGCCACCGCTTCATGCAGCTGTTCGACGAGCTGGACATCAGCGCCACCTGGCGGGTGCCGGAACTATGGCGCACGCCGCCCAGCGCCCTGCAATGCATGGCGTTGACGCGGCTGGTTGAGGAATCGCTGGTGAATGTGCTCAAGCACAGCCGCGCCCGGCGCGTGGAGCTGGAGCTGCGGCAGTCCGAATCCGACCACCTCGAACTGCGCATCGAGGATGACGGCGTCGGCTTTGACGTGGCCGCGGTGCTGCGCGCGGGCATCAGCGTGGGCATGCGCAGCATGCATACCCGCATCGCCAGGGTAGGGGGCGCGCTGGAGGTTGCGTCGCAGCCGGGACGGACCGCGCTGACCGCCACGCTGGGGCTGCGCGCGCCTCAGGCTTGATGGCTGGTCACTTCGCGGTGTTTTCGTCGTCCACCGTCAGGCCACCGCTTTTCATGATGCTTTGGGCGATTTCCTCCGCGGACTTGCCGGCAAAGCCATGTTCCCCCGCTGTGATGCGGAAGCTGTCGCCCTCAAGGGGGCTTTGCAGCGTGGCGGACGACAGCAATACGCCGCCTGAGCGCAGCTGGATGCGCTTGCCCACGCGGTCGCGGGTGAAGTCGGCCAGGGCCTGGCGGCTTTCGGGTTTCAGCTCGATGTCCACTGTCCTGGCGGAGGTTTGCGGGTCGGCGCCGGCGGTGGCCCGCGCCACCTGCAGCACGACCGTTTCCGCGTAGGCCGCGCAGGGCAGCAGCAGCGCAAGCGCGGCCGCGCGGGCGAGTTGTCTCATTGATGGCATGGCAAGCTCCTTCTGATGGACATCCTGGCCTGGCCCCATTTGAGGGCTCGGGCGGGTTCCTACATCCTAGCGCATGTATCGCGGGCTGATCTCTGGCGCAAATCTGACCAGCGCGAGCACGCAATGGGCGCTATGCTTCGCGGCGCAAGGTTCAGCGCGGCATCCGCCGTGCGATCCATACGAAGAGAGTCGAAACATGTCGAACATCACTGCCGGCGCGACGCCGCTTGCCGCGCTCTACCAACATGTGGTTCAGGAAGAGTTGGGCCTGGTCGCCCGGGTCGACGAAGAGGGCGACGTCCTGTTCCGCCATCCCGAACTGGGCACCCTGTATTTCAGCCTGACCGCCGATGATCCGGAGTTTCTGCGCCTGGTCTATCCGTCTTTTGTGGATGCGGCCGACATAGGCCTGGGCCGCGCCGAGCTGCTGGAGATCATCAATACGGTCAACAATCGCTGCAAGGCGGTGAAGCTGTACATCACGCAGGGTAGCGGAGACCCGGTGACGAACCGCGTTTCGGCTGCGATCGAGAGCTTTGTGGCGGCACCCGACGCGCTGCCCTCGGAGGCCTTGCTGCGCGGCATCGTCGCGCGTTGCCTGTCGGCGATCCGCCATAGCGCCGCCGAGACGCTGCGGGAAGCCGGCGTGCTGAAGCCGGCGGACGAAAGCGCGCACTGATGCTGCGTAATGATCCCGGATCAAGACCGGGTCCCACGAAGGAGAGTCTCATGGCGGTGCGAGGAATTTGGTTTGCGGCCTGCTTGTCGTTGAGCGGCGTTGTCCATGCGGGATCTGCACCCGCCGAATTGAACTGCGTATCCGAAAGCGGCAAGGTCAAACTGGAAGGCGCGATCCCATCACCATCGTCCGAGGAAATGAAGCTGAAGCTGAGCTACGCGGACGGCAGCCTGACGTTCGACTCGGATGCGACCCAGGGTTTCGTGGTGGCGGACTTTCCGCAGTCCGTATTCACGCTGGTGATCGCGGCCCAGGGCCAGCCGCTCACGCTGTACGCCATGCCGTCCAGCCTGACGGTGAAGCGGGAAAGCAATGGCGACGCCGCCGGCAAGTTTCAGGCCAAGCTGATGGCGCCGCGGCCGCGCAGCGTGTCGGGCGTGCAGGCCGATACGCCGCTGAAGGCCACCCTCAACTGCGAGTACCGGTACTCGCTGTAAGGTTGGGCGACGCGTGGCTGGGAGTCTGTCCAGCCCCTTTCCCCAGAGGATTCGATCTCTGGAGAAAGGGGCTTTTTTCATGCGCAAAGCCTGAGGATGAGCGTCAATGCGCGCGTGCTGTGAACAGATTGATGCGCACGGATTGTTGCTATCGCGCCGCATTATGGTCTTTTGATCCTGCCAAATTCCACAAAATTGACAATTTTCTGAATAAATCCTGACTATTTGTTGAATGTAAAAATAAGAATGAATATCATTGGCACTCTTAAAAAACCAAGACCGCGCTGATAGCGCAGCCGCCGCGGGGCGGTTTCTGACAGAGTCCAATGAACAAAGCAGATACATCGACGGCCCATGCCAAGGCCGGTGGGAACACTTCGACCTCCATCTATGCCGCGGTGTGCGGCGCGCTGATGTCGCCGGGCCTGGCCCTGGCGCAGGGCAGCGTGGCGCCAGGCGCCGTGCACGAACTGTCGCCGGTGCACGTGCAGGGGCAAGCGGTCAGCGATGGCTACGAAGCCAACATCGCCTCGTCGCCCAAGATGACGGCGCCCCTGCTGGACACGCCGCGTTCGGTCACCGTGATCACCGAACAGCTGATGCGCGACCGCGCCGCGACTTCGCTCATGGATGTGTTGCGCACCGCCCCGGGCATTACCTTCGGCGCCGGCGAGGGCGGCACGCCCACCGGCGACCGGCCCTTCGTGCGCGGCTACGAAGCGAGTACCGACATGATGGTCGACGGCATGCGCGACCTGGGCCGTTTCTCGCACGAGACCTTCAACCTGGAGTCGGTCGAGATCCTGAAGGGGCCAAGTTCCGCATACTCCGGCCGCGGTTCGACCGGCGGCAGCATCAACTTGGTCAGCAAGAGCCCCAAGCTGGAGAACTTCGCGGAAGGCACCGTCGGCGTGGGCACCGACGACAACTGGCGCCTGACCGGCGACGGTAACTGGGCGCTGGGCGAAAGCTCGGCATTCCGCCTGAATTTCATGAAGCAGGGCGGCGACATCCCGGGCCGCGACCACGTCGAGACCGACCGCTGGGGCGTGGCGCCCTCGTTCTCGTGGGGGCTGGGCACGCCGACGCAAGTCACGCTCAGCTACTACCATCTGCAGAACGACGACACGCCCGACCTGGGCATTCCGTTCAAGAACGAGTCGCGCCCGGACCGCGTCACGCCGCCCAAGGTGGATCGCAACAACTACTACGGCCTGATCGGCCGCGACTACCGCAAGAACCAGGCCGACATGACCACCCTGATGGTCGAGCACAAGTTCAGCGACAAGCTGAAACTGCGCAACGGCACGCGCTATAGCGAGTCCACCAACGAATACGTGATGACGCGCCCGTCCTTCGACAATTGCGCGGCGCGCGTGGGCGGCAGGCCCAACCCCGCCTATGGCGTGGCGCCGTGCTCGAACGAGGCGGACGGCGTGAAGATGAGCAAGGCGCTGCGCAGCCTGAACCAGACCAACCGCTCCTTCATCAACCAGACCGACATGTTCGGCGAATTCACCGCCGGCGGCCTGCGGCACAGCTATGTGGCCGGCCTGGAGTTCAGCACCGAGACGATCAGCAAGCGCGACGGCGTGCCCTCGGGCGGCTTCGACAAGACCCTGCAGGACGACCTGTACAACCCCAATCCCCGCCAGCCGTATACCGGCAGCCTGCGCTGGGGGCCGCGCTACGACGCCGCCAAGACCATTACGCGCGCGGCCTACGTGTTCGACACGGTCAAGTTCAGCGAGCAATGGGAAGCCAACGCCGGCCTGCGCTATGACAACTACCGCGTGACCAGCGGCAACGTCGAGCGCACCGACAACATGTGGAACTACCAGCTGGGTCTGGTCTACAAGCCCGCGCCCAACGGCAGCATCTACGTGTCCTACGGCACCTCGTCCAACCCGTCCGGTGAAACGGCGGGCCAGTCCGGCGGCGCGGACGGCGCGGCAGGCGGCCGCCTGACCGCGGGCACCGCGGCGCTGGCGCCTGAAAAGAGCCGCAGCATCGAGCTGGGCACCAAGTGGGACGTGTTCGATGAGCGCCTGTCGCTGACGGCGGCGGTGTTCGAAACCCGCAAGACCGATGCCCGCAGCTCCGATCCCATCACGGGCGATGTGACGCTGTCCGGCAGCAACCGCGTGCGCGGCATCGAGCTGGGCGTGGCGGGATCCATCACGCCCAAGTGGCAGGTCTGGGGCGGCTACAGCTACATGGACCCCAAGGTCACCAGCTACCAGAGCGGCGGCACCGACTACAGCGGCAATCAGATGAAGTTCATTGCCCGCCAGAGCGCCAGCCTGTGGACCACCTACAAGTTCCTGCCGGAGCTGACGGTGGGCGCGGGCGCCACCTACACGGGCAAGCGCTATGTGGACGATGCCAACGTCTATCAGCTGCCGTCCTACTGGCGCTACGACGCGATGGCGGCCTATCAGTTCAACAAGAACTTCGGCCTGCAGCTGAACCTGAACAACCTGACCGACGAGACCATCTACGAGGCTTCGCACGTGGGCCTGTTCAGCTACGTGGCGCCCGGCCGTTCGGCGATGCTGACCGCCACGTTCCGCTACAACTGATGCGCATCACGCCAGCGCCGCAGCCGCGGCGCTGGCGTCGTGCATGCCGCCTTAGTCGATGCGCGCGCCGGAGATCTTGACGGCCTCGGCCCACTTCGCGATTTCCTGCCGCACAAAAGCCTGGAACTGTTCGGGCGTGGAAGGCGTGAATTCACTGCCGGAAGCGGCGAGCTTCTCCTTGGTCTTGGGATCGGCCATGACTTCGCGCATGTCCGCCGAGATCTTCTCCACCAGCGGCTTGGGCGTACCCTTGGGGGCGAAGAAGCCCGACCAGGGCGGAGCGGCGTAGCCGGGGAAGCCTTGTTCGGCCACCGTGGGATAGTCGGGCGCGCTGGCGAAGCGCCCCGCCGTGGTCAGCGCCACGATCTTCAGCTTGCCGCTCTTGGCATAGGCCTGCACCGCGGGCAGGCCGGTGATGCCTACCTGGATCTGGCCGCCCAGCAGGTCGGTCACCATCGGCGCGCTGCCGCGGTACGGAATGTGGGAAATCTCGAACTTGCCCTGGTTCTTGATCAGCTCCATGCCCAGGTGCGATGCCGTGCCGTTGCCGTCCGAGCCGTACGAATAGTGCGCATCGGGCTTTTTCAACAGCGCGATGAGTTCCTGGAGATTGTTGGCCGGCACATCGTTGTTGACGATGATGGCATTGGGATACAGCGTGGCTTGCGTGATGGCCTCGAAATCCTTGACCGGGTCATAGCGCATGTTCTTGTAGAGCGACGTATTGATGCCGTGCGAACCCGTCACGCCCAGCACCAGGGTGTAGCCGTCGGGCGCGGCGCGCGCCACGTATTCCGAACCGACGTTGCCGCCTGCGCCGGGCTTGTTTTCCACCACCACGGGTTGTCCCCACTTCTTGGACAGGCCTTCGGCCACCAGACGAGCGGTGATGTCGGTGGCGCCGCCGGCCGGGAAGGGTACGACGATGGTGACCGCGCGGTTGGGAAAGTTGTCCGTGCCCTGCGCAAAGACGGGGGCGGCGGCCAGCCCGAAGGCACCGGCAAGCAGCGCCAGCATGCTGCGGCGCAGGGCCGGACGCGCCGGGCGTCCGTGCGTTGCGGAGGTGGTGGTGATGTGCTTCATGGTTCTACCCCTTGCTGTGTGATGTAAGTCTTGTGTGAAGTCGATGGTGGCGGCCGGAGCTATAGCGCGGTGTAGCCGCCGTCCGCGCGTATGTCCGTGCCCGTGATGAACGAGGCGGCGTCGCTGATCAGGAAAACTGCGGTCTGTGCGATCTCCTCGGCCGTGCCGAGGCGTCCGGCTGGGTACTTGGCCGCCAAGGCGGCGCCGGCGGCCTGTGCGCTGCCATAGCGCGCGACCAGCCTGCTGGTCAGGACCGCGCCCGGCGACAGGCTCAAGGCGCGGATGCCATCGGCCGCGTGATCCACGGCGATGGCGCGCGCCAGCGCGATCAGACCGGCCTTGCTGGCGCCATACGCGCCACGGCCCGGCGCGGCCACGCTGCCCAGCTGCGAGGCGATGTTCAACACGACGCCGCCGCCCGCCTGCGCCATGTGGGGGATGGCGCATCTGCTCATCAGCCACGCGCCCGTTAGGTTCACGTCCAGCGCCTGGCGCCATTGTTCAAGCGTCAGGTCCGCGATCTTGTTGCCCGGCGTGACGGTGGCGGCGTTGTTCACCAGGGCGTGGATCGCGCCCCAATGCGTGGCCGTTTTTTCGACGGCTTCGCGCGTCGCTTGCGCATCCGTCACGTCGCAGGCGATCGCCAGCGTCTGGGTGTCAGGTGCAGCGAGGGTCTGGCGGGTTTGCGCGAGCAGTTCCGCGTCGCGGTCCAGCAAGGCCACGCGGGCGCCGGCAAGCAGGCATTGCGCCGCGATCGCCTGGCCCAATCCACCGGCCGCGCCCGTCAGGATCACGACCTTGCCATGCAGCGTGGGTGCGTTCGCCTGCGTCATAGCGGCATCGCTCCCAGCGAGGCGCCGCCGCAGACGTAGAGCGTCTGTCCGGTGATGGCGCCTGCCTGCGCGCCCAGGAAGAAGGCAATGGCCGCGGCGACTTCGCCCGCGTCGATCAGGCGGCCCAGCGGCAACTCCACCTGCGGCGGAGCGCCGCGCTTGGGATCGCGCAGCATGGGCGTGTCGACCGCGCCGGGCGCGACGACGTTGACGGTGATGCCGCGCACGATGAGTTCGGCGGCCAGGCTGCGCGCCAGGCCGATCTGGGCGGATTTGGTCGCGGCATAGGCCAGGCGCTGCGCGCGGCCCAGCACGGCGCAGCCGTCCAGCAGCGCGCATAGACCGCGCAAGGCGGCGGCGTCGGTCAGATCGCACACCAGATGGCGATACTGTCCATGGCCTTTGATTGCCGCCGGCGCGATGTCCACGCCCGTCACCTGCCAGCCGGACGCGAGCAGCAGTTCAGCCAGCGCCAGGCCGATGCCCGACGACGCGCCCGTCAGGACGCAATGCGCCTGCGCATTCCGCTCAGTCATGGCGATGCGCTCAGTCGGCCAGCGTCGTCAGGCGTTTTTCCATGGCGCGCATCTGCTCGTAGCCCATCAATTGCATGATGTCTTCGATGCCAACCAGCAAGTCGGGACGGTCGGCCGGCTCGCCGCTGGCGATCACGCCCTGCATCACCTGCAGCGCCTGGCGCATGCCGTAAATGGCGGCGGCCGGCAGCATGCGCGGCAGGCTGATGCGCTTGACGCCGATTTCCTTCAGGCGCGGCAGGGGAATCAGCGGCGTGGTGGGACGGTTGCGGATGCCGAATCCCATGTTGATGCTGACCGGAATGCCGGCGGCGTCCACCAGGCGCTTGATGTCGTCCTCGGTGCGCACGGCGTCTGGGAACAGCATGTCGGCGCCGGCCTGAGCGTAGGCGCGGGCGCGCTTGACCGCGCCTTCGATGCCCTCGATCGCGAGCGAGTCGGTGCGGGCGATGATGACGAAGTCATCGTCGCGCCGCGCCAGGCAGGCGGCTTCGATCTTCTTGACCATTTCCGCTTCGCTCACCACGTCCTTGCCGGGCATGTGGCCGCAGCGCTTGGGGCTGACCTGGTCTTCGAGGTTGATGCCGGCGACGCCGGCTTCCTCGAACATCTGCACCGTGTGGTAGACGTTCACCGGGTTGCCGTAGCCGGTGTCGGCGTCAGCCGTGAGGGGAATGGAAACGGAGCGTGCCAGATGACGGCAGTGGGTGACGTTTTCCGACAGGCCCATCACGCCGATGTCGGCGATGCCCAGCAGTGCGTTGGACACTGCCGCACCGCTGGTGCAGGCGGTCTTGAAACCCGCGGCCTCGACCAGGCGGATGCTGTATCCATCGTACACGCCGGGGGAGACGATGAAGGGTTCGTTCTTCAGCAATTGCCGGAACTGGTGGCGCGGGTTGTGCATGTCGTACTGCTCCAAAGAGTGTCAGGCAGCGGAGACGGGGTGCCCGGCGATGCCGGACGCCCCTTCCGCCAGATGTTCAAAAAGGTGTTGCGCCGCGCGTTCGATGTGCGAGCGCATGAGCGATTCCGCCAATTCGGCGTCGCGTGCGCGGATCGCGCGCAGGATCTGCCAGTGTTCGGCATAGGCGTCGTCCTTGCGCTCCAGCACGGTGCCGGAGTGCCGGCGGTAGACGCGCAGCAGGTGATAGAGGTCGCCGCAAAGGGCGTTGATGATGCGGTTGTTGCCGCTGGCCCGCACGATGCGCTCATGGAAGTCGAAGACCCGCGGCGCGGGGGCGCCGCCATTGGCCGCTGCCAGGCGCCGCTGGCGGTCCTGTTCCAGCTCGGCCAGCAGCTGCGCGATTTCTTCGTCGCTCATGCGGCGGGTGGCCAGATTGCAGGCCACGCCTTCCAGTGCCATGCGCATCTGGAACAGTTCCAGCGCGGATTCCGCCGACAGCGTCACCACTCGCGCCTTGATGTAGGGCTCGCGCGTGATCAGCTGGATCCCTTGCAGGCGGCGCACGGCCTCACGCACCGGACCGCGGCTGACGCCGAATTCCTGCGCCAGCGCGACTTCATTGATGACGCTGCCCGGGGCCAGCCGGCCCTGGTAGATCGCGTCCAGCACCTGGTCGAAAACGACGTCGGCCAGCGGGCCGGAGGCGTCGTCCTTGATGGCGATGGAGGTCGTGGCGATGTTCATAGTGTTGACAGCCTATCAAAGGAATTTAAAAAGTGTCAACTCTTTTGGAGTTGGCTTGAGTGTGAAATCGATGCCAGATCGGCGGCATCGCCATGGATGTTTTGGCTATTTTACCGATGTTGTAAGGGGTTATCCCTAGGCCTTCGATGAGGCCCCATCTATTTACACTTCACTTGCGTAAGGCAAAAACTGTTTTTGATGGGTCTCTATCTGATTTTGAATAATGCAATAGTGTTGACACTATTCTTTCGTAAGCCGTAAGATGGCCTCAGTTGAGATTTTCCCGATTACCGCTGCCATGATCCAGTCTTTCTCCTGTTGCGGCAGGACGCTGCGCTACGCGGACCTGTCCGCCGCGGCCCAAGCCGCGGGGCGTGACATTCACGCATATCCCTATGTCATCCGCGTGCTGCTTGAGAACCTGCTGCGTCATCGCGCCTGGGGCGCCGCCGTGTCCGACGAAGAGATCGGCAGGCTCTGGGATTGGCGCGAGCATGCCGGCGCCGACCTGCCGCTGCACGTGGCGCGTGTGATCCTGCCGGATTCCAGCGGCCTGCCGGTGCTGCAGGACCTGGCGGCGTTGCGCGACGCGGTGGCCCAGGCGGGCGGGGACGCGGCGCGGGTGGACACCCGGATTCCCGTGGACCTGATCGTGGACCATTCCCTGCAGGTCGACCATTGGGGCGATGAGGGCGCGGTGCAGCGCAACCTGCGCCGCGAGTTCGAGCGCAACGACGAGCGCTACCGCTTCCTGAAATGGGCGCAACAGGCCTACAAGGGACTGCGGGTCATCACGCCGGGCATCGGCATCATCCATCAGGTCAACCTGGAGTACCTGGCGCCGGTGGTCGCGCGCCAGTCACGGCCGGATGGCGACTGGGCCTATCCCGATTTCGTCATCGGCGGCGACTCGCACACGCCGATGGTCAACGCCCTGGGCGTGTTGGGCTGGGGCGTAGGCGGCATCGACGCCGAGGCGGCCCTGCTGGGGCATGCCTATACGTTTCCGATCCCGGAGGTCGTGGGGGTGCGGTTGCGCGGCGCCATCGAGGCGCCCGCGCTCACCACCGACGCCGCCCTGCTGATCACGCAGCAGCTGCGCGCGGCGGGCGTGGTGGGCTGCATGGTCGAATTCTTCGGCCCAGCGGCACAGGCGCTCGGCGTGCCGGAACGCGCCACCATCGCCAACATGGCGCCCGAGTACGGCGCCACTTGCGGCTTTTTCCCGATAGACGCCCGCACGCTGGACTATGCCCGCATGACCGGGCGCAGCGACGAGCAGCTGGCGCTGATCGAGGCCTATGCCCGCGCCAACAGCCTGTGGCGCGATGCCGGCGAGGTCGTACCCGTCTATAGCCGGGTGATAGAGATCGACCTGTCGGCCGCGCGTCCCAGCGTGGCGGGTCCGCGACGGCCGCAAGACCGCATGGACGTGGGCGAGGTCGCGGCGGACTTCCGCCACCGCCTGGGCCAGCCCCTGGCCGAGGGCGGATTCGGCGTGGACGCCGACGCGTTGGTCGCGTATCCGCCCAGCCGCGCTTCCCTGGGCCATGGCTCGGTGGCGCTGGCGGCCATCACCTCCTGCACCAATACGTCCAATCCAGGCGTGATGCTGGCCGCCGGCCTGGTCGCAAAAAAAGCGCTGGCGCTGGGCCTGACGCCGCCCGCCTGGGTGAAGCGTTCGCTGGCGCCGGGTTCGCGCGCGGTGACGCGCTACCTGGAATCCGCCGGCCTGCTGCAAGCCTTGCAGGCGCAAGGTTTCCACGTGATCGGCTACGGCTGCACCACTTGCGGCGGCAAGTCCGGTCCTTTGGAGACGACGGCGGCCGATGCCATCACCGAGGGCGGCCTGGTGGCGGCGGCCGTGCTGTCCGGCAACCGCAATTTCGAAGGCCGCATTCACAAGCTGCTGCGCGCCAACTACATTGGCTCTCCCGCCATGGTGGTGCTGTACGCGCTGGCCGGCAGGATAGACCTGGACTTCGAACGCGAACCGCTGGGGCCGGGCGCCGATGGCGCACCCATCTATCTGCGCGATGTCTGGCCCAGCCAGGAAGAGATCGCGGCCCTGCTGCCGCTGGCCGCGGATCCGGTCTTGTTCGCCGAGGTCTATGACCCGGCGAGCCTGGACAGCGCGATCTGGCGCGACCTGCCGGCACCCTCGGGGCTGCGCTTTCCCTGGGACCCGGAATCGCAATACCTGGTCGAGCCGCCATTCTTCAGGACCGAGCCCGGCCGCGATGCCCTGGCCGACCTGGAATCCAGCCTGACGCACGGCCGTGTGCTGGCCGCGTTCGGCGATTCGCTGACGACCGACCACATCTCGCCCAGCGGTGAGATCCCGACGGATACGCCGGCTGGCGCGTACCTGATCGGCAAGGGCGTGGCGCCGCGCGATTTCAATACCTATGTGGCGCGCCGCTGCAATCACCATGTGATGACCCGCGCCACCTTTGCCAACATCCGCATCAAGAATGCACTGGTACCGGACATGGAGGGCGGCGTGACCCGCCATTTCCCCAGCGGACAGCGCATGGCGGTGGTCGACGCGGCCGAGGCTTACCGCGCTGAGGGTGTGGCCAGCGTGATCCTGGGCGGCAAGGACTACGGCATGGGCAGCAGCCGCGACTGGGCCGCCAAGGGTTCGGCGCTGCTGGGCGTGCGCGCCGTGATCGCGGAATCGTTCGAACGTATCCACCGGGCGAATCTGGTGGGCATGGGGGTGTTGCCGCTGGCTTTCGCCCCGGGCGAGGGTTGGCGCCAGTTGGGCCTGACGGGGGCGGAAACCCTGCGTTTCGACAACGTGGCTAATGGTGTGCGCAAGGGCGAGCCCATCACCGTCGTCGCCGAAGACGGCGAGCGCCGCATCGTCTTCCAGGCCTATGCCCAGGTGCTCACTCGCGCCGAACGCAAACTCATGGCGGAGGGCGGCATCCCCGCCAGCGTCCTCAACGGATTCTTGAACGACACGCAGGCCGCGGACGCGGTCCATTGCTGAAAACACGCATCTATCGGGAAAAACCACATCATGCTGGATCTGCTACTTACCAACGCCAGACTGTACTTGCCTCAGCAGGGGCTGACCGAAGGCGTGCTCGGCGTCATCGACGGCCGGATTGCCATCATTGCCGAGCCGGGCGCGCAGTTCGAGTCCCGTGAGACCATAGATTGCCAGGGCTTGTGGGTACTGCCGGGACTGATCGATCCGCACGTGCATTTCGGCTTCGGCTCGCCAGAGACCGACTTCGAAACCGAGTCGCGCTTCGCCGCCCTGGGCGGCACCACCTCCGTGCTGTCGTTTCATCGCTCGGCGGATATCCGCGAATCCTTCGATAAGGTGCGCGATCGCGCCTTGTCGCAGAGCTGCGTGGATTTCGGCTTCCATTTCGGCATCACCAGCAATCTGCACGTGGAGACGCTGGAGGAAATCTCGCGCCGCTTCAACGTCAATTCCTACAAGCTCTACATGATGTACAAGGGCGCCGCAGGGCTGTCCAAGGGCTTTACCGATATCGACGACGGTCTGCTGTATTCAGCGCTGCGCGCCACCGCGGCGATCCCGGGCGCGATCATGGGCGTGCATTGTGAAAACGTAGAAGTGATTCCGGTCCTGCGGGACCCGCTGCGCGCCGCCGGCCGCGACGACCTGAAGGCCTGGAACGAACAGAGCCCGGACTTCCTGGAAGCGGAGAACGTGCACCGCGTCTGCTACTTCGCATCCAAGACCGGCGCCGCGGTCAACATCGTGCACCTGAGCAGCCGCGAGGCGCTGGACGAGGCGCGGCGCCACCGCCGCACGCCCGACGCGCCGCCGATCTACGTCGAGACCTGCCCGCACTACCTGTTCCTGAATGACGAATCGCCCGCCGGGACTTATGCCAAGGTCAATCCGCCGGTGCGCGGCCAGGCCGATGTGGACGCGATGTGGGAGGGCGTGCTGGACGGTTCCATCACCACCATCGGCACCGACCATGTGCCGCGCAAGCGCGCCACCAAGGACACCGACATCTGGGCGGCCAGCAACGGTTTTCCCGGTACCGGCCTGATGCTGCCGATTTTGCTGCACGAGGGCTATCACCGCCGTGGCGTGCCGCTGGAAACGCTGATGAAGGTCGGCACGGAGAACTCCGCCCGCATCTATCGCATGCCGGCCAAGGGCAGCATCGAGATCGGCAAGGATGCCGACCTGGTGCTGGTGGATCCGGACCTGGAGCGCACCGTCGATCCCGCTGCGCTCGAATCCAATTCCGATTACTCGCCCTACGAGGGCATGACCCTGAAGGGTTGGCCCGTGCGCACGTTGGTGCGCGGGCGCACCGTGGCGCTGGACGGCCGCATTACCGACGCCGCGCGCAGCAATCCGGGCGGCCGCTATCTCAAGCGTCTTTGAACTGAACCTACTCTTTTTCTGGCAGGCATTACCATGAGCGAAACCAAGCGAATCTGGGACGATTTTCTGACCGAGCGCGACAAGCAGGTGCTGGCGCAGGCCGGCTATGGCAAGCGCGGCGGCTTCGGCAAACGTCCGGCCCTGTTCATCATCGACGTGCAGTACAACTTCTGCGGTGACACGCCCGAGGACATCCTGGAAGGACTGAAGCAGTACCGCACCCATTGCGGCCGCGAGGCCTGGGACGCGGTGGCGCACATCGTGCCGCTGCTGGAGCTGGCGCGCGACAAGAACATTCCGGTCTTCTATACCGAAAGCGGCCGCCGCGCCGATCTGCTGGACAGCGGCGTGCAAGTGGGCAAGAACCATCGCGGCGGCGAGAAGACCGTGCTCGCCAATACCCACGCCACGCAGACCGTGGAGCCGCTGGCGCCGCGGCCGCAGGACATCCGCATCACCAAGCAGAAGCCGTCCTGCTTCTTCGGCACCATCTTCATGAGCCACCTGAACTTCCTGGACGTGGACACCCTCATCCTGGTGGGCTGCACGTCTTCGGGATGCCTGCGCGCCACCACGGTGGATGCCTACTCGTACAACTTCAAGGTCATCATTCCCGAAGAGGCTGCGTTCGACCGCTTCCAGGCCAGCCACGCGATGAGCCTGTTCGACCTGAACTGCAAGTACGCCGACGTGATTCCGTCGCGCGAAGTGCAGGACTATCTGCGCAACCTGCCCGCGCCCGCCGCGGAACAGGCCTGAGCTGCCCATGCCCACGACCGCCGGACCGTTGCCGGTCTACCTGCTGACGGGCTTCCTGGGCAGCGGCAAGACCACGCTGCTGTCGCGCCTGGTGCGCAGCCCGCGCTTTGCCGACACGGCGGTGGTCATCAACGAGTTTGGCGAGATCGGCCTGGACCACATGCTGGTGGGCCGCGCCGACGATACCGACGTGGTGCTGCTGGATTCCGGCTGCCTGTGCTGCGCGGCGACCAGTTCGCTGCAGGATACGCTGGAGTCGCTCTATTACCGGCGCCAGCGCGGCGAGATCCCCGCGTTTACGCGGGTGGTGGTGGAAACCTCGGGGCTGGCGGATCCCTGTCCGGTCATCAACACGCTGGCGGCGGATCCGCTCATTGCCCGCCACTACCGCTTCGGCGGCGTGGTGGCGACGGCGGACGCGCTGCATGGCCTGCCGACGCTGGACGCCTACCGCGAAGCCAGCACCCAGATCGCCATCGCCGACCGCATCGCGATGACCAAGACCGATCTGGCCGATGAGGCCGCCGTGGGCGCACTGCGCGTTGCGCTGCGCGGCTACAACGCCAGCGCGCCCATTCGCCCCGTGTCGCCGGACACCGTGGATGGGGACGCGCCCGCGCTGTTCGACGGACTGCGCGCCGAGCATCTGGATGTTGCGGCGCTGCACGCGGCGCCAACCGCGGGGCCGCTGGCGCACGTGTTGCGCTACGGCATCGTGTCCTACGCCTTTACCCAGAGCCGGCCGGTGGGTTGGGAGGACTATGCGCGCTGGACCCGGCACATGCAGCGCCAGGTCGGCGACCGGCTATTGCGTGCGAAGGGGCTCTTGCTCTGGACGGACGGGACCCTGCGGGCTGTCCACGGCGTGCGCCATGTCTTCTCGGTGCCCGAGCCTGTGGAAGGAGCGGATGGCGCGCAGCGGGCGGGCGCCATGGTCCTCATCGTGCAGGACATGTCGGCGGAAGACGTGGACGAGGCGATCCGGCCGCTGGGCTTGTGATGCCGCGCCGCTGGCGCGAAACGCCAGCATTCAGGGGCGCGCGCCGTGGCCCAGGTGCAGCGCCACCACTTCGGTATCCGCGCCGCTCAGGCCCGGATACCGCGTCCTGACCAGAGGATCGTGTCCTGGCACGATGTGGTCGGGCGATTCCGCGAATTTCAGCAGGATCTCGTAGCCCGCCAGCATGTCGGCCACGTTGTCGACGATGGGAAAGGGCGCATCGCGGCCCATGTTGTCGTAGTAGTGGCTGGCGTCGGAGGCCAGCACCATCCAGCCGCGCGCGGTGTGCACGCGCACCGCCTGCAGCCCGCGGGTGTGGCCGCCGATGTGCAGCAACTGCAGGCCGGGCGCGATCTCGTCGTGGCCGTGGTAGAAGGCCACACGCTTGTCGTACACGCCCCGCACCACGTCCACCACGTCTTCCACCGCATAGGCGTGGCGCAGCATGTCGAAGCGCATATTGCAGCCGCAGGCGTAATGCAGCTCGCTTTCCTGCAGATGCAGACGGGCTTGCGGCAGCTTGCGGATGTTGCCGGCATGGTCGTAGTGCAGATGCGTGACGATGACGTCGCGGATGTCGGCGGGCGCGATGCCAAGTTTCGCCAGCGCCTCTATTGGGCAGCGCAGGAACTCGCGGCCACGGGCGCGCGCAGCCTCTTCATTGAATCCCGTGTCCACCAGGTAGGCGCGCGCGCCGTCGCGGATGACCCAGACGAAATAGTCCATCGGCATGGGGCCGTCGTGCGGGTCGGGCGGCGTGATGAAGTTCTGGCTGCGCTGCCGCGCCACCGTGGCGTAGCGCAGGGCGTAGACCTCGTAGTTGGGCAGCGTCATTCGATGGCTCCGTGTTTGCGCAGGCGGTCCAGCTCGGGCCGCAGATAGTCCATGAGGCGTTGCGGGTTCTCGACCATGGGGAAATGTCCCAGTTCCGGCATGGCCTGAAAGCGCGCGCCGGGAATCAGGGCCGCGACCCGGCGGGAATCCTCGGGGCTGGCCGAATAATCGTAGGCGCCAGTCAGCAGCGATATGCCGAAGGCATCGGCGTTGAGGCCGGCCAGGTGCTCGGCGGCGTTGAAATCCTCGCTGTAGAACCAGAGATCGTTGGCATAGACATTGAAGCCGCCCTGCGAGTAGATCCAGGCCGCGTCGCGCCGCGCCTGCAGGGTGGAAGCCGGTCCCATCAGGCCGCGCACGTAGGCGGGGTTGTGCGCCGCCTGGTTGACCTGGGGGTGGCACAGCATGGGGGTGCGCCGTCCAGCGGCCTTATAAGGAGCCTCCAGCGCGACCACGCCGGCCACGTCGGCGGGGCTGCTTGTCGCGACCACCAGCGCCATCGCCGCGCCCATCGAGCAGCCCAGCAGCGCCGCCGGCGCGCCCGCGATCTGGCGGATCACCGCCAGGCAGGTCTGCAGATAGGCGTCGCGCGTGAGACCTTCAGCGGTCCAGGCCTGGCCGGACAGTGGCATGCTGCGCCCGTGCCCGGGCATGTCGAAGGCGATCATGCGCCATTGCCGTCGCAGTTCGGGATCGGCCATCAGCGCATGGTACTGGCGGGAGTCCGCGCCCGCCGTGTGCAGCATCAGCAGTGGGGGGGCGGCGTCGAGGCCGCTGGTTTCATAGTAGAGAGAGGTCCGGGCCGGGCCGATATCGAGGGTGGCGTAGGCGCCGGAAATCGGGCTGCGGTCCAGCCATTCGGGAGTGGCGGCGAGCTGGCCGCGCAGGATCTCGAACAGCCGTTCCAGCGGGTGCAGGGCCTGGGCGACGGCCAGCGCGTCGCCGCTGACGCGCAGGCCTTGCGCCTGGCGGCGGGCCGCGGTGAAGGAGTGGTAGCCCGGGGGCGGGGTGTCGCTGAGCAGCTTGTGCCAGGTTTCGGGCGGCGCGCTGACGACAATGCATTGCGAGGGGGCGGCGGGCTGGCCTGCCCAGGCCGCGATTCTTTCATCGGGAGCGGGTCCTGCTTGCAGCCAGATGGCGCAGGGCAGGCCGCGCGCGGCCAGGATGAATTCGCTATCCTGCTGAGCCAGGGCTGCCCCGGCCTTTAGTTTCTGGACGATCGCCTTCACTGTCGGATGTCTCCTGTTGCTGGCGCTTGAGCACTTCGAGCGCGGTGCGTTCCGCGTTCACGATATGGCTCTGCGCCGCGCTTTGCGCGCCTTGCGGATCCCGAGCCCGGATGCGCTCGAAGATCAGGTCGATTTCGGCCATGCTTTCCGGCAGGCGGTCGGCGCGCGCGAACGAGGTGGCGCGCAGCAGATTGATGCGCGACAGCAGGCCCGGCAGCATGTCCTTGACCAGGTCGTTGTCGCAGCCGCTCAGCAGCACGTCGTAGAAGTCGCGCTTGGCCGCCAGCAGGGCCGCCTTGTTGCTGCCCTTGGCCTGGCGGTGCAGGGCGTCCACCGCCTTGCGCAGGCGTTCGACGTCGGCATCGCTTGCCAGCCTGGCGAATTCATGCGCGGCGTAGCCTTCCAGCAGGGCGCGCAGGGCATAGAGGTCGCGGGCCGCTTTTTCGGTGATGCGCACCACGGTGGGGCCGCGGTGCGGTTCGATGGAAATCAGGCGCTCGGCCTCCAGGGTGCGCAGCGCCTCGCGCAGCGTGCTGCGGCTGATGCCGAGCTGATCGCACAGTTCCTGTTCGCGCAGGCGTTCTCCGCCCTTGATCCGTCCGTCCATGATGGACGCGCGCAGGAATTCCTCCACGCGGGTGCGCAGGGTGCCGGGTTTTTCGAATACCGCGCCTGTCGGGCTGGCCATGGCTGTCTCTCGCTTAAGCTGGCGGCGGGCCGGCGCGCCGGCGCAGGCTCATGGCCGCGCCGCGGCGAACCGCCGTGTCTACGTAAAGACGCAATATATCCCGTCGGCGGGCCATGGCTACAAACCGAGGTAGGCCGCCCGCACGCGGCCGTCTTCCAGCAGTTCGGCGCTGGGGCCGGACAGCACCAGGGAACCCGACTGCAGCACGTACGCGTACTCGGCCACCGATAGCGCCAGGCGCGTGTTCTGCTCCACCAGCAAGATGGTCAGGCCGCTGCGGTGGATGTCTATCATGGCCTGGTGCATCTCCTCGACGATTTTGGGTGCCAGGCCGTGGCTGGGCTCGTCCAGCAGCAACAGCCGCGGCTCCAGCATCAAGGCGCGGCCGAAGGCCACCATCTGCTGCTCGCCGCCGGACAGCGTGCCGGCCTGCTGGCGGCGCCGTTCCCGCAACCGTGGAAACAGCGCGTAGATCCGCTCGCAGCCGCGCCTGACCGCCGCCATGTCGCGGCGGCGGGTGTAGCCGCCCAGGTACAGGTTTTCCTCGACCGTCATTTCCGGAAAGACGTGACGGCCTTCCGGCACGTGGGCGATGCCTAGCTCGGGGACGCGGTGCGGCGCCAGGCGCAGGATCTCCTGCCCGTCGAACCTGATGCTGCCGCCGACCTTGTCGAGCAGGCCGGAGATGCAGCGCAGCAGCGTGCTCTTGCCGGCCGTGTTGGCGCCGACCACCGCGACGAAGCCGCCCGCGGGCACGTCCAGCGTGATGTCGCGCAGCACCGGGCTGCGGTCGTAGGCGGCGGTCAGCCCCTGGATCTGCAACAGGCTCATGCCGGCACCTCCAACTGCTCCAGCGACTTGCCCAGGTAGACCTCGATCACCGTGGGATCGGCCGCGATCTGCGCCGGGCTGCCCTCGGCGATCTTCTGGCCGAACGACAGCACCAGGATCCGGTTGCACAGGCGCATGATGGCGCGCATATGGTGTTCCACCACGATGAAGGTGATGCCGGACTCGTCGCGCAGGGTGCGGATCAGGTCCAGCAGGGCGTCCATCTCGGATTCGTTCAGCGCCGCCATGACCTCGTCCAGCAGGAATACCTTGGGGTCGGTGCACAGCGCGCGCGCCAGTTCCACCCGCGCCTGCTCGGGAAACGACAGTTCGCCGGCGGGCTTGGCGGCGATGCCGGACAGGCCGACGCGGTCGAGATTGTCCAGCGCAAGCCGGCGCGCCCGGCCGACGTCGTGGCGCAGCAGCCCGCCGACCAGCACGTTGTCCAGCACCGTCATCTCGGGAAACAGCGCCACGTTCTGGAAGGTCTTGGTCATGCCCAGCGCCGCGATCTGGTGGGGCCGCAGGCCGCTGATGTCGCGCCCTTCCAGTTCGATGCTGCCGCCATTGCCGCGGTACAGCCCGACCAGCAGGTTGAACAGGGTGGTCTTGCCGGCGCCATTGGGGCCGATGAGGCCCAGGATGTCGCCGCGGGCCACGGTGAACGACACGTCGTCCACGGCTTTCAGGCCGCCGAAGCGGCGCTGGATGCGTGAGACCTTGAGGATGTCAGGCATGCTGGCCTCGCGTCAGGTTGCGCAGCCGAGTCCACAGCGCCGACAGGCCGCGCGGCTCGATCAGGATGATGGCGATCAGGATCAGCCCGAAGGCCAGCTGCGATACGCCCGCGGTGTGGCCCGACAGCCAGTCGTTGAACGTCTCTTCCAGCGGGATGATGACCAGCGCGCCGATCAGCGGGCCGGCTACCGTGCCCACGCCGCCGATGATGCAGATCAGCGCCACGCGCACCGAGATGCCGACCAGCGAGAAGACCGTGTCCGGGTCGAAGAAGTAGATGAACTGCGCGTACAGCGTGCCGCAGGCGCCCATCAGCGCGGCCGAGATGACGGCGGCAAGGATGCGGGTGCGGGCGGTGTCGACGCCGATGACTTCGGCGGCCTGCGGGTTGGCCTTGACCGCGCGCAGGCGGTAGCCCAGGCGCGAATGGCTGATCAGCGCGAACACGATCGAGGTAATCACCGCGGCCGCCAGCATCAGGTAGTAGTAGGGGATGCTGGACTTGAACTGCATCTGGGCCAGTCCTTCCGAGAACGGGATGGACACGCCCACCGGCCCGCCCGTTACGGAGGCCCAGGTGTTGGCGATGGCGCGCAGCACTTCGCCGAAGGCCAGCGTGGCCAGCGCGAAGTAATGTCCGCGCAGCCGCATGGTGGGCAGGCTGAGCAGCGCGCCCGCGGCCGCGGCCACCGCCATGGCGGCGACGATGCCCAGCCAGGGCGAGATCCCGTAGCGCATGAGCAGCAGGGTCGAGGTGTAGGCGCCTAGTCCGAAGAAGGCCGCATGGCCCAGCGAGATCTGGTTGGCCAGGCCGCCCACGATGTTCCAGGACTGGCCCATGGCGGCAAACAGCAGCACCAGCGTCAGCACGCGGATACCGTAGCCCTGGTCTTCCATCAGCCACGGCACGATCAGGGCGGCCGCCAGCGGCAGCGCCCACAGCAGGAGTTGTCGGTTCTTGGTCATCAGCCCGCCCTTTTCAGAAGACCTTCCGGGCGCACGGCCAGCACCAGGATGAAGATGGCGAACAGCGCCAGGTTCTGCAGCTGCATCGGCAGCACCAGCGACGACAGCGACTGGATCACGCCGACCGCCACGCCGCCCACCACCGCGCCTATCACGCTGCCCAGCCCGCCCAGCACCACCGCCGTGAACATCAGCACGCTGAACTGCGCGCCGACGGTGGTCGAGGCGGTCAAGTAGGGCAGGATGATGCCGCCGCCCAGCGCCGTCATGCCCACGCCCAGCCCGAAAGCCAGTTGGTGCACGCGGTGGGTGGAGATGCCGGACAGCCTGGCGGCCATGGGATCCTGGGCGGTGGCCCGCACCGCCATGCCCCACCAGGTTTTCTTCAGGACCCACCACAGGGCCAGGCCCGCCACCGACGCGACCGCGAAGGCCAGCAGGTAGGGGGCGCTGAGCAGGATGGGGCCCACGGCCAGCGCGGTCATCTGGTAGGGCGTCTGTACCGAGCGGAACTCGGATCCGAACAGGATCAGCGCCAGGTTCTCCATGACGATGAGCAGGCCCACCGTCAGGAAGATCTGCGCGACCGCCGGCGCCTTCAGTACCCGGTTGATCAGGTACTTCTGCGTCAGCACGCCCAGCGCAAAGGCCACCGCGAACGACAGCAGCGACCCCAGCAGGGGGTCCAGGCCGAGCAGCTTCCAGGCGAAGTACGCCACGAACATGCCCACCATCAGGAATTCGGCCTGGGCGAAGTTGACGATGGACACCACGCCGAAGACGAGCGTGAGTCCGATAGAGATGACCGCGTAGACCCCGCCCAGCAGAATGCCGTCCACCAGTGCCTGCAGAAATTGCATGACCGTGCTCCGCGCGTGGGGTTCAGGAGGCCGTGATGACGCGGCCCTTGGCCAGCGCCTGCGGCCAGACCGAGACCAGTTCGCCCTTTTGCCACTGGACCATGATGGGCTGCGCCATGGTGTTCAGGCCGTTGGCGTCGAAATGCACGCCGCCACCCGACATCACGCCGGCCCAGCCCTGGTCGTACTTCTGCGCGCGCAGCGCCTGGGAGACCGCTTCCGGCTTGTCGGACGCGGCGACTTCCAGCGCCTGGGCCAGCACGCCCGCGCACACCGCATGTTCCAGCGCCTCGTGCGGCATGAAGGTGCCGAAGCGCTTGCGGTAGCGCTCGGTGTATTCGGGCGCCTGGTCGTAGTTGGCGGGGGCGATCGACAGCACCGCCTCGGAGTACTGCCCCAGGGCCTTGGCGAAGTCGGGAATGACGTAGCCCGCGGCTCCGCCCACGATGGGCACGGTCAGGCGCTGCTGCCGCATGACGCGGATGATCAGCAGGCTGTCGTTCAGGTACGAGATCGGGAACACGATCTGGGCGTCCGATCCGCGCAGCTTGCTGATCAGCGGCGTGACGTCGGTGATGCCCAGCGGATAGGCCTCGTCCAGCACGACCTGCGCGCCCGCCGCCTTGGCCGCATTGCGCACGCCGACCGCCTGCGAGGTGCCGTAGGCGGTGTCCTCGTACAGCAGCGCGATCTTCTTGATGTCCGAAGCGCCCGCCACCACCGAGGCCGCATAGTCATACTGCGCGCGGCCCAGCACCGAGCCTTTGGATACCACCTGGAAGATGTGCTTGAAGCCGCGCTCGGTGAGCACGTCGGAGAACGACATGGTGAGCAGGGGGATGCCGCGGCGCTCGGTCACTTCCGAGATTGCCAGCGTCAGCGACGAGGCGTAGGCGCCGATGATGGCCACGCAGCGGTTCTGCGTGATCAGGCGCTGCGCCACGGTGGCCGCGGTGGTGGGCTGGGAAGTGGCGTCGGCAATGATGAGCTTGAGCTTGGCCCCACCCATGGCCTTGATGCCGCCGGCTGCGTTGATCTCGTCGGCGGCCAGCTCCAGTCCCTGGCGCGAATTGATGCCGAACTGGGCGTTGGCGCCCGACAGCGGCAGGATCACGCCGACGTTGATTTCCGCCGGCGCGGCCAGCGCGCGGCCGGGCAAGCTGGCGGCCAGCGCGGCCGCGCCCAATCCAGCGACGAATTCCCTGCGCCCGCGGCGCATGGCCTGTTGGGGTTTTGTCATGTCTGTCTCCTGGCTTTTTTCGGGTGTGGCGCAAGGCTGCCGGCCCGGCGCTCTGCGGCACATTATTCTGCTCAAATTTTAAGCAGTCAAGAAGATTGTCTGACAATCTGACTATTGACGATTGCGGGAAAGTTGCCGGACAATCAGACAAAATGGACCAGGCGGACGCCTGCTCCGCAACCCCTCATCCCATCACGCAAGAGGAACTCATGGCAGACACCAAATCCGAAACCCAGGCCCTGTTCGACCAAGGCCTGAACCTGCGCCGCGAAGTGCTGGGCACCGAATACGTGGACGGCTCGCTGGCCCGCGCCAATGAATTCATGATGGCCTTCCAGCACATCACCACCGAGTGGTGCTGGGGCTACACCTGGGGCCGCCCGGGGCTGGAGAAGAAGACGCGCAGCATGCTTAACCTGGCCATGCTCACGGCACTGAACCGTCCCGCCGAGATCAAGCTGCACGTCAAGGGCGCGTTGAACAACGGCGTGACGGTCGAGGAGATCAAGGAAATCCTGCTGCAGGCCACGGTCTACTGCGGCATTCCGGCGGGGCTGGATGCGTTCAAGGTCGCCAACCAGGTGCTGGAAGAAGAGGGCGCCTTCAAGGAGTCCAAGGCATGAGCGCCGCGCAGGAGCGCGTGGGCCTGATCGGCATCGGCAGCATGGGCTGGCCCATGGCGGCCCGTCTGGTACAGGCCGGCTTTGCCGTCACGGTGTTCGACGCCGTGCCGGGCCAGGCGGACAAGTTCGCCCAGGAAGTGGGCGGCCAGGCCGCCGCCACCTGCGCGGAATTGGCGGCTCAGTCCGACATCGTCTTCACCATGCTGCCCACCAGCGCGATCGTCGAGCAGGTGCTCAACGGCGAACAAGGCGTGCTGGCGGGCCTGCGCCCGGGCAGCGTGGTGGTCGACATGAGTTCCGGCGTGCCGGCGCATACGCAGCGCCTGGCGCAGGCCGTTGCCGCCGCCGGCGGCGTCATGGTCGACGCCCCGGTGTCCGGCGGCGTGCCGCGCGCACGTACGGGTGAGCTGGCCATCATGTACGGCGGACCCGCCGCGACGCTGGAGCGGGTGCGCCCGGCCCTGTCCAGCATGGGCACGACGATTACGCCGGTGGGCGAGGTCGGCAGCGCCCACGCCATGAAGGCCTTGAACAACCTGGTGTCGGCCGGCGGTTTCCTGATCGGGGTGGAGGCGATGCTGATTGGCCAGCAGTTCGGCCTGGATCCGAACGTGATCGTCGACGTGCTCAACGCGTCGACCGGCATGAACAATTCGACCCAGAAGAAGTTCAAGCAATTCGTGCTGTCGCGCCAGTTCAACTCGGGATTCGGCATGGACCTGATGGTCAAGGACCTGGGCATCGCGCTGGGCATCGCGACCGATACCGGCACGCCCACGCCGTTCGCCTCGCTGTGCCGCGAACTGTGGGCCTCGGCCGGCAAGACGCTGGGCAAGGGCCAGGACCATACCGCCGTTGCGCGCCTGTCCGAACAGCTCGCAGGCGTGGAGCTGGGCGCCAAGCCCAAAGGCTGAGCAAGCCGCGGCCGGGCTGTCGCCCGCGCCGCTTCCCTTCCAACGTAGCGCAAGAATCCGCCGGCACAAGGCGGAGGGCCGGCTGTTGCCGGCAACCATGAAAACCGAGGAGCAAAACCATGAGGAAGACCATACTGGCGTCTGCTGGCGCCTGCCTGTTTGCATTCAGCGCCCTGGCGGGGGCGCAGGGCTATCCCGCCCGCGCCATTTCGATGGTGGTGCCTTATGCGCCCGGCGGGTCCACGGACGGCCTGGCCCGCATCGTGGCGCAAGCCATGGGCGAGAATCTGGGGCAACCCGTCGTGGTGGAAAACCAGGGCGGCGGCGGCACGATGATCGGCAACCAGCGCGTGGCGCGCGCGGCGCCGGACGGCTACACCATCACCTTCGGCAATATGGGATCGCTGGCGATCGCGCCGTCGCTCTATCCCGCAAGCAAGTTCGATCCGCGCCGCGACATGACCGCGATCGGACTGGTGGCGACCGTGCCGATGGTGCTTTCCGTCAGCAAGGCCAGCGGCATCACCAAGCTGTCCGATTTCGTCGAACGCCTGCGCAAGCAAGGCAAGGACGTGAACTTCGGCAACGCCGGCTCGGGTTCCACCAGCCATATCGCGGCGGCCTATTTCCTGCACGTCACCGGGACCCAGGGCATGCAGATTCCGTATCGGGGCGCGGGGCCGGCGATCAGCGACCTGATGGCGGGCACCGTGGAAGCCGTGATCGACCAGACGGTCACCATGATTCCCATCCATGAAGGCAAGCGCGTCACGGCGCTGGCCGTGGCCAGCCCGAGCCGGCTGCCGCAGATCCCCGATGTGCCTACGTTCGCGGAAGGCGGCGTGCCGCAATTCAATATGAGCGTCTGGAATGGCATTGCCGCGCCGGCGGGCACGCCGCCGGCGGTGGTGGCGCGGCTGGAGGAGGCGCTGGCGGCGGCGCTGAAGAGCCCGAATGTACGCGAGTCGCTCGACAAGCTGGCGGCGCAGGCGCCGGGGACGCAGGAGCAGGGCTCCGCGGCCTTCCAGGCCTTGATCGCGCGCGACGTGCCGCGTTTCGCCGAACTGATCCGGGATGCCGGGATAACGGTGAACTGAGGCTGGCCGGGCAGGGATCGCGGATTCCTGCCCGGGACTTACCCTGGGTGTCTTTTTTTGCCAAAATTTGTATGATGACCTTATGAATTCTGAAGAATCCCGCATTCGCGAAGAGATCTGCGCCGTCGGCGCCAGTCTTTACAACCGCGGCTATACCGTGGGCGCCGCCGGCAACATCAGCGCGCGCCTGGACGACGGCTGGCTGATCACGCCGACCGACGCCTGCCTCGGACGGCTGGATCCCGCCGAACTGTCCAAGGTCGATGCGGCGGGCAGGCACGTGTCGGGCAGCAAGCCGTCCAAGACGCTGGAGCTGCATCGCGGCATCTACCAGGCCAGTCCCGGCGCCCGCGGCATCGTGCACACGCATTCCACGCATCTGGTGGCGCTGACGTTGGCGGGCGTCTGGCGGCCCGATGAAGTGCTGCCGCCCATCACGCCCTATCAGGTCATGAAGGTCGGCCGGATTCCGCTGATCCCCTATCGCCGTCCCGGCGATCCGCAAGCCGCGGCCGAGGTCGCCGCGGTGGCCGGCGAGGTGCGCGGGGCGCTGTTCGAGCGCCTGGGGCCGGTGGTATGGGAACGCTCCGTGGCGCATGCCTCCTACGCGCTGGAAGAACTGGAAGAAACCGCCCGCCTGTGGCTGATGAGCGATCCCCGGCCGGCGCCATTGAGCGCCGCGGCCATCGATGAACTGCGGGTCGTGTTCGGCGCGCGCTACTGAATCAAGGAACCGCGATGCCGCGCCTGGCCGCCAATCTCAGCATGATGTACACCGAGCATCCCTTCCTGGACCGCTTTGCGGCGGCTGCGAGGGACGGGTTCGCGGGTGTTGAGTTCCTGTTTCCCTACGAATATCCGGCGGCCGAGCTCCAGGCGCGGCTGCAGGGGCAGGGGCTGACCCAGGCGCTGTTCAACGCGCCGCCCGGCGATTGGGCCGCAGGCGAGCGCGGCACGGCCTCGCTGCCGGGCCGCGCCAGCGAGTTCCGGCGCGGGGTCGACCTGGCCTTGGAATATGCCGCCGTGCTGGGCAACCGCAAGCTGCATCTCATGGCCGGGCTGATACAGCACGGGCAGGACCGCGCAGCGCATCGCGCGGTCTATCTGGAGAACCTCGCCTGGGCCGCGCGCGCCGCGGCATCCGCCGGCGTGACGGTGGTCATAGAGCCGATCAACACGCGCGACATTCCGGGCTTTTTCCTCAACCGTCAGGACGAGGCCCAGGCCATATGCGCCGAGGTCGGCGCCGATAACCTGAAGGTGCAGTTCGACATCTATCACTGCCAGATCGTGGAAGGCGATATCGCGGTCAAGCTCAAGCGGGACATGGCGGGCATTGGCCATATCCAGATCGCTGGCGTGCCGGAGCGCCACGAGCCGGACCTGGGCGAGCTGAACTATCCCTATCTGTTCGAACAGATCGATGCGCTGGGCTATGCCGGCTGGATCGGCTGCGAATACCGGCCTCGGGCCGGCACCTCCGCCGGGCTGGGCTGGGCCCGGTCCTATCTGACCCACACGGGGCATACCGCGATATGAAGATACTCATCACCGGCGGCGCCGGATTCCTGGGGCAGCGCCTGGCCCGCAAGCTGCTGGAGCGCGGCACGCTGGCATTGGATGGCGGCAAGCCTGAAGCCATCACGCGGATCGACCTGCTGGACGTGGTGCTGGCTCCGGGGCCGGACGATCCGCGCATCCATGCGCAGGTCGGCGATATCGCCGATCCCGCAGTGTTGCGGCAGGCCATCGACGCCGAGACTCGCGCCATCTTCCATCTGGCGGCCATCGTCAGCGGGCAGGCGGAGGCCGATTTCGATCTGGGCATGCGCATCAACCTGGACGCATCGCGCGCGCTGCTGGAGACCTGCCGCGCGCTGGGCCACAAGCCGCGGGTGATCTTCACCAGTTCGGTCGCGGTATACGGCGGCGTGCTGCCCGACACCGTGCGCGACGATACCGCGCTCAATCCCCAATCGTCCTACGGCACGCAGAAGGCCATTGCCGAACTGCTGCTGGCGGACTACACGCGGCGCGGCTATGTGGACGGACGCGTGCTGCGCCTGCCCACCATCAGCGTGCGTCCGGGGCGGCCCAATGCGGCGGCTTCCTCGTTCGCCAGCGGCATCATTCGCGAACCCTTGAACGGCCTGGAGGCCGCCTGCCCGGTGAGCGCCGACACGCGCCTGTGGCTGCTGTCGCCGCGCGGCGCGATCCAGGCCCTGATCGCCGGCTGCGAACTGGAAGCGGCCGCCGTCGCGGACCGTGCGCCCATCAATCTGCCAGGGGTTTCGGTCACGGCAAGCGAGATGGTGCAGGCGCTGCGCCAGGTCGCGGGCGAGGAGGTCGCCGGCCGCGTCGGCTGGCAGCCTGACGAGCGCGTCGAGCGCATCGTGGGCAGCTGGCCTGGCCGCTGGGACACTGCTCGGGCCGAGCGCCTGGGCTTGCGCGGCGACGCCGATTTCGCGGACATCATCCGCGCCTACATGGCCGACGACCTGCCGCGCTGAGCGCAGGCTGCTCTCCATTCCTACCGTAGCCGGGACCGCCACCGATATGAGCAATCCTCAAACCCCCTCCCGCCGCGTCGGCGTCATCGGCCTCGGCGCCATGGGCGCGGGCATCGCGCAAAGCCTGCGCCGGGCCGGCCACGACGTGCACGTGTTCGACGTCCGCCAGGAAGCTTGCGCGGCGTTCGCGGCGCAGGGCGGCGTGGCCTGCGCCACCCTGGCCGACATGGCGGCCGCCTGCGACATCGTCATCAGCGTGGTCGTCAATGCCCAGCAGACCGAGGAGGTGCTGTACGGGGAAGGCGGCCTGGCCGCCGCGCTGCGCCCGGGGGCGGTGTTCGTGATGTGTTCCACCGTGGATCCCAACTGGTCCATCGCGCTGGAGGCGCGGCTCGAAACGCAGGGCATCCTGTACTTGGATGCGCCCATCTCGGGCGGCGCCGCGCGCGCGGCCTCCGGCGAGATGACCATGATGACTGCGGGCCGCGCGGCGGCTTACGCCGCCTGCGGCGCGGTGCTGGAATCCATGGCCGGCAAGGTCTACCGCCTGGGCGATCGCGCCGGCGCGGGCAGCAAGGTCAAGATCATCAACCAGCTGCTGGCGGGCGTGCACATCGCCGCTGCGGCGGAAGCCATGGCGCTGGGCCTGCGCGAGGGCGTGGACGCGGACGCCCTGTATGAAGTGATCACGCACAGCGCGGGCAACAGCTGGATGTTCGAGAACCGCATGGCCCATGTGCTGGCGGGCGACTATACGCCGCTGTCCGCGGTCGACATCTTCGTCAAGGACCTGGGACTGGTGCTGGACACCGCCCGGCATACCCGCTTTCCCTTGCCGCTGGCTTCCACCGCGCATCAGATGTTCATGCAGGCCTCCAGCGCCGGCCACGGCCGCGAGGACGACAGCGCGGTCATCAAGATATTCCCGGGCATCGCCTTGCCGGAGGCTAAATGAGCATCAAACTGGGCTGCATCGCCGATGACTTCACCGGCGCCACCGATCTGGCCAACAACCTCGTGCGCGCCGGCATGCGCACGGTGCAGACCATAGGCGTTCCTGGCGAACCCCTGCGCGGCGAGGCGGATGCGGTGGTGGTCGCGCTCAAGACCCGCACGCTGCCCGCGGCCGAGGCCGTGGCGCAGTCGCTGGCGGCGCTGGACTGGTTGCTGGCGCAGGGCGCGGAACAGATCTACTTCAAGTATTGCTCCACCTTCGACAGCACGCCCGAGGGCAACATCGGACCGGTCGCGGATGCGCTGATGACGCGGCTGGGCACGGATTTCACCATCGCCACGCCGGCCTTTCCGGACAATAAGCGCACGGTGTTCAAGGGCTATCTGTTCGCGGGTGACGTGCTGCTGAACGAATCGGGCATGCAGCACCATCCGCTGACGCCCATGACCGATCCCAATCTGGTGCGCGTGTTGTCCGCGCAGACTTCGCGCCGCGTCGGGCTGATCGACTACAGCGTCGTGGCGCGCGGTAGCGAGGCCATCCGCGCCCGCATCCGGGAGTTGCGGGCGCAGGGGGTGGAGATCGCGATCGTGGATGCCGTGTCCAATGCCGACCTGCTGGCTTTGGGACCCGCGCTTGCCGGCATGCCGCTGGTGACGGCGGGTTCGGGCGTGGCGATCGGACTGCCCGGCAACTGGGGTCTGACGGCGGCGTCCGCAGACGCGCGGCAACCGCGCGCGCCCGGTTTGCAGGCGGTGGTCGCGGGTAGTTGCTCGGCGGCGACCAATGGCCAGGTGGCCGCGTTCATGGAAAGCGGCCGGCCGGCGCTGGCGCTGGATCCGTTGCGGCTGGCGGCGGGCCACGACGCCGTGGGAGAGGCGCTGGCCTGGGCCGATGCGCGCATGCATGACGGCCCGGTGCTGATCTACTCCACCGCTCAGCCCGAGCAGGTGCGGCAGGCGCAGAGCGAACTCGGCGCCGCGCGCGCGGGCGCCATGATCGAGGACGCCATTGCGCGCATCGCGGCGGGCCTGGTCGAACGCGGCGTGCGGCAACTGATCGTGGCGGGCGGCGAGACCTCGGGGGCGGTGGTGCAGGCCTTGGGATTGCAGCAGGTCGTCATTGGCGAGCAGATCGATCCCGGCGTGCCCTGGTGTTCCGGCCATGCGCCCGCGGCACAAGGCGACATCAGCATCGCGCTGAAATCAGGCAATTTCGGCACGCGGGATTTCTTCATCAAGGCATTCGGCTAGGCGCCGGCCGCAGCGCGCGCGCCGCGGCTTTCCCGCCTAGCGGTGCGCCTGGCTCAAGCGCTTGGCCGCGTTCACCATATGAATGCGCGCGGCCTCGCGCGCGCCGTCCACGTCCTTGCTGCGTATGGCTTCGACGATGGCGACGTGTTCCTGCAGCACGTCGCGCATCAGGCTGGCGTGGCGGGCCTCGTTGGCGCGCGTGACGCGTGTGGCCGCTTCCAGGAACTGGCTGACGAAGGCCAGGGTCGTCAGGAAATAGGGATTGCCGGTGGCGCGGGCGATGCTGCGATGGAAGGCTACGTCTTCCTGCACGCCGTCGCCGCCGTTTTCCACCGCCTGCGAAATGGCGGCCAGCGCGGCGTCGATCTCCGCCATGTCCTGCTTTTTCCGCACTGCCGCGGCTTGCGCGGCGATCTCGGTTTCCAGCGCGCGGCGCAGGTCCACGATATGCAGCACGGCGTCCAGCGAGGACAGGTCGGCCGCATCGATGCGCAGGGCGCGGTTGCCGGCGTGGCCGGTGACGTATACGCCGCTGCCTTGCCGCGCTTCGACGATACCGTCCTGCCGCAGCCGCGAAACCGCTTCGCGGATGACCGTGCGGCTGACGCCGAATTGTTCGGCCAACGCGGTCTCCGTGGGCAATTTTTCCCCGGGCGGCACGCGACCCTCGTCAATCTCGGCGAGCAGGCGCTTGGCGACCGTGTCGGTCAGCGTGGGAGGAGTCGGGAGTCGGGGGAACACCATCGCCCTATGATACGCGCGCCCGCGCCGGCCCGGCCATGAGCCGCGGCGGCCGATTCACGGCGTCCCCAAGCTTGCGCCATTTTCGAAATGTTATATCATTCGCCAATTATTTGGTACGTTATAACATTTGAAAGAGGGCGATGATGAATGGCAAGAAACTGGGGTGGCAGAGAGAACGCGGCGGCAGGGTTGCCCTGCGGGCGGGGCGCCGGGGCGCGCTGAAGCCTCTGGTCTGCGCGTTGATGCTGGCCGCGCCCGCCGCGCAGGCCGACGAAGCTGCGGAAGCCGCCGCGGAACGTTCGGCCGCCAGAACCCTGGCGCCGATCACGGTTTCCGCCAACCCGCTGGGGCTGGACCTGAACAGCACCACCTTGCCGGCTTCGGTGCTGGAAGGCGACGCGCTGATCGAACAGCGCAACGGCACCCTGGGCGACACGCTGAAGAATCTGCCCGGCGTTAACAGCGACACCTTCGGCGGCGGCGCCAGCCGCCCCGTGATCCGCGGGCAGACCGCGCCGCGCGTGAAGGTGCTGTCCGACGGTTCCGAGGTCATGGACGCGTCCAGCATTTCTCCCGACCATGCCGTGACCGTGGAGCCGCTGCTGGCCGAACGCATCGAAGTGCTGCGCGGTCCGGCTACGCTGCTGTATGGCGGCGGCGCGATCGGCGGCGTGGTCAATGTGGTGGACAAGAAGATCCCGACGGCGGTGCCGGAGAAGGGCATCGAGGCCGAGGCCGAACTGCGCGGCGCCACGGGCACCAAGGAACGTGCGGGCGCGGTCGGCATTACCGCGGGCGAGGGGCAGTTCGCCGTGCGCGTGGAGGGCCTGAAGCGCCGCACCAGCGACTACGACGTGCCCGACTGGCCGGGCGGCAAGCTGGAGGGCTCGTACAGCGAGTCGACGCAGGGCACGGTGGGCATGTCCTGGATTACGCCGCGCGGCTACGTCGGCCTGGCGTTCACGCATCTGGAAAGCAAGTACGGCCTGCCCGGACACAACCACGAATACGAAGGGTGCCACCCGCATGGCACGCACCTGCATTGCGGCGGCCATGATCATGGCCACGACGAAGACGGCCACGATCACGACCACGAGCACGAACACGGCGGCGTGCCTTACGTGAAGCTGCGCAGCAACCGCCTCGATCTGCGCGCCGAGTACCAGGACCCGTTCGCTGGCTTCGAGAAAATCCGCGTGCGTGGCGGCCTGACCGACTACCAGCATGACGAAATCGAAGGCGGCGAGGTGGGTACCCGCTTCAAGAACAAGGGCTACGACCTGCGCGTGGAAATGCAGCACAAGCCCATCGCAGGCTGGCGCGGGGTGGTGGGCGTGCAGAATGCCTACAGCGATTTCCGCGCCGATGGCGAAGAGGCCTTCCTGCCGCGCAGCAAGACGCGCTCTTACGGCCTGTTCGTGCTGGAGGAGTACCAACTGAACGACTGGCGCTTCGAACTGGGCGCGCGGCAGGACTGGCAGCGCATCTCGCCCACGGGCGGCGCGCAACGCAGCAGCCTGTCCGGTACGTCATTGTCGGCCGCGGCCATCTGGGACTTCGCGCCGCAGTATTCCGTGGCCCTGTCGTTGTCGCGCTCGCAGCGCCTGCCCACCGCGCAGGAACTGTATGCGGACGGCGTGCACCTGGCCACCAACACCTACGAACTGGGCAATCCGGACCTGGGCCGCGAGACATCGCACAACATCGACCTGACCCTGCGCAAGCATTCCGGCGACACGACGTTCTCGGCCAGCGTGTTCCATAACCGGGTGAAGAACTACATCTACGCCAACACGCTGGACCGCTACGAGGACTTCCGCCTGATCGAGTACACCCAGCGCGACGCGGAGTTCACGGGCGTGGAAGGCGAACTGCGCCACCAGTTCACCCCGGTGTTCTCGGCCGCGGTGTTCGGCGACTATGTGCGCGGCAAACTGACGGGCGGCGACGGCAACCTGCCGCGCATCCCGGCAGCGCGCGCCGGCGTGCGCGCCGATATGAAGTGGCAGCAGTGGTCGGGCGGCGTCGAATACGCGCGCGTGTTTGCGCAGAAGGACATCGCCGCCTACGAGGAAAGCACGCCTGGCTACAACATGGTCAATGCGGTGGTGGCCTATCGCGGCCAGTATGGCGCCACGGGCTATGAGGTCTACCTGCGCGGCACCAACCTGCTGAACAAGCTGGCGTACAACCATGCCTCCTTCATTTCGACGGTGGCGCCGCTGCCCGGGCGCAGTGTGCTGCTGGGCGTGCGCATGACGTACTGAGGCTCGGAAACACACAGCAGCAGCGGAGACGGCAACCCCGTCTCCGTTTTTTTTTGCACGCGCGCCGATGCAGGGACCGGTTCCACGGCGTCCGCTCAGGGCTGGCGCTTGCTCAGATGGTTTACGAAGAGCTTGGCGGCGGTCGGCAGGGCGTCGAAGGAGCGCACGCAGATCTGGATCTGCCGTCGTGCCCAGGGTTCGGTCAGGGGAATGATGCGGATGTCGAACATGGCCGAGTAGCGGCGCGCGATGTCCAGCGGCAGCACGCCTATGCCCAGCCCAGAGTTCACCATGAAGCACAGCGCGTCGAAGCCAGTGACCTGCACCTTGAGCTGGATGTTGCGCTTTTCATCGCTGGCGGCGTTGGAGAGGATGCGGTTGATGGCGCTGCCGCGGTGCAGCCCCACGAAGTCGTATTCCAGCGCGTCGGCGAAACGAAAGCCAGGCCTGTCCTGCAGCGGGTGGTCAGCGGGCACCACCAGCGCCAGCGTGTCTTCGCGGTAGGGGTGGATCTCGACGTCGTGGTCCGGCGCGGTGCCCGAAAAGATGCCCACGTCCGCCGCGTTCTCGGCGACCGATTTGATGATGGTCGAGGTGATTTTTTCTTCCAGATCGACTTGCACGTTGGGGTAGTCGTTCAGGAAGAGCTTGATGTCCTGAGGCAGGAACTGGGTGATCGCGGAAATATTGGCGTGTACCCGGATGAAGCCCCGCAGGCCGCGCGAGTAGTCGCGCATGTGCACCGATATTTCATCGAGTTCATGCAGCGCGCGCCGCGCCATGGTGGACAGCGCGACGCCGGCCGGCGTGGGGCGGATGCCCTTGTTGGTGCGGATGAGCAGCCGGATCTTGAGGTTCTCTTCCAGTTCGCTGATGCGCTTGCTGATGGCGGCCGCGGCGATGTGCTCGTGTTCGGCCGCCGCGGCGATGGTGCCTTGCTCGACCACGCTGATGAAGAGCTTGAGGGAGGTGGGGTCGAGACGCATGGCGGGACGGGCGGGAAAGCGGACGAGAGGTTCCATTGTAGCCATGGGCGGGCTTGTCATCGCGGATGGTGATGGCGGCATCGCTAATGACTGCTGTTGCGCAGGCGGGCGCCAGGGCTATCCTCCCCAAAAAATTTCGCACGGCCCAAGCGCGGACGGTGCGGAGCATGATGGATGGAGCGCGAGACAAATGAATCTGCAGAATAGCCAGCTGCTGCGGCAGCAGGCCTACATCGGCGGCGCCTGGTGCGACGCCGACAACGGCGCCACCATCACGGTGCGCAATCCCTTTGACGCCAGCGTACTGGGCACGGTGCCCAATCTGGGCCAGGCCGAGACGGCCCGCGCCATCGCGGCCGCCGATGACGCCCTGCCGGCCTGGCGGGCCAGGACGGGCAAGGAGCGCGGTGCCATCCTGCGCAAATGGCATGCCCTGATCGAGGCGCATGCCGACGACCTGGCGCTGCTGCTGACGCTGGAGCAGGGCAAGCCGCTGGCCGAGGCCCGCGGCGAACTGAATTACGCCTTGTCCTTCGTCGAATGGTTCGCGGAAGAGGCCAAGCGCGTCTACGGCGACGTGCTGCCCCACACGCGAGGCGACCAGCGCATGCTGGCCATCCGCCAGCCCGTGGGCGTATGCGCGGCCATCATCGCCTGGAACTTTCCGTCGGCCCTGGTCACGCGCAAGGTCAGCCCGGCGCTGGCCGCCGGCTGCACGGTGGTGCTCAAGCCGTCCGAACTGACGCCGTTCACCGCGCTGGCGCTGGCCTGGCTGGGCGAGCAGGCCGGCATACCGCCCGGCGTGCTCAACGTGGTCATTGGAGATCCCGCGCCAATCGGCACGGAACTGACGCAGAACCCCACGGTGCGCAAGCTGACCTTCACCGGGTCCACCCAGACGGGTCGGCTGCTGATGCAGCAGAGCGCCTCCAACATCAAGAAGCTGTCGCTGGAACTGGGCGGCAACGCGCCCTTCATCGTGTTCGAGGATGCCGACCTGGACGAGGCCGTGCAAGGCCTGGTCCTTTCCAAGTTCCGTAACGCGGGCCAGACCTGCGTCTGCGCCAACCGCGTCTATGTCCACGCCAGGGTCGCCGACGCCTTCAATGACAAGCTGCTGGCGGAAATGCGCCGCATGAAGGTGGGCGGCGGGCTGGAAGAGGGGGTTACCCAAGGGCCGCTGATCGACCAGCGCGCCGTGGACAAGGTGGCCCGCCTGGTGGACGACGCCACGGCGCGCGGCGCACACCTCTTGGCAGGCGGCAAGCTGCGCGAGCCCGGCTCGCTGCTGTATGAGCCGACCCTACTGGCCGGCATCACGGATGCCATGGAACTGGCGCACGAAGAGATCTTCGGCCCGGTGGTGGGTATCAGCACCTTCGAGTCCGAAGCCGCCGTGCTGGCGCGGGCCAACGATAGCGCCTCGGGCCTGGCCGCCTATTTCTACACCGCCAACCTGGAACGGGTCTGGCGCATGATGGAAGGGCTGGAGTACGGCATCGTCGGCGTGAACACCGGCGCCGTGTCCAACGAGGTCGGACCCTTTGGCGGCATCAAGGAGTCGGGCGTGGGCCGCGAGGGCTCCAAGTACGGCATCGAAGAGTTCCTGGAAATCAAGTACGTCTGCCTTGCCGGCAAGTCGTTCAACGCGATTCCCTGACGCCCGCGGATTCCAGACATGAGCCAAGCACAGCAGCCCTCCCTCCGCGACGCGGATCAGTTCGATTATGTGATCGTGGGATCCGGCGCGGCCGGTTCCATCCTGGCCAACCGCCTGAGCGCGGACGGCTCGACGGTCTGCGTGCTGGAGGCCGGCCCGCCGGACCGCAGTCCCTACCTGCACATACCCGCAGGCTTCATCAAGGCGGTATTCAACAAGAAGTACGCCTGGCAGTTTTCCAGCGAAGGTACGGCGCAGACCAACGGACGGCGCGTGCCGATTCCGCAGGGCCGAACCCTGGGCGGGTCGACTTCCATCAACGGCCTGGTCTACAACCGCGGCCAGGCGGCCGACTTCGACCACTGGGCCGCGCTGGGCAACAGCGGCTGGTCCTACGACGAAGTGCTGCCGTACTTCAAGTCCATGGAACGGCGCGTGGGCGGCGACGACCGCTACCGCGGCCGCAAGGGCGAGCTGCCGGTCACGGACATAGACTGGATCCATCCGCTTTGCGAGGCCTTCATTGCCGGCGCGGTGGAACAGGGCATCCCGCGCAACCCCGATTACAACGGCGCGGATCAGGCCGGCGTGGGCTACTTCCAGCGCACCATCGACCGCGGTTGGCGCATGAGCACGGCCAAGTGCTTCCTCAAGCCCGCCATGGGCCGCAAGAACCTGGAAGTGCGTACCTACGCGCAGGCGACGCGCATCCTGTTCGATGGCGGCAAAGCTGCCGGCGTGGCCTATTGCCACCCGGCGCATCCTTCGCAGATCCGCGCGGTGCGTGCTCGTCGGGAAGTGATCGTGTCCTGCGGCGCGATCAACACGCCCAAGCTGCTGCAGCTGTCGGGCCTGGGGCCGGCGGACCTGCTGCGCCAGCACAATATCGACGTGGTGTGCGATCTGCCGGGCGTGGGCGAGAACCTGAGTGACCATTATTCGGTGCGGGTCGTGGCGCGCGTGAAGAACAGCCAGACCATGAACCAGCTGGTCAAGGGTCTGAGCCTGGCCGGCCAGATCAGCCGCTGGATGATGAAGCGTCCCAGCATCATGGCCCTGAGTCCGTCGCTGCTGCATTACTTCTGGAAGTCCACGCCTGACCTCGTCTTGCCCGACCTGCAGGGCGTGTTCACGCCGGCCAGCTACAAGGAAGGCTATGTGGGCATGCTGGATGACTTCCCCGGCATGACAGCGGGCGTCTGGCAGCACCGGCCCGAAAGCCGCGGCCAGGTGCGCATCCGTTCGGCGGACCCGCTGCAGGACCCCGTGATCCTGGCCAACTACCTGGAGAACGAGCGCGACCAGATGACGTTGGTGCGCGGTATCCGGCTGGCGCGCCAGCTGTTGCGTTCACAGGCTCTGGCGCCTTACTTCGACAGCGAGGTGCTGCCCGGCCCGCTGTGCGAATCCGATTCCGAATTGCTGGACTTCGCGCGCCGCTATGGCGTGTCGTCTTATCACGTCAACGGCACGGCCCGCATGGGCCAGGCCGATGACAAGTACGCGGTGGTCGACCCCCAGCTGCGGGTGCACGGCGTGGGCAATCTGCGCGTCATCGACTCCTCGGTGATGCCGGCCATGCCGTCGGCCAATATCTGCGCGGCCACCATGATGATCGGCAACAAGGCCGCCGACCTCCTCAAACAATCCTGAATTGCCAATCAGCGGTCACCAGAGTGATCCAGAAGGAGACAAGATGTACTTCAAATATTTCCCCAAGACCATGAAATCCCTGCTGCTGGCGGCGGCGTTGGCGGGCGCCAGCGGCGCCGCGCTGGCCGACGACATCAAGATCGGCTTCAACAGCGACATGTCGGCCACTGGCTCGGCGGACTTCGGCATTTCGGCCCTGGCCGGCGCGCGCCAGGCGGCCGACGAGCTGAACGCGGCCGGCGGCGTGCTGGGCAAGAAGATCGTCATCGTTGAGCGCGACGACGTGGGCGCGCCGCCCAAGGCCATCCAGAACACCAACGAACTGGTCGACAACGTCAAGGTCAACGCCATGCTGGGCGGGGTCAACTCCGGCAATATGCTGGCCTGGCTGCATCTGGTGCAGCAGAAGAAGATCCCGACGATCTCGCCCGTGGCCACTGCCACCGACATCACCGGCCGCTACGCCAAGTCGCCACCCAACTACGTGTTCCGCGTGTCCATGCGCGATCGCGACCAAATCGCGTTGCTGGCGGCCTACGCCGCCCGCGCCAGCAAGAACGGCAAGGTCGCCATCATTGCCGACACCACCGGCTACGGCCAGCAAGGCGCCAAGGACGCGGTCGAGATCCTGGCCCTGCACAAGATCACGCCCGTGGCCAACGAGAAGTTCGGTCCCAAGGACACGGACATGTCGTCGCAGCTGAACAAGATCAAGAGTTCGGGCGCCGATACGCTGATCGTCTATGCGCTGGCGGATTCGAACGCGCACGTCATGCGCAGCCTGGAGAAGATCAGCTACTTCCCGACCACGCTGGCCTCCTGGGCCAACCTGAGCTCGCCGTTCCTGCGCATCGCCGGTCCCGAGCTGGCCAGCAAGATGATCTTCACGGCGTCGATCACCGAAGACTCCTCGCCCGAGTCCAAGGCGCTGTATGACACGTTGATGAAGCGCGACGGCCGCGTGCCGACCTACGTCATGGCCGCGCAGGCGTATGACTCCGTCAAGCTCATCGCTGCCGCCATGGAGCAGGCCAAGTCGACCGAAGGCGAAGCCGTGCAGGCCGCGCTGCAGAACCTGGCCCAGGCCAAGGGCGTCATCAAGACCTACGAGAAGCCGTTCACCGCGGAAAACCACGAAGCCCTGTCGGTGAAGGACTTCCGCCTGGTGCGCTGGATCGACGGCAAGGTGGTGTCGGTGGATGACGAATACACCCGCGCGATCAAGCCGGAAGACCTGAAGCTGTAAGACGGCGCGGCAACGAGAAAGATCTCTCCCCGGTGCGCCGCGGCGCGCCGGGGAGTCGTCAATAGGGGGGCATCCAGCATGCAAATACTACAAGCCATCTTGAGCGGGTTGGCCATGGGCAGCGTCTATGCCCTGGTCGCATTCGGGTTCAGCATCACGTACACCACGACCAAGACCTTCAACTTCGGACAGGGTGCGTTCCTGGCGCTGGCCGGCCTGATCGGCATCAGCGCCATCCTGCTGGTCAGCCAGGGCAAGCTGATCGGCTTTCCAAATCCGGAGGACGTGACCTGGGGCACGTTCCTGTTCGCCCTGCTGGCCGCCATGCTGGTCCTGAGCTTGCTGGGGTACGTGCTCTACATCACCGCCATCCGCCACTTCGTGGGCGAGGCGGGCCTGTCCTGGGTGATGAGCACCATCGGCTTTGGCATCATCATCCAGAACCTGGCGCTGCTGGTCTGGGGACCGGCGCCGATAGCAGTGGCTTCGCCGCTGGGCGAGGGCATCATCACGGTCCTGGGGACCGGCGTGCGGCCGCAGGAGATCCTGGTTTTCGGCACCACGCTGGCGCTGATGATCGTGTTCGATTGGGTCTTGCACAAGACCAAGATGGGCAAGGCAGTGCGCGCGGTGGCGTTCAGCAAGACCGCCGCGAGCTTGATGGGCATTAATGCCAACGCGGTGGCGATCGCCGTGTTCGCGATCAGTTCGGCGTTGGCCGCGATTGCCGGCGTGATGGTGGCGCCGATTGCGACCGCCTCGGTATTCGTGGGCACGCTGTTGTCGCTCAAGGCCTTTTCGGCCGCGATCCTGGGCGGGCTGGAGAATCCGCGCGGCTGCATTTTTGGCGGCTTTCTGATCGGGTTGCTGGAATCGCTGATCGGCCTCTGGTATTCGAACCTGCGCGAAATCGCCGTGTTCGCGCTGATCATCGTGGTGCTGTATTTCCGCCCGGCCGGCATCCTCGGCCGCGTGCACGCGGAGAAAGTATGAAGCTCTCCAAGATTCTCATTCCGCTGGTCATCGCGGCGCTTGCCATCGGCTACGCCTATTCGGGCCTGAATGACTTCTATCTGTTGATCCTGTTCAACATCGGGGTCTATTACATCGCTGCCACCGGTTTCAACATCCTGGTCGGCCAGACCGGCCAGAAATCGCTGGGCCATGCCGGCCTGTTCGGCGTGGGCGCCTATACGGTGGCGCTCCTGACCGTGAATTACCAGGTCGATCCCTGGCTGGCGCTGGGCTGCGCCGCGGTTGTGTCCGCGGTCTTCGGCGTGGTGATCGCCATCCCGGCGCTGAAGGTCAAGGGGCCGAGCCTGGCGATGGTGACCATCGCCTTCGGCCTGCTGATCGAGAAGATCGTGTCCGAATGGACCGACGTGTTCAAGGGCCAGGAAGGCTTCTACGGCATCACCGGCCTGACCTTCGGCGGCGCCACGCTGGACAGCCGCCAGTGGGTGGTGGTGGTCGTGGTGCTGGGCCTGGCGCTGCACGCCATGACCTCGCTGCTGTTGAACGGCCGTTTCGGCCGCGGCTTTGCCGCGGTGCGCACCTCTGAAATTGCGGCCGAGAGCGTGGGCATCAGCGTCTACCGCTTCAAGATCCTGGCCTTCGCCATCAGCGCCATCACCTGCGGCATCGCGGGCGGCCTGGTGGCGCAGCAGAACCAGTACATCAATTCGGACTTCGTCAATTTCAACTTGTCGGTGTTTTTCCTGGTGCTGGTGCTGTTCGGCGGCCGTACGCCGGCGGGCTCCTTCCTGGGCGCCGTGGTGCTGACGGTGATCGACGCCATGCTGGCGCGCTGGCCGGAAGTGCAGCATTTCGCCTACGGCCTGATCCTGCTGTTCGCGCTGTACGCCATGCCGGAAGGACTGGCTGGCCTGTTGGCCAAGGTGCTGCCCAAGCGCGGCCAGCGCGAGGCGCTGGCCGCCGAGGCGGGCGCGGCCGATTGGACGCCGGCGCCTCCTGCCGACCATGGCGGCGCGGCGTCCGGCTTCCTGGAAGTGAAGGACCTGTACAAGGCCTTCGGCGGCGTGGTGCCGACCAACAAGGTGTCGTTCTCGCTGGAGCGCGGTTCCGTCGTGTCGCTGATCGGTCCCAACGGCGCCGGCAAGACCACCACGCTGAACCTGCTGTCGGGCCTGGTGGCGCCGGACGCCGGCAGCATCCGCTTCAAGAACCGCCAGATGGTGGGCCTGTCGCCCAATGAGATTGCTGCGTCGGGCATCGGCCGCACGTTCCAGAACCTGAAGCTGTTCGACGGGCTGAGCGCCCTGCAGAACGTGATGGTGGGCTTCTATCGGGTGCAGCAATCCAGCTTCTTCTCCAACCTGCTGGGCCTGCCCGGCAGCCTGGCGGAAGAGCGACGCATCCGCCGCCAGGCCTACGCCATCCTCAAGTTCTTCGAACTGGACCGCTACGCGGACGAGGCCGCCAACAGCCTGCCCTACGGCCTGCAACGCCGCCTGGAAATCGCCCGCGCGGTGGCGGCCATGCCGGACCTGTTGCTGCTGGACGAGCCTGCCGCCGGCCTGAATCCCGCAGAAACCGACCAGCTGACGGACCTGATCGTGAAGCTGAAGAACATGGGCCTGACCATCCTGTTGATCGAGCATCACATGGATCTGGTCATGGCGATTTCCGACCATATCGTGGTGCTGGATTACGGCGTGAAGATCGCCTCAGGCCTGCCGAACCACATCCAGGAGAATCCGAAAGTCATCGAAGCCTACCTGGGCGCGCCGGCATAGGAGACCGCAATGAGCCGTTTACTCGACATCAAGAACCTGGCGGTCAGCTATGGCGCCGTCAATGCCCTGAAGCAGGTGTCGCTGCATGTGGACACGAACGAGATCGTGACCATCATCGGCGGCAACGGCGCGGGCAAGAGCACCATGATGCGCGCGCTGTCGGGCATCGAGAAATCCACCGGCGACATTGCGTTCGCCGGGCAGGACTTGGGCGGAATCAGCGCGCACAAGCGCGTAGGGCTGGGTATCGCCCACGTGCCGGAAGGGCGCCAGGTGTTCCCCGACCAAACCGTCTACGACAACCTGATGCTGGGCGCGTTCCTGCGCAAGGAGCCGCCCGCTGAACTGGCCGCGCAGATCGAGCAGTGCTTTGCGATGTTCCCGCGGCTGAAAGAGCGCCGCGCGCAGTACGCGGGCACGCTTTCTGGCGGCGAACAGCAGATGCTGGCCATCTGCCGGGCCCTGATGAGCAAGCCGCGCATCCTGATGCTGGACGAGCCGTCGCTCGGACTGGCGCCGCTGATCGTGGCCGAGATCTTCAAGATCATCAAGTCGTTGAAAGAGCGCGGCATGACGATCCTGCTGGTCGAGCAGATGGCCAACCAGGCGTTGGCTATCTCCGACCGCGCATATGTCCTGGAAGTGGGCTCCATTGTGATGGAGGGCACGGGCCAGGAGTTGTTGGCCAGCGAGCGCGTGCGCGAGGCCTATCTGGGCAAACACAAGAGCTGACGAGGCAATCATGTCATCCAAACCATTGAGCGGTATCCGAGTGCTGGAGTTGGGCCAGCTGATCGCCGGACCGTTCGCCGCCAAGATGCTGGGCGAATTCGGCGCCGAGGTCATCAAGATCGAACCGCCCGGCAAGGGCGACCCGCTGCGCAACTGGCGCCTGATTCACGACGGCACTTCCGTCTGGTGGCAGGTGCAGTCGCGCAACAAGAAATCGGTCAGCCTGGACCTGCGCAAGCCCGAAGCGCAGGACCTGATCCGAGCCTTGGTCAAGGACATCGACGTGGTGGTCGAGAACTTCAAGCCCGGCACCATGGAAGGTTGGGGCCTGGGCTGGGAAGAACTGCGCGCCATCAACCCGCGGCTGGTGATGCTGCGCGTGTCTGGCTACGGTCAGACCGGTCCGTACCGCGATCTGCCCGGATTCGGCGCTATCGGCGAGGCCATGGGCGGACTGCGCCACCTGAGCGGCGAGCCCGACCGCACGCCGGTGCGCGTGGGCGTGTCCATCGGCGATTCGTTGTCAGCGTTGCACGGCGTCATCGGCATCCTGCTGGCGCTGCGCGCGCGCGACCAGAATGGCACGGGCCAGATGATCGACGTGGCGTTGTATGAATCCGTCTTCAACATGATGGAGAGCCTGCTGCCCGAGTATTCGGTGTTCGGCGAGATCCGCCAGCCGGCCGGCAGCAGCCTGCCGGGCATCGCGCCCAGCAATGCTTACCGCTGTCAGGACAACAAGTACGTGCTGATTGCCGGCAATGGCGACAGCATCTTCAAGCGCCTGATGGGCGTGATCGGCCGGCCCGACCTGGCCGAAGCGCCGGAACTGGCAAACAACGCCGGACGCGTGAAGCACGTGGTCATGCTGGACGACGCGATTTCGCAATGGACCGGACAGCATCCGCTGGACCTGGTGCTGGAGCGCCTGAATGACGGGCAGATTCCCGCGGGCAAGATCTATGACGTGGCCGACATCGCGGCCGACCCGCATTACCAGGCGCGCGGCATGATCCTGGACGGCGCGCTGCCCGACGGCACGCCCGTGCAGGTGCCGGGCATCGTGCCCAAGCTGTCGGAAACCCCGGGCGAAGTGCGCAGCCCGGCGCCCGCCCTGGGCCAGGACACCGACGAGGTGCTGACTGGCCTGGGCATCGGCGAGACGCAGCGCCAGGACTGGCGCACGCGCGGCATCATCTGAGGATAGCGGCCATGAATATGACCAACCCCGAAACCACTGCCAGCCGCCCGCGGCTGTACATCCAGGAAGTCGCGCCGCGCGACGGCTTCCAGAACGAAAAGCAGTTCATCGAAACGCAGGACAAGATCGCCTTCATCAACCGGCTGTCCGCCAGCGGATTCGCCAAGATCGAAGCTACGTCGTTTACGTCGCCCAAGGCCATTCCGGCCCTGCGCGACGCCGAGATCGTGATGCACGAGATCGAGCGCAATCCGGACGTCGTCTACACGGTGCTGGTGCCTAACGTGCGCGGCGCGCAGCGGGCGCTGGAGTGCAAGGTGGACGAGGTCAATCTGGTGATGTCGGTCAGCGAGACCCATAACCGCGCCAACCTGCGCATGACGCGGGAGCAGTCGTTCGAGCAATTGAGCGATGTGGTCAATGCGGTGCGCGGCAGCCGCGTCGCCATCAACGTGTCGCTGTCCACCGTGTTCGGTTGCCCCATGGAAGGCGACATCAATGCCTTCGAGGTGTTCGAACTGGTGGGGCGCTTCGCGGCGTTAGGCGTGGACGGGGTGACGCTGTGCGATACCACCGGCATGGCCTTTCCCACGCAGGTCGGCAAGATCGGGCGCGAGGTTCGCAAGCTGTTCCCGGGATTGATCACCACCATGCACTTCCACAATACGCGCGGCATGGCGCTGGCCAATACGCTGATGGCCATCGAGGCGGGCATCGACCGCTTCGACGCGTCGCTGGGCGGGTTGGGCGGCTGCCCCTACGCGCCTGGCGCCAGCGGCAACGTCTGCACTGAAGAACTGGTGCACATGCTGGAACTGATGGGCTATGACACCGGCGTGGACCTGGACGCCATACTTGGCGTATCGGCGACCTTGCCCGCGCTGGTGGGGCACGACATTCCCAGCCAGCTGCTCAAGGCGGGACCGCGGCTGACCCTGCACCCGGCGCCGGACTTCGGCGCCTAGCGCCGCGGCGATGGCGGGGCGGGCGGTTGTGCTAATTTCCATGCATGCCGCCCGGTCCGGAGCCTCCGCCATGTTGAAGTTCGCCGCCAATCTTTCGATGATGTACACGGAACACGCGTTCCTGGACCGCTACGCGGCCGCCGCGGCGGACGGGTACGCCGGCGTGGAATGCATGTTTCCCTACGAGGCCCCGGCCGCCTTCGTGCGCGAGCGCATGGACGCGGCCGGCGTGACGCAGGTGCTCTTCAACGCGCCGCCTGGCGTGGCCGCTCGCGGCGATCGCGGACTGGCCGCGCAGCCGGGCCGGCAGGCGGAATTCCAGGCGGGCATTGAACAGGCGCTGTCCTACGCCACGGCGCTGGCCTGTCCGAATCTCCATGTGATGGCGGGGCTGGTCCAGCCCGGCGCGGCGCGCGAGGCCATGCTGGACTGCTATAGCGAGAACCTGGACTGGGCCGCGCGCCAGGCGCGCTCGGCCGGGGTCACCGTGCTGATCGAACCCATCAATACCCGCGACATACCCGGCTATTTCCTGAACCGCCAGGACGAGGCGCATGCCGTGGTGCAGGCGGTCAATGCGTCCAACCTTAAAGTGCAGATGGATCTCTACCACTGCCAGATCGTCGAGGGCGACGTCACCATGAAGCTGCGCGAATACCTGCCTACCGGGCGGGTCGGCCATCTGCAGATTGCCGGCGTGCCGCTGCGCCAGGAGCCCGACCGCGGCGAACTGGACTATGGCTGGGTGTTCAACGTGCTGCGCGAACTGGAATACGGCGGCTGGATAGGCTGCGAGTATCGGCCGGCCGCCGGCACGTCGACGGGCCTGCGCTGGCTTGCCGCCGCGCGCACCTGACCCGTGCCGCGTCCACGGACTTCGGGTTTCTCCCGTGGTGTGTACCTGCGTGCCGGGCCCGATAATAAATCATTAATATGTTAAATAAATAAGCAGGCGAGGAGAGCGCGTCATGTTCAAAGGCACACTGCATCGCGCCTTGCTGGCCGCGGTGCTGGCAGGGGCTGCGATCGTCCCGGGCCAGGCTGCGGCGGCAGGGTTTCCCGATCATCCGATCCGCTGGCTGGTGCCGTTCAGCGCGGGCGGGGGCAGCGACATCGCCACCCGCATCGTCGCCAAGCATGTGGGTGACGCGCTGGGACAGCCGGTGGTGGTGGAAAATCGTCCGGGCGCGGCCACCATCGTTGCCGCGCAGGAAACCGCCCGCGCGGCGCCTGATGGCTACACCCTGCTGACGGCCGGCATGAGCACGCTGGCGCTGAACCCCTGGCTGTACCAGAAGCTGCCCTACGATCCGGGGAAGGACCTGACCCCGGTTTCCACGCTGGTGTCGCTGCCCATTGTGCTGGTGGTGTCGCCCGATTCCCGGATGCATACGCTGGCCGACGTGAAGGCTTACCTCAAGCGCGATCAGCCGGGCAGCTATGCGTCCCTGGGCGTGGGCAGCCCCCATCACCTGGCCATGGAGCTGTTCCTGGATACCGTCCAGGGCCGCGCCACGGCCATTCCCTACAAGGGCACGCCGCCCGCCCTGCAGGACGTGGCTTCCGGCGTGGTGCCGATGATGATGGCCGACCTGGCCGCCGCCCGGCCCTTGATCCAGGCGGGCAAGCTGCGCGCCATTGCGGTGCCGGCGGCGCAGCGTTCCGGGCAATTGCCGCAGGTGCCGACCTTCGCCGAGGCGGGTGGTCCGGCGTTCGAGGCGGCCGCCTGGCAGGGCGTGGTGGCACCCGCTGGCACGCCAGCGCCAGTGGTGGAGAAGCTCAGCCTGGCCATCGCGCAGGCCTTGCGTTCGCCGGAGGTGGCCGAGCAGTTGAAGCTGCAGGGCATGGAACCCACGGGCAGCACGCCGCAGGCCTTCGCGGACTATGCGCGCAAGGAATACGAGCGCTGGGGGGCGGTGATCCGGAGCAAGAACATTTCCGCCAACTGACGGCGGCCGGTAACAGCCGCCGCAAGGTGTAACCGGCGCGCGCGCGCGCAGGCGGCGCGGGCGTACGATAAAGACACGTACATCCTGCCCGGCAGCCCGGGCAAGGAGCACATCATGTCTCTGATCGTAGCAGCCCGGTTCGAGGGTTTCGAAGCGGCGAACGCCGCGGCCGAGCGCCTGTCCGCCAGCGGTTTTCCCGACTGGGACATCAATACGTTTTACGTCAATCCGGCCGGCGAGCATGGCCGCTACCCCTTGGGCGGCGACCGCCACTCCGACCCGGACTCGGGACGCGCCGACATCGGCGCATTTCTGGGCGCGGGCGGGGTGGGCGCAGGTTTTGCGGTGTTTGGCGGGTTCGTGATGTCCGAGATCAGCGATTCCACGCCGCTGATCCTGGCCGCGGCCGGCGTCGGCGCCTATCTGGGATCGCTCTTTGGCGCCCTTTGGGTGACGGGCCACGGCAGCACCCAGCATGGCCATTTCAATCCCGATTCCCATGCCGAGATCCGGCAGGCCGGCGTGATGGTCGCGGTACGCACGCGGCCGCAGCGCGAAATGCTGGCATGCCGCGTCCTGCGCGATGCCGGCGGCGTGGACGTGGAACACGCCAACGGCCGCTGGCGCAACAACCACTGGGAAGACTTCGACCCGCTGGCGCCGCCCCAGCGCGAGATCGGATTCGGCTGAAGCGGCCCTTGGCCACGGCGGCGGCGCGCGTCCGCGCTCAGTCCGGCGCGGGCGTGGGGGCGGTATTTTGCCGCCGGGCGGTCGCCGCGCAGCCTGCGGAAGCGACGATGATCCCGCAGATGGCCAGCCATTGCGTCTGCGACAGTTGCTCGTTCAACACGATCACGCCAGCCAGCGCGCCCATGGCGGGTTCCATGCTGAGCAGCACGCCGAAGGTCTTCTGCGGCAGGCGGCGCAGCGCCACCATTTCCAGCGAATAGGGCAAGGCGCTGGACAGCACGCCCACCGCGATGCCGGCCAGGATCAGGGTCGGGTCCAGCAGGGCCGTGCCGGCGTGCGCAGCGCCTATGGGCAGCGCCACCAGCGTTGCCGCGGTCAGTCCCAGCGAGGTGGCCTGTCCGCCATGCACGTTGCCGGCCATCTTGCCGAAGATGATGTAGAGCGCCCAGCACACCGCCGCGCCCAGCGCAAAGGCGATGCCGACGGGATCCAGGTCATGCACCGATTGCCCAGTGGGAATCAGCAGCACCAGCCCGGCGATGGCGCAGCCGATCCAGACGAAGTCGATGGCGCGCCGCGACAGCGCCACCGCCAGGGTCAGCGGGCCGATGAATTCGATGGCGATGGCCACGCCCAGCGGCAGCGTGCGCAAGGCCATGTAGAACAGCAGGTTCATGCAGGCCAGCGTCACGCCGTACAGCGCGATCTTGGCCGCGGCCTGGCGCGTCAGCGGAAAGCGCCACGGGCGCCAGATCGCCACCAGGATCAGCGCGCCGATGGCGATGCGGTAGGCGGTGGTGCCCTGCGCGCCCACCATCGGGAAGAGCGACTTGGCGAACGACGTGCCAACGCATAGCGAGGCCATCGCGCCGATCAACGACAGGATGGGGAGCAGGGTGGAGGACGACGCGTTGCGTCCGGTGTTCAGGGTTGCGGCGGTCATGGCAATGGCGGAAAGGCTGGATACGTACAGGACGGCGGGCGGCTCAGGGCGTCAGATTTGCGGCGGTGGAGTAAAGCACATACAGCGCCAGGCCGAGCATGACGGCGCCCAGCAGGCCTTGCTGCATGCGCAGGAACCAGGGATTGCGCCCCACCCAGCCGCGGATGCGGGAAGCGCCGTAGGCGAAGAAACTGCCGTAGGGCAGGCTCAAGACTTTCATCGTCACGCCCAGCACCAGCATCTGGATCCACACCGGCCCATTGTCCGGCGTGGTGAACTGCGGCAGGAAGGCGATCATGAACAACAGCACCTTGGGGTTCAGCAGATTGGTCGTGAAGCCCTGCCAGAAGGCGTCGCGCGCATCCCCGGGGCGCGCGGCCAGCGATACGTCGGCCGAGCGCGCGCAGCGGACGATGGCCTTGACGCCCAGGTAGCCCAGGTACATGCCGCCGGCCGCCTTGATCCCCATGAACAGCGACGGGAACGCCTGCAGCACCGAGGCCAGGCCCAGCACCACCGCCGGCACCTGGATGAATCCGGCGGCGACGTTGCCCAGGACGCTATGGAAGGCGGGCCGGAACCCCTGCGTCATGCCCCGGGAAAGGGTCAGCGCCATATCGGGGCCGGGCGTGAGTTTGAGCGCCGCGTCGGCAGCGAGGAACAGCAGGAAAAGCTGGAGTGACGGCATGATACGGGGGGGACGGACGTACCCGCGGCGCGGGCAGAGGGCTCCCAGTGTAAGCAAGCCTGCTGAATAATTCCTGCATCGCGGGACGCGGAAATGAAGTTTCCCGTCAAAATGGGGCCGGATTCCGGCGCGGCCGGGCTTAGAATCTGTTGGCGAGCCCTTTCCAGCCCGTTTCCAGCCGTTCCGAGACCCTTATGGAACTAGACGATTTTGACCTTCAGATCCTGCAAAGCCTGCAGGAAGACAACCAGCGCACCAGCCAGGAAGTCGCGCAGCGCGTGAACCTGTCGCCGGTGTCCTGCCTGCGCCGCATGAAGCGGCTGCGCGAATCCAAGGTGGTGCTGGGGGACGTTTCCGTGGTCGATCCGGTCGCCGTGGGCCGCGGCATCATGATGGTCGTGCTGGTGACGCTGGAAAGCGAACGCGCCGACAAGCTCGACCAGTTCAAGCGCGCCATGCAGTCCGCGCCGGAAATCATGCAGTGCCTGTCGGTGACGGGCGAGGTGGACTTCGTCCTGACCATCACCATGCGCGACATGGCCGAATACGAGGCCTTCGCCCAGCGCAATTTCTGGGGCAATCCCAACGTCAAGCGCTTTTCCACGCTGGTGGTGCTGAACCGCGCCAAGTACGGCATGGCGGTGCCGGTGGGCTGATTCCCCCCCGTGCAGTCCGCGCCGGAACGCGGCGCGTTTTCGCGACATCCAACCCCATAAGCAGGCAAGGTTCCTGGCCATTCCGGCCGCGCCTGCATTCATGGTTTGGGGGATGAGATGAAAGCGATTCAAGCAAGATGGTTCTATGCGCTGGCCCTGGTGAGCTGCGGCGTGTTTGCCCATGGCAACGGGCCGACGGATCCGCAGATCGCGGCCATAGTCGTGGTTGCCAACCAGGTCGACATCGACGCCGGCAAACTGGCGCAGGACAAGACCGGCAACAAGGATGTGCGCGAGTTCGCCGCGTTGATGGTGACCGACCATGGCGCCGTCAACCAGTCGGCCGGCGAACTGGTGCAAAAGCTGAAGGTCACGCCCGAACCCAATCCGACCAGCGACAACCTGCAGCAAGGCGGCGACAAGAACCTCGCCGCGCTCAAGGGCATGAGCGGCGCCGCGTTCGACAAGGCTTATGTGGATCACGAGGTGGCCTATCACGAGGCCGTGATCCAGGCGTTGGATACGACCCTGATTCCGGGCGCGACCAACGCGGAGTTGAAGGCCTTGCTGGTCAAGGTGCGGCCGGCGTTCATCGCGCACCTGGAGCATGCCAAATCCCTGCAAAAGAGGCTCAACGGTGGCTGAAAGAACGATCCCCGGCGCGCGCGGGTCCGGACGCGCAAGTCTGGCCGCGCTGGCTGCGGGCCTGTTGCTGGCGGGCGGGTTGGCCACCGCCCAACAGATCCCGCCCGCCACTCAGCAGGCCGAACATGTGGTGACCATCGAAGGGATGCAGTTCACGCCTGCGACGCTGACGCTGAAGCCGGGCGAAAAGGTTACTTGGATCAACAAGGACCTGGTCCCGCATACCGCCTCCGCAGTATCCAAGGCGTTCGACTCAGGGGTTATCGCAGCCGGCGCCTCATGGACCTACACTGTGCGGGAGGCGGGCAGCAGCGCCTATGTCTGCCTGTTCCATCCGACGATGCAGGGCACGTTGATTGCGCAATGACGCATGGCGGAGGTCAGACCCATGACTGCACTTGCGGCGCTGGCGGCACCGCTGGCCGAAGATGAAGACCTGGCGCTCGCGCATCGTATCGTTGCGGGCGAGCAGACCGCGTTCGAATTGATGATGCGGCGGCACAACCGGCGGCTCTACCGCCTGGCGCGAGCCACCCTGCGCAACGACGCCGACGCCGAGGATGCCTTGCAGGAAGCCTACCTGGCGGCATACCGGAACATGGCCGCGTTCCGCGGCGAATCGACGCTGTTCACCTGGCTGACGCGGCTCTTGCTCAACGAATGCTACGGCCGGCTGCGCAAGCACAGCCGGCGCGAGGCGCTGTTGCCCATCGCCGACGACATAGAGAAAGAGATTGATGCGATGACCATCAACGACTTCAACCCGCCTTACCACGCCGCTGCTCGAGCCGAGCTCAGGGGCCTGCTCGAAGCGCGGCTGGACGCCTTGCCGGTCTCGTTCCGGACCGTGTTCGTGCTGCGCTCGGTCGAGGAGCTTTCCGTCGAGGAAACGGCGCATTGCCTGGGCATCCCCGAAGCCACCGTCCGCAGCCGCCATTTCCGCGCCAACGCCTTGCTGCGCGAGGCGCTGGCGCGGGATGTGGGGGTGGTGGAGAAGAGCTTGTTTGAGTTCGATGGGGATGATTGCGACAGGGTGGTGGCGAGGACGCTGCAGCGGTTGGGCGAGTGTTCCGGAAACTAGGTAAATGTTGATATGTACCTGCATATAGGAACAACGCGTCTGAGCGCAGGCACCTTATAGGCCGAAAACGTCCCATACGCTGTTGTGTGCATCGTCGATGTAGAGCCAGAATTGCTGAAATCCGCAACGACGAGAGAAGCGTATGCAACCGGCGAAGCAAGGGCCCGTGTGTCAGTCTTATAGTGCAAGAATGGGCGTTTCCATTGCCGAGCCTCTAGGTATACTGCGCTTAACAACACCCGCCACACTTCAGGCCTGTGCACGAGCGCAGGCACAGTGCTCCCAGGGCGGGTTTCTCATTTCTGCGATGAATCGAGTTTGGCCAGTGCGAGCGCATTGACGTGGCCGTTCGTACTACCCCAAGTAATGGACGTCCATGCAGTATGGGGCGTTTATTTTTCGCCCCGCAACCTCAACGCATTGAATATCACCGAAGCCGAACTCAGGCTCATCGCCAGCGCCGCAATCATCGGTGACAGCAGCCAGCCCGTGAACGGATACAGCACACCCGCCGCTATCGGCACGCCGATGCCGTTGTAGACGAAGGCGAACATCAGGTTCTGCCGCATGTTGCGCACGGTGTCGATGGAGATCTGGCGCGAGGCGGCGATGCCGCGCAGGTCGCCCTTGACCAGCGTCACCTGGCCGCTGTTCATCGCCACATCGGTGCCCGTGCCCATGGCCACGCCCACGTCGGCGCGCGCCAGTGCCGGCGCGTCGTTGATGCCATCGCCCGCCATCGCCACCACATGGCCGTCCTGTTGCAGCTTTTCCACCAGCGCCAGCTTGTCGGCCGGCTTGACCTCGCCGTGCACCTCGTCGATGCGCAGCGCGGCGCCGACGGCGCGGGCGGTGGTCAGGCCGTCGCCTGTCGCCATCACGATGCGCAGACCGCTGCCGTGCAGGTTCTGGATGGCCTCATGCGTGCTGGGCTTGATCGGGTCGGTCACGGCCAGGATCCCGGCGAACTGGCCGTCCACGGCCAGGTGCATGATGCTGGCGCCTTCGCCGCGCAGGCGTTCGCCGTCAGCGCGCAGCGCGTCGACCTGCACGCCTTGCTGTTCCATCAGGGCGGTGTTGCCCAGCGCCAGGCGCTTGCCTTCCACCATGCCGCGCACGCCGATGCCGCTGCCGGAATCGAAGTCCTCGGCCTTGGCCAGCGTCAGGCCCTGCGCGCGCGCCGCGCTGACGATGGCGTCGGCCAGCGGATGTTCGCTGCCCTGGTCCAGGCTGGCGGCCAGGCGCAGCACCTCGTCGGGCGTGTACCCGGGCGCGGCGACCGCGGTGTCGAAGGCCGGTTTGCCTTCGGTCAGGGTGCCGGTCTTGTCCACGATCAGCGTGTCCACCTCGCGCATCTTTTCGATGGCGCCGGCGTCGCGGAACAGCACGCCCTGTGCGGCGCCGCGGCCCGTGGCCACCATGACCGACATGGGCGTGGCCAGCCCCAGCGCGCAGGGGCAGGCAATGATGAGCACCGCGACTGCGTTGATCAGGCCATACACCCAGCTGGGCTCCGGCCCGAAAAAGCCCCATACCAGCAGCGTGGAGATCGCCACCAGCACCACGCCAATGACGAATTTGCCCGCCACCACGTCCGCCATGCGCTGCATGGGCGCCTTGGAACGCTGGGCGTTGGCGACCATCTGCACGATTTGCGCCAGCATGGTGGCCGCGCCGACCTTTTCTGACCGCATCACCAGGGTGCCGCTGGTGTTGAGCGTGGCGCCGATCAGCTTGTCGCCTTCGCGCTTGCTGACGGGTACGGGCTCGCCGGTAAGCATGGACTCGTCCACGGCGCTGCGGCCCTCGGTGACGACGCCGTCCACCGGAATTTTCTCGCCGGGGCGCACGCGCAGCAGGTCGCCCACGTGCACGTGATTCAGCGGCACGTCTTCCTCGCTGCCGTCGGCGTTGATGCGCCGCGCCGTCTTGGGCGCCAGGCCGAGCAGGGCCTTGATCGCGGCGGACGTTTGCGAACGCGCCTTCAGTTCCAGGATCTGCCCCAGCATGGTCAGCGAGATGATGACCACGGCGGCCTCGAAATACACCGCCACGCGGCCCATCGAGACAAAGGAATCCGGGAACACGCCAGGCGCCAGCGTGGCGACCACGCTGTAGATGAACGCGGCCGCCGTGCCCAGGCTGATCAGCGTCCACATGTTCGGACTGCGATGCACCAGGGATTGCCAGCCGCGCACGAAGAACGGCCAGCCCGTCCAGAACACCACCGGCAGGGACAGCGCCAACTCCAGCCAGCTCTGGGTCGCCATGTCGAACCAGCCCAGGCGATGGCCGAACATGGCCATCACGGCCACGATGAGGGTCAGGGGCAGCGTCCACCAGAAGCGGCGCTGGAAATCCTTGAGTTCGCTGTTGTCTTCCTCGTCCAACGGGATGAGCGGTTCCAGCGTCATGCCGCATTTGGGGCAGTTCCCAGGGTGATCCTGGCGGATCTCCGGGTGCATGGGGCAGGTGTAGATGGTGCCTGGGGGGATCTCGGGGGGCGCGGCAGGCTGGGCGGCGGCGTCGTGGCCTGCGTGGCGGCTACCGTGGTCGGGGCCGTGATGCTGGTGCGCTTCATGGCCGTCGTGTGCATGCGCAGCCTGATCCTGTACCTGTCCTTCTGGCACCAGATGCATCTGGCACTTGGGGCAGCGTCCCGGGTGGTCCTGGCGGATGTCCGGGTGCATGGGGCACACATAGAGCGTGCCGTCCTTCGATGCAGCGTCGCCGTGACGAGAGTGATTCATACCCATCCCTTTCGAGTGCCGGTGTGATCCTTCGTGCGCCTATTATGCCCAGGCCGGACGCCTGCGGCGCAACAGACTTGCCGCAGTGGTATCGCTGCGGGGCGGGCCGCAGCGATGACTCATGGCGGTCAGCCCTTGGCCGCCGGGGAAGTTGCGGGTTCCGCCGCCGACGGCGCATCACCCGCCGGGTTCATCATCGATCCCATCATCTCTTGGCAGCCCTGCATGCGGGCGCCATTGGCGGGCATGGACTTCATGTGGTCGGCCATCAAGGCCTGGCGCTCTTCCGGCGTCCGGGCCGTAGCCATTTTCTGATGCATGCCATTCATGGCCTGCATGTGCGCCTCCATGTTCTTCATCATGCCGCCGCCCGGCGCCATTTGCGGCTTCGAGGCCGGCTCGCTCGCCGCGGCGGGAGTGGCGTGATGCGTGGAATGCTCGCTGCCCGCGGCCTGCGCGTGGGCCGCGCCGATCAAGCCCAGGCTCAACGCGCATGCGCTGAAAAAGGTGGTCAGGGTCTTCATGTTCAGCTCCTTTCTGTGGTCTGGAAGTGCATGGACCCCAGTGTGGGGGGCTGACGGGGGCGGGGAGGTTACGTGGGGATTACTTTTCTGTAATGTTGCGGCACAGGTGGGCGTACATCCGACACGATGCGCCGGTCATTGGTTATCAGGCCACCGCGTAAAAATCGCATCCTGCTCCAGCGCGCGCTTGCGCCACGCATTGAGCAGTTCGGCCAACGCTTCGTGGGTCAGCCCGTAAGTCTCACCCAGGCTGGAATTGCGGCCGACGAAATGCCGGTTGAGCCCCATCGTGCCCGCCCGCTCGACCGCCGCGTCGTCGAAAACAATGAGCTTGGACACCGCGCGGCTGACGTTGATCACGCTGAACTCGCTGGTGTCTTGCCAGCGTATCGTCCTGCCGTTCCATACCTGTTGTGTTTCGAAGCCATCGCGGCCCAGGCGCAGGCTGGTGCCGTCCTTGGCGGCGCGCAGCAGCAGCATGACTGCGCCAAACAGAAAGAACGCGGCGCCTGGCCACAGGATCAATTGCTTCAGCGGCGGCAGCGATTCGTGCAGCAGCATCCACAGGATCACGCCGCCGAAGCCCGCCGACAGCAGGGAGAACACCAGCAGCTTGCCTTTTGCTGCCTTGAGCTCCAGGGGGCCTGGATACCGCACCAGCATCGTTGCGGCCGAGCGCGAGTCGCGCTGCAGCAGTTGCGGCCATATCTGCAGAACACCGGTCGCGGCGCAGATGCCGAAGAACAGCGTGACGGGAATGCCCGCCTCGGCGCCGTCCCGGATCATTTCCGTGCCCAGGTAGACAAACACCAGGCTGATGATCAGGCAGACGTAGACGAGCAGGCTGGTCCGCTTTCGGCGGGGAGGGCGCTGCGCGGTATGGAGGGTGGGCGGCTGTGTCATGGATGGTGAGTGTATTGGTCCCAGGCGGCCGTTGTCGCCCATCAAGGATGATGCCGGGCCAGCACTTCGTCGCGCGGTCCCGCATCGACCACGCGCCCCGCGTCCATCACCACGATGGTGTCGAAGCGGTTGAGCAGGCTGGGCCGGTGCACCGAGGCCACGATGCAAGCCGTGGGGAACGCGGCGTACATGCGGTCGAACACCCGGCCTTCGGCTTGCGGGTCGAGCGCGCTGGTGGGCTCGTCCAGCAGCAGCAGGGAACTGCCGTGCGCGGCCAGCGCCCCGCGCGACAGGGCCAGGCGTTGGCGTTGCCCGCCGGACAGGTTGCTGCCCCGTTCATTCATCGGACTGGCCAGGCCGTCGGGCATGCGTTGCAGCACTTCGTCGAACACGCCGGTGTGCACGGCGGCTTGCAGCGCGGCCGCTTCGGCAGGTTCGCCGAAGGTGAGATTTTCCTGCACGCTGGCTTCGAAGACTTCGGCTTCCTGCGGAATCAGCGTGGCCAACGTGCGCAGTTCGGCCCAGTCCACCGGCTTGCCGTCGAGCAGCAGCTCGCCCTGCTGCGGCGGATAGAGTCCGGCAAGAGTGCGCAGCAGGGTGCTCTTGCCGCCGCCGCTGGCGCCGATCAGCGCGACGCGCGAACCGCGCCGCAGCACCAGGTCGACGCCATGCAGGCCGCCGCGGCCTTCATCCGAATAGCGCCAGGTCGCGCCGCGCAACTCCAGGGTCTGCCATGGCGCGTCGGCTTGGACCGCGGGGACGGCGGCATTGGGGTTGCCAGGCGCCTGCCAGATGGGTTCGGCGCTGCTGTAGTCGGTGTGCATGCGCGCAAAGCTCTGGAAGTTGGAAGCGATGGCGCTGACCACGGACGCGGCCTGCTGGGCGTATTGATAGATCATGAAGATGGTGCCCAGCAATAGCGCCTGCCCGGGTTCGCGGTGCCGCAGCACATACTCCACGACGAGGATCCAGGTAAGGCACATGCCCGCCAGGTCCACCACGCACCATTTCACTTCGTTGACCCACAGGGCGCGGCGCAAGGGCTTCATGACCGCCTGCAGGCGGCGGCCCAGGATCTTGCGCGAGGCGGCTTGCAGCCGCAGGCCGATCACGGTGCCGGCATTGCTGACGAAATCGAGCAGTGCCGCGACGTAGCGGCGTTCCTGGTCGTTTTCGTCGCGGGCCAGCCGCATCAGCGCGAGGTCGAAGCGCAAGGTGACCAGGGCGATGATCAGGTAGCCGCTTACGGCGATGATGCCGCTGACGTGGGACAGCAAGGTCAGCGCCACCAGCGGGCCGATGAAATTCAAGGCGCTGTGCAGGTAGCCGTACATGCTGCGGGCGAACGTCGACAAGGCGCGGCTGGATTGCAGCACGCGGTGTTGCAGATCGCCGGAGTGGCGGCCGTCGCGCCAGGTCAGCGGGGCGGCGGCGATGCGGGCATAGAGATCGTCGGCCTGCCGTTCGCGGACATGCACGCCCACATTGCCTTCCAGGACGCGTCCCGGCCCGTGGAACACCCAGGACATCATGTAGCTGCCGACCAGGAACAGGATCCACAGGCCGGCGGTGGGCATGTCGTTCTGCTGCAAGGCATTGATGGCGTGCGAAGCCAGCCAGGGCAGGGTCAGCTTGACCAGTTGCGCGCCGGACAGCAGCGCGATGGCGCCCATCAGCTGCCGCCGGGCGCCTTCGGCGTAGTGCCAGAGCGCGCGATACAGCACGAGCGCCGCGCGGCCCATGCCGATGGAGGAAGAGGGGGAGGTGGAGTCAGGCTTCATCGCGTAGGGGGGAAGTCAGGGATGGCACGGCATGACTATGCTATCCGACACGCGCCGCCGCGCCCCAAAGCAAAAAGCCCCGCCAAAGGCGGGGCCAAGTGCTTGAATTCATTGGTGGCCTGGGGCGGAATCGAACCACCGACACAAGGATTTTCAATCCTCTGCTCTACCGACTGAGCTACCAGGCCAACGCGAAAGTCCGCCACTATACACAATATCCGCGTCATGTGGGCGGCGGCCCGCCATCCGGCGCCGCGCGGCGGGCTTGCGCTAGGACGGCGCCGGCTTCCGGGGAAATGCTGCGCAGGTGCAGATCGGTCTGCGGATAGGGGATCTCGATGCCGGCCTGCGTCAGCGCCTCGTACATCCGCGACAGCATGTCGCTGCGGATGGACATCCATTGGTCGAAGTCCGGCGTCCAGGCGCGGACGCTGAAATCCAGGGAGCTTGCGCCAAAGCCCATGAAGAGCGCGATGGGCGCCGGCTGGGTGGAGACGCCCAGCGTGCCGCGTGCCACCGAGCCCAGCAGTTCGATGGCCTGCGCGGGGTCCGTGCCGTAGGCCAGGCCAAGGTTGATTTCGATGCGGCGGTTGCGGTCCAGCATGGTCCAGTTGGTCAGCTTCTCCGACAGCAGGGTGCCGTTCGGGACCACCACGTCGGCGCCCTCGAAGGTCCGGATGCGGGTGGCGCGCATCCCGATCTCGCGCACCTGGCCGGAGGTTTCGCCGATTTCCACCACGTCGCCGGGCTGGATCGGGCGCTCGAACATCAGGATGAGGCCCGACACGAAGTTGTTGACCACGTTCTGCAGGCCGAAGCCGATGCCCACGCCCAGGGCGCCGAGCACCAGGGCCAATTGGCTGGTCCTGACGCCGGCGGCCGACAGCGCCACCGCCAGGCCCAGCAGCAGCACCGAGTAGTAGGTCAGCGAGGCGATGCTGTTGCCCACGCCGCGCGGCAGCGGCATGCGGGCCAGCACTTCGTCGTGCAGTACCAGGCGGATCGCGCGCGCGGCCCAGAACGCGATCAGCACCGAGATCGCGAACACCAGGATGTTGCCCAGGCTGATGGTGATGTCGCCGAGCGCCAGCGTGTACGAAAGCACCTTCGTGGTGAAGGCGTAGGTGGCGCGCAGGATGCGGAAGCGGTCCATCGTGTAGATGGCCCAGCCCGCGACCGCGCTGGCCATCACCAGGCGGATCAGCAATTGCACCAGAGGCGGAGCATGCTCGCGCGCGATGCGAAAGCGCGACACCCCGGGCCGCGCCAGCATCAGTTGCAGCAGGGTGACGATGATGGTGACCCCGGCGTAGAGCATCAGGCCGAAATAGCCGCTGCTGATGACGGCGCTGGTCAGCATCTCGGCCATCGACAGGTTGCCGACGAGGTTGGCGATGCCGGCAATGGCCAGCAGCGCCACCGCGGCCCAGGCGCCGATGCGCACGGCCTGGTGCAGCCGGCCGGGCGCCTGGGCCGCACTGCCGCGGCGCTTGGCCCGGGCATGCAGCCACAGCGCCGTGGCCAGGGCCAGCAGGGTGATGACGAGGTTGTGCAGCCGGTACAGCGTTTCGCTGGCCAGGAAGAAGATGCCCAGCCGCTCCGCCAGATACAGCCCGGTGATGGCGTAGGGCCACAGGTCGAGTTGCTCGCGCGCGGTTGGCGGCAGCAGGCGCAGCACGGGGACGACCGCCAGCAGCAGGGCGATCTGCAGCACGATCAGTGGCGCGTCCGACTCCAGCAGTTGCACGCCCATCATGGCTAGCAGCAGCCAGGCTGACAGCGGGCGCCCAAGCACCCGCGCGGCTGTCTCGCTCATTTCGCCGGCCCGGATGGCGTGGCGGCTGTGCCAGGCCAGCCACAGCAGCAGGGGCAGCAGCACCACTTGCAGCACGTGCAGGGCAAGTTGGTTGCCGGTATCGGCCGCCGCGTATTGGCGGGCGAAGCGCATTTCCATGTCCAGGCCGCTGCGCAGATAGGCCCTTGCGTCGCTGCGGGCGGTGGGCGTGAAGGTGGCGGCCCACAGCGGCGGTCCGTCCAGTTCGAGCAGGCGGGCGTCGATGTAGCTGATGGCGTCGGCTACCGAGCGCTGTCCGGCCTGGATGCGTTCTTCGACGGAGTTGGCGCGCTGGCCCAGCGCGATCTGGCGGCCCAGCGGCACCGACAAGGCTTGTTCGGCCCGGGCCAGTTGCGCGATGACTGAATCCATCCGCGCGGTCAGGGCAGGCGGCAGATCGGCGGCGCCGGGCGCGCCCTTGAGCACTTGCCATGCTTCGCGGCGGCGCGCCAGCTCGGCGGCATCGCTGGCGTAGGCGGCGGTCGCCTGGCGCATGTCCGCCTGCCAGTCGGCGAAACGCCTCGCATCGAACATCCAGTGCCGCTCCAGGCTTTCCAGCCGCATGATGGGCAGGGTGCGCAATTGAGCCGGCAGGAACTGCTGGAGCTTTTCGTCCACGGACCGGGAAATCGATTCCAGGCGCGGCGCCAGCGAGTCGGTGGGGTCGGCCCCCGAGATGCGCTCCATGACGCTTTCGGCATAGCGGTGATCGGTATCCGCGCGCAGCGGGATCTCTGCCACCAGGATCGCGTGGGCCTGCGTGGAAGCCGGGACGGGACGGGCCGGCTCCGTCGCGGTACCCTGGGCGTAGGCGGGGCCGAGCAGGCTGGCCAGCAGTGCAATCAGACCGAAAAGCGCTTTTGCTCTTGCCGTTGCTTGGGCGCGCATGTCGCGGCTCCGGTGGATGGATGCGGCGGGCTACGAAAAATGGCGTCTTACGATATCGCGGAAGCGCGCTTGAGGGAAAGGGGCGTCCGGAAAGCAAAAAGCCCAGCCGGTAAGGGCTGGGCTTTTTTTGGGAAGGAACCCGAAGATTCGGGGCCCTTTCCAATAATTCTGGTGGCCTGGGGCGGAATCGAACCACCGACACAAGGATTTTCAATCCTCTGCTCTACCGACTGAGCTACCAGGCCAACGAAGTCCGCAACTATACACAATTTTTGAGGCTTGCGCCAGTCGGGGAGAAAATCCCTGGATATTTCGCCGCCCTGCCGGGGCGTCGCCTGAATCAAGGGCCGAATTGTTGGGCGGACGGCACGAAAGGTGCGACCCAGAGTCGCGGCCCGGGGGTGAAATGGCCTGGGGATTACCCGCAGGGGTATAATGATTAGCGGTCTGACGCTGCATCCAGGTTTGTATATCCCCGGTGCGGCGCCTCGTTCTTAGTGGCAGTACTTAACGCTTACGCGCGGATGGCCCGGCCATCCTTCCCACATGTCGGTAGCTGTCCTTGCCTTCGGTCTGAATCACACGTCCGCGCCGGTTTCGGTCCGCGAACGCGTTTCCATGCCCGTCGATCTGGTGAAGCCCGCGCTGGAAGGCCTGCGTTCGGCGTTCGGCGGCTCGGTCCGCGAAGCCGCCATCCTGTCCACCTGTAACCGCACCGAAATCTATTGCGCCGCCGACGGCCACGTGGCCGATCAACTGCCGGCCTGGCTGGCTGACTACAACCGCCTGGACGCCGGCACGCTGCGCCCGCATCTCTACCGCCATCATCAGGACGACGCCGTGCGCCACGCCTTCCGCGTGGTCAGCGGCCTGGACTCCATGGTGCTGGGCGAAACCCAGATCGTGGGCCAGATGAAGGACGCCGTGCGCGCGGCCGGCGAAGCCGGGTCGCTGGGCACCTTGCTGCACCAGATGTTCCAGCGCACCTTCTCGGTGGCCAAGGAAGTGCGGTCGCAAACCGCCATCGGCGCGCAGTCGGTATCCATGGCCGCCGCCGCGGTGCGTCTGGCCGAGCGCGTGTTCGGCAACCTGGACCAGGCCCGCACGCTGTTCATCGGCGCGGGCGAAATGATCGAATTGTGCGCCACGCACTTCGCCGCGCAGCGTCCGCGCAGCATGGTGGTGGCCAACCGCACGGCCGAACGCGCCGAGGTCCTGGCCAACCGCTTTGCGGCCAGCACGATGAAGCTGTCGGACCTGACGGACCGCCTGTCCGAGTTCGACGTCATCGTCTCCTGTACGGCAAGCTCCCTGCCCATCCTCGGTTTGGGGATGGTGGAGCGGGCCACGCGCCTGCGCCGCCACCGCCCCATGGTCATGATCGACCTGGCCGTGCCGCGCGACATCGAACCCGAGGTCGGCCGCCTGGACGACGTCTACCTGTATTCGGTGGACGACCTGGGCCGCCTGGTGCAGACCGGCACCGACGCGCGCCGCGCGGCCGTGGTGCAGGCCGAAGCCATCATCGAAACCCGCGTCCAGGGCTTCATGCACTGGATGCAGTCCCGCGAAGTGGTGCCCGTCATCCGCGACCTGCACCAGGCCGCCGAAGACGTGCGCAGCGCCGAGCTGGAACGCGCCCGCCGCCTGCTGGCGCGGGGCGAATCGCCGGAAGCCGTGTTGGAACAACTGGCTCACGGCCTGACGCAGAAGTACCTGCACGGCCCGCTGGCGGCCCTGAACCGCAGCGAAGGCGAGGACCGCAAGCAGCTGCTTGCCTGGATGCCGCGCCTGTTCCCCGGCCGCGACTCCCGCCGTTAGCGACTCTGCCCCACGTCCCGCCTCCTGGCGGGCGTTCGTCTTTTGGGCGCCCGCTATCCGCTTTCCCGCTTTTCTTTTTGGTCATTCCCCATGAAATCTTCCATGCGCAGCCGGCTGGAGCACCTGTGCCACCGCCTCATCGAGGTCGACGCATTGCTCGCCGAACCGGAAACCGCGTCCGACATGGACCGTTTCCGCAAGCTCTCGCGTGAACGCGCGGAACTGGAGCCCGTGGTCGAGGCGTTCACCGCCTTTGCCCGCACCGAGGATGATCTGGCCGCGGCGCAAGAAATGCTGTCCGACCCGGACCTGAAATCCATGGCCGAGGACGAGATCAAGTCCGGCCGCGTCAAGCTCGAAGAGCTGGAAGGCGCATTGCAGTTGCTGCTGCTGCCGCGCGATCCCAACGATGGACGCAGCGTGTTCCTGGAAATCCGCGCCGGCACGGGCGGCGACGAAAGCGCGCTGTTCTCGGGCGACCTGCTGCGCATGTACACGCGCTACGCGGAGCAGCGCGGCTGGCGCGTGGAGCTGATGTCTGAAAGCGCCTCTGAGCTCGGCGGCTACAAGGAAGTGATCGCGCGCATCGACGGCGACGGCGCCTATGGCCGCCTCAAGTTCGAGTCCGGCGCGCACCGCGTGCAGCGCGTGCCAGCCACCGAGGCGCAGGGCCGCATCCATACCTCGGCCTGCACGGTGGCCATCATGGCCGAAGCGGACGAGATGTCCGAAATCGTCATCAATCCCAGCGATTTGCGCATCGACACTTTCCGCGCCAGCGGCGCGGGCGGCCAGCACATCAACAAGACCGATTCGGCCGTGCGCATCACCCACCTGCCGACCGGGCTGGTGGTGGAATGCCAGGACGACCGCTCGCAGCACCGCAACAAGGACAAGGCCATGCAGGTGCTGGCCGCTCGCCTGAAGGACAAGGAAACCCGCGAACGGCAGAGCAAGGAGGCCGCCGAACGCAAGAGCCTGATCGGTTCGGGCGACCGCTCCGAGCGCATCCGCACCTACAACTTCCCGCAAGGCCGCGTGACCGACCACCGCATCAACCTGACGCTGTACAAGCTGCAGCAGATCATGGAAGGCGACCTGGAAGAGCTGACCGGCGCCTTGATCTCCGAACACCAGGCCGAGCAGCTGGCGGCCCTGGGCGACGACATCTGAGACCGGTCATGACGCCGCCCCAGCTGAAAAGCCTGCTGCTCGACGCCCGCCTGCCCCGCCTGGAGGTGCGCATGCTGCTGGAGCACGTGCTGGCCAAGCCGCGCGCCTGGCTGCTGGCGCACGATACCGATCCCTTGCTGCCCGAAACGGCCGCGGCCTACGAGGCCCTGGCCCAGCGGCGCCTGGCCGGGGAACCCATGGCCTATCTGCTGGGCCACCGCGAATTCATGGGCCACCGCTTCCGCGTGACCCCGGACGTGCTGATTCCGCGCCCGGACACCGAGGTGCTGGTGGAGACCGCGCTGGAATGCCTGGCCGGCCTGGCCGCGCCCGCGGTGCTGGATCTGGGCACCGGCAGCGGCGCGATCGCCATTTCGATTGCGCTGGCGCGCCGCGACGCCCGGGTGATGGCGTCCGACGTCAGCGCGGCCGCGCTGGCGGTCGCCGCCGGCAACGCCTGGGACCTGGCCGCCTCCGTGCGCCTGGTCGAAGGCAGTTGGTACGAGGCCGTGCCGGCCGGGGAGGGCTTCGACCTGATCGTGTCCAATCCGCCCTACGTGGCCTGCGACGACCCGCACCTGGACCAGGGCGACGTGCGTTTCGAGCCGCGCGGCGCGCTGACCGACGGCGCGGGCGGGCTGGAAGACCTGGCCCGCATCGTCCAGGGCGCCGGCCGCCACCTGAAACGGGGCGGCTCCCTGTGGCTGGAGCACGGTTGGGACCAGGCGCAGGCCGTGCGGGACCTGCTGGCCGCGGCTGGATTCCAGGACGTGCACAGCCGCCAGGACCTGGCCGGCATCGAGCGTATTTCCGGGGGGCGCCAGTCCGCCTGACCGCATTCCCGGCGGGACGCCCGGGGTATCCGGGCGGATTTTCCTGCTGTACCTATAATTGGCGTATTCCGTTATGCCTGTCCAAGAGACCACCATGAGCGACGTTCAAGAATTCATCCGCGAAACCGTGACCCAGCACCCCGTCGTGCTGTTCATGAAGGGCACCGCCCAGTTCCCGCAATGCGGCTTTTCCGGCAAGGCCATTCAGATCCTGAAGGGCTGTGGCGTGAAGAAGCTGGTCACCGTCAATGTGCTGGAGGACGACGAAGTCCGCCAGGGCATCAAGGAATTCTCCAACTGGCCCACGATTCCGCAGCTGTACGTGGCCGGTGAATTCATCGGCGGCTCGGACATCATGAACGAGATGAACGAGTCCGGCGAACTGAAGACGCTGCTGGACCAGTCCGGCGCAACGGCCTGATCAGCCCATGCGGCGATTGGTCATCGGCATCACGGGCGCCACGGGCTCCCTGTACGCCGTGCGCATGCTGCAGGCATTGCGCGGCGTGGACGATGTCGAAACGCATCTGGTGGTGTCGGCCTCGGGCGTGCTGAACATCAAGCACGAGCTGGACGTCAGCCGCCACGATGTCTATGCCCTGGCCGACCACGTGCACAGCGTGCGCGACGTGGGCGCCACGCTGGCCAGCGGCGCGTTCCAGACGGCCGGCATGGTGATCGTGCCGTGCTCCATGCGCACGCTGGCGGCGGTGGCCCATGGCCTGTCGGATAACCTGATTACTCGCGCCGCCGACGTCACCCTCAAGGAACGCCGGCGCCTGGTGATGATGGTGCGCGAGACGCCGTTCAATCTGGCGCATCTGCGCAACATGACGGCCGTCACCGAAATGGGCGGCATCGTGTTTCCGCCGCTGCCCGCGTTCTATCACCGGCCCGCCTCCATCGAAGAGATGGTGGACCACACCGTGGCGCGGGTGTTGGAACTGTTCGATATCATCGTGCCCGGACCGCATTGGGAAGGCATGAAGTAGCGGTTGCTGCATGAAAAAGAGCTCCAGTCTGGAGCTCTTTTCATTTGCGCGATGGCGCTTGGTCGCGGACGACTACACCGTTGCGATCGGCGTGACCGGCGATCCAATGGCATGCGGCAGGCGCAGGGGCGGAGCGGTCAGCATGAAGTGGTGGCGGCCGTTGGCGTGCAGCCAGTCCGCCAGGTCCTTCAGGTACCAGAGTTCCGCCAGCGGCAATCCCAGCTTGAACAGGCAATGGTGATGCAGCGGCAGCATGGCGCGCGGGCCGGTCTGCTCGCGCGCGGGGTAGGCTTCCACGGCGTAGTTGTCGGCGCAGATGGCGGCGATGCCGCTGTCCGTGATCCATTGCAGCAGCGCCTGGTCGGTGCCGTCCAGCGCGGCGCCGTAGGTGTGCAGCGTTTCGGCGTCGGGCTTGCCGTTCATGGCGACCACCGCTTCGGCGTAGCCGGTGCGCAGCACCAGCATGTCGCCGGCTTCGACGCTGATGCCGTCCGTCGCCAGCACATGCATCAGTTCGGCGTGGCCGATCAGCGTGCGGCCGGGGCCGTAGTGGCGCAACAGGTCCACCAGCACGCCGCGGCCCTGCATGCCTTTCTGCGCCAGGTTTTCCACGCCCAGCTTCAGCGCCGCCGACGGGCCGCCGCTGTTGCAGCCGCAGCCGGTATGGTCGCCATCGGCCGGACCGATGACGTCCACGCCGGCTTGGTAGCCGTTGTAGTAGCGCAGTTCGGGCTTGCCGTCGCCGTCGGCGTCGAACAGGGCGCCCACGTGGGCCAGCGCGTCCCATTGCGTCGAATACTGCATCGACAGCAGCACCTGGTCATCGCTCAGCACGTCCACCGCGTCCGGGTTGACGTTGCGCAGCGGGAAGTTCAAGTACGGCGTGTCCGCCAGGCGCGTGGGGCTCAACTGCGGCGGATGGCGCCGCGGGTTGAGCACGTTGCCGCCGGGCAGGTCCAGCGGCAGCGACAGGCAGAAGGTCTTGCCGGCGCGGATCTCGCGTGCGCCCTTCAAGACCTGTTCTTCGGTGATGAGGTTCAGGCGGCCGAGTTGGTCGTCGGGTCCGAAGTCGCCCCAGTTGGAGCCTTCGGGCCGGTTTTTCCAGCGCTGCATGCCGCTTACCCCTTCAGGAAGTCGACGACCGTGCGGGTGAAGACTTCCGGTTGTTCCCAGTTCGAGATATGGGAGGTGTTCATTTCGAAGTAACGCGCGCCGCGAATGGCTGCGGCCAGTTCGCGGCCCTGGGCCGGGGTGGCGGCCAGGTCGTGCGTGCTGCTGATGACCAGCGTGGGCGCCTTGATCGAGGCCACCTGTTCGCGGAAGTCGGCGTCGCGCAGCGCGGCGCAGTTGCCCGAGTAGCCGGCGTCCGGCGTGCGGCGCAGCATGTCGATCAGCACCTGGGTCAGGCCCGGCTCGGCCGCGCGGTAGCTGTCGGTGAGCCAGCGTTCGACCAGCGTGGGCGCCATCTTTTCCAGGGTCTGCTCGGCGACCGCGGCGATGCGGGCGCTCCAGCCTTCGGCCGAGCCGATGCGCGCGGCGGTGTTGCACAGGATCAGCTTGTCCAGCAGTTCGGGACGCGCGAGCGCCAGCCACAGGCCGGTGGGGCCGCCCATCGACAGGCCGCAGAAGTGCGCGCGCTTGATGTTCAGGTGCGCCAGCAGCTCGGCGACGTCGTTGCCCAGTTGTTCGAAGCTGTATTCGCCTTCGGGGATCGACGACTTGCCGTGGCCGCGGGTGTCGTAGCGCAGCACGCGGAAGTGCTTGCTGAGTTCGGGAATCTGGCGGGCCCACATGTCGGAGCAGGTGCCCAGCGAGTTGGAGAGCACGAGCACCGGCGCGTCGGCGGGGCCATCGATGACGTAGTACAGCCGTGCCTGGCTGAGATCGGCGTAAGACATGTGGGTTTATTCCTTGCGATTACAGATGGCAGACGCCGTCGACGTAGGCCTTGCGCCAGCGCGTGATGGTCACGCGCTCGAACAGGTCGGCCTGGGAGAACGGGTCGGCGTCGATGAACTGCTGCGCGGCTTCGCGCGTTTCCAGGGCCACGATATATAGGCCGCCGCCGGCGTCCTTGCCGTCGTCCTGCAGCTTGGCGCCGCAGGCCAGCAGCAGCTGCTTGTTGGCGTCCAGGTATTCCAGGTGCGCGGCGCGATGCTGCTGGCGCACTTCCTGGTGGCCGGGCTTGTCGAAGGTTTCGATGATGTAGGGCATCAGCCGCTCCTGGTCAGATTGCCGAGGGGTGGCGCGCCAGCGCCGTGACGTTGATGTCCATGTACGGGAACAGCGGCAGCGAGGACAGTAGCGTGTGCAGTTCGTCGTTGCTTTCGACGTCGAAGATGCTGACGTTGGCGTAGCGGCCGGCCACGCGCCACAGGTTCTTCCATTTGCCGTCGCGTTGCAGCTGCTGCGCCAGGGCCTTTTCGTCGGCCTTCAGTTTGTCGGCGCGCTCGGCGGGCATGTCGACGGGAAGATTGACTTGCATTTGAACCATGAACAACATGATGACTCTCTCCAGGAATGCCGCTCCGGCGGAGCCGGAGCGCGGGATCATGAAAACTCAGCGGGAAAACTTCAGCGGCAGGCCGGTCAGGCGCAGCAGCTCGTCGGCGGTGGTGTCGCCGAACATGTCGATGACGGTCACGCCGTCGGCGCGGATGTCGAATACCGCCACGTCGGTGTACACGCGCGACACGCAGCGCACGCCGGTCAGCGGATAGGTGCAGGCCTCGACCAGCTTGCTTTGGCCTTCGCGGGTTTGCAGTTCCATCATCACGAAGACGTCCTTGGCGCCGATCGCCAGGTCCATCGCGCCGCCCACGGCGGGAATCGCGTCGGGCGCACCCGTATGCCAGTTGGCCAGGTCGCCGTGCTGCGACACCTGGAAGGCGCCCAGCACGCAGATGTCCAGGTGGCCGCCGCGCATCATCGCGAACGAGTCGGCGTGATGGAAGAACGAGCAGCCCGGAAGTTCGGTCACGGGCTGCTTGCCGGCGTTGATCAGGTCGTAGTCTTCCTCGCCCTTGGCGGGGGCGGGGCCCATGCCCAGCATGCCGTTTTCGGTGTGCAGGATGACTTCGCGGTCCGCCGGCAGATGGTTGGCGACGAGCGTGGGCAGGCCGATGCCCAGGTTCACGTAGGCGCCTTCAGGAATGTCCTGCGCCACGCGGGCGGCGATCTGGTCGCGGGTCAGTTTGGTGCTCATTGCTGCTCCTTGGCGGCCGGGGTGGCTGCGATCTGCACGACGCGTTTCACGAAGATGCCGGGGGTCACGACGGTTTCGGGGTCCAGCTCGCCCAGTTCAACCACTTCGCGCACCTGCGCCACGGCCACGCGCGCCGCGCTGGCCATGATGGGGCCGAAGTTGCGGGCGGTCTTGCGGTAGACCAGGTTGCCCCAGCGGTCGCCGCGTTCGGCCTTGATGAGCGCGTAGTCGGCGTGCAGCGGATACTCCAGCACATACTGGCGGCCGTTGATCTCGCGGATTTCCTTGCCGTCGGCCAGCGGGGTGCCGTAGCCGGTGGGCGTGAAGAATGCGCCGATGCCGGCGCCGGCGGCGCGGATGCGCTCGGCCAGGTTGCCCTGCGGCACCAGTTCCAGCTCGATCTTGCCGCTGCGGTACAGGCCGTCGAAGATCTGCGAATCCACCTGGCGCGGGAACGAGCAGATGATCTTGCGCACGCGGTTCGCGCCCAGCAGGGCGGCCAGGCCGGTGGTGCCGTTGCCGGCGTTGTTGTTGATGATGACCAGGTCCTTCGCGCCCTGCTCCAGCAGGGCGTCGATCAGTTCCATGGGCTGGCCGGCGGTGCCGAAGCCGCCGATCATGACGGTGGCGCCGTCGGGTACGTCCGCCAGGGCGGCCGCCGCGCTTGCAACAAGCTTAGAAATCATGATGTTTGCTCATAGGTGGCGTGTCATAATTTGTTCTTAATTAGAACTTTCGTTCTTCTGAAGAACATCGTTTCATGGGGACGTGCCGAGCGTCAAGGCGAGCCGGCGCGGCGTCATCCCCATTTACTCTTTTTGCGGTAGACGGATGGCCGAGCAAGATACCCAGCAACCCAGCGACAGCTACGTGCAGTCCTTCGCGCGCGGCTTGTCCGTGATCCGGGCCTTCGGCCCCGACCGTTCGCAGATGACCTTGTCCGAGGTTGCGGCGGTGACCGGGCTGACCCGCGCCGGCGCGCGCCGCATCCTGCTGACGCTGGAGCACCTGGGCTATGTCACCGTCGACGACCGCAAGTTTTCGCTGACCCCGCGCATCCTGGAGCTGGGCTACGCCTACCTGTCCGGCACGCCGCTGTGGAACCTGGCGTTGCCGTACATGGAAGAAGTGGCCGAGCAGACGCGGGAGTCGTGTTCCGTGTCGGTACTGGAAGGCGCGGACATCGTCTACATCCTGCGCCTGTCCACGCACAAGGTCATGACCATCAACCTGGCCGTGGGCAGCCGCCTGCCGGCCTGGGTGACGTCGATGGGCCGCGTGCTGCTGGCGGGCCTGACGGAGCCGGAGCTGGACCGGGTGCTGGCGCTGAGCCAGATCCAGTCCTACACCCCGCACACCATCACCGACATCGCGGAGTTGAAGCGGGTGCTGGCTGGCGTGCGCGCCGACGGCTACGCCTGCGTCGCGCAGGAGCTGGAGCCGGGGCTGCAGTCGGTTGCCGTGCCCATCATGGACCGCAGCGGCCGCGTGATCGCCGCGATGAACGTCAGCGGCCATGCCAACCGCTTTACGCGTGAGGAAATGCTGGCGGCGTTCCTGCCGCCCTTGCGCCGTGCGGCCGACCAGATCAACCACGCCCTGCTGCGCCGCTAGGCGGCGCAGGGGATGGAGGAGGGCGGCGGACAGGCGCATGGCGGGCCTCAGATGGGTGCGACGCCCAGCGTCGTGCCGCCGCAGACGTACAGCATCTGGCCGGTGACGAAGCCGTTGTCCGGCGACAGGAAGAACATCGCGGCGCGCGCCACGTCTTCGGGCGTGCCCAGGCGCTTGACCACGATGCTGTTGATGATGCGTTCGGTCTGCGGCGCGCCTGCCGGGTTGCTCTTGGTGAACAGGTCGGTGGCGATGGGGCCGGGACCGATGGCGTTGACGGTGATGCCGTCGCCGCCCAGCTCCATGGCCAGCGTGCGGGTCAGGCCCACCAGGCCGGCCTTGGTGGCCGAATAGACCACGCGGTCAGGCTTGCCCAGCGCGGCCCGCGACGACATGTTCACGATGCGGCCGAAGCCGGCTTCGCGCATGGCGGGCAGCGCCGCTTGCACCAGGATCAGGGCGGTGCGCAGATGCAGGTTGACCACGTAGTCCAGATCCGCCAGCGTGGCCGTGTCGGCCGTGCCGGGGCGGGTCGCGCCGGCGTTGTTGACCAGGCCCACGATGTTGTAGGCCGCGGTCACCTCGCGGGCGACCTCCTTGGTGCGCGCTTCGTCGGTCAGGTCGGCCTGATACGACACCAGTCCCGCGGGCGGATTCTCGGGCAGCTTGTAGTCGATGTTGACGACCTTGTGTCCCGCATCCAGCAGCATGCGGATGATCGCCGCCCCGATCCCGGCGCTGCCGCCGGTCACGAGATACGCAGTAGGTTTGCTCATATCGGTTCCCTATTCCAAATTCCAACGCTTGCAAAAACGCCGGCGGTACTTATTCGTCCGTCCCTCCCCTGGCGGGGACACCGCCAGATCCGGCTTGCCGGTCTGCAGGTGTCGCCCCCTGGGGGGCGCGCGCAAGCGCGTACGGGGGGGCTTAATGCGTCAGATAACCCCACAGGAGGACGGCGGTGATGTGGATCACGCCGACCCACAGCATCATGATGACGGTATAGCCCATCACGTCGCGCAGCTTGAGCTTGGACAGCGCCAACGCGGGCAGGATCCAGAAGGGCTGCACCAGGTCGTTCCAGGCATTGCCCAGCATGACGGCCATGGTGGTCTGGTTGAGCGCGCTGCCGATTTCCTTGGCGGCGTCGATCATGAACGGACCCTGGATGACCCAGTGGCCACCGGCCGACGGCGCGAAGAAGTTGATGACGAACGAGCTGATCAGGCCCCAGAACGGCAGCGACTCGGGCGTGGCCACGTCGACGAACACTTGCGAGATCGTGGTGACCAGGCCAGAGGCTGCCATGATGGCCATGATGCCGGCGTAGAAGGGGTATTGCAGGATGATGCCGGAGATCGTCTTGATGCCTTCGGTCAGCTTGGCCACGTAGGCGGCCGGCGTGCCCAGCAGGATGATGCCCAGGAACAGGATGATGAAGTTGATCAGGTTCAGGTCCAGCGAGCCGCCGTCCATGAAGTGGAAGGTCACGTAGGCGATGCCCAGCGCGCCGATCAGCAGGCTCAGGATGCGGCTGTTGTTCAGCTTGGAGGCGATGGTGCCTTTTTCCAGCATGTCTTCGGCAGCGTTGGACGTATTGGCGTCGCGGTCGATGGCCGGGTCCACTTCAACGATCTTCTCGCCCTTCTTGGGGTGCAGCCAGGCGTTGAGCAGCGGCAGCGTCACGATGATGACCAGGCTGGTGATCAGCATCGGCACCGAGAAAATGGTCTCCGACAGCGGGATGGTGCCCATCTGCTTGGCGGTGGGGTGGTTGGGGGTGGCGACCAGCACGGGGATGCTGGCCGACAGGCCCAGGCCGTACATGGTGAAGCCGCTGTAGGCCGCGGCGATGATCAGGGGGTAGTGCACGCCCTTGACCTTCAAGGCCAGCTTCTTGGCGACGATGCCGCCGATGACCAGGCCGAAGCCCCAGTTCAGGTAGCTGCCGATGCCGCCGACCAGCGTTGCCACGATGATGGCGGTGTGCGGCTTGTGCACGTGGCTGACGATGCGGTTGAGCATGCGGTCGGTGAGCGGCGCGGTAGCCAGCACGTAGCCCATCGCCAGGATCACGGCCATCTGGGTCGTGAAGGCCAGCAGGCTCCAGAAGCCGTTGCCCCAGGCGCGCGTGATGTCGCCGATGCCCTTGCCCTCGACGCCCATGGCCAGCAGCACGGTAAGCAGGGTCAGCGCGATCGCGAAGACGAAGGGGTCGGGCAGATACTTGCGCATCAGCTCCGTAAAGAATGAAGCCAGTTTATTCATGATGCTTCCTACAAACTCCGGTCAGGCTGGTTTTCTTGCGTCTTGCGCCGCCCGGCGCCGGGTGTCGGCGGGGGCGGGTGGGACGATTGCTTTCTTTGTGTGGTTGGGCTTGTGGCCCGCTGGCGCTGGTGGCGGGATGCCCCGCGCCTTATGGTGTGAATGCTTTGCTTGCTCGCCCGTCAGGAGCCGCTGGCCTTGCCGTTGAGCCACTCAGCCAGTTCGCCCAGCGCGGCGCTTTTCTCGCGCAGCACGCGCTCGCGGCGTTCGGGGCTCCAGGTATAGAAGCCCTGGCCGCTCTTGGCGCCGATCTGACCGCTTTCGACCTTGCTCTTCAGGAGTTCGGAGGGTTCGGTACGGTTTTCGAGGTCTTTGTAGAGATAGCTGGCGATCGCGTAGTGCACGTCGATGCCGTTCATGTCGCGTTGTTCCAGCGGTCCTGACAGGGCCAGGCGGATGCCCAGGCTCCACTTGACCACTTCGTCGATGTCCTCGGCGCTGGCCACGCCTTTCTCCAGCAGCGAGATGGCTTCGCGGGCCAGGGCGTGCTGGATGCGGTTGGCGATGAAGCCGGGGATGTCCTGGCGCACCAGCACCGGACGCTTGCCCGCGTAGCGCAGCGTGGCCATCACCCGGGCGACGGTGTCTTCAGACGTACCGTCGTTGCGCACCACTTCCACCAGCGGAATCACGTCCGCGGGCGTGAAGAAATGGGTGCCGACGAAACGGTCGCGGCGCACCACCGCGCTGGCGATGGCGTTGATGGACAGGCCGGAAGTGTTGGTGGCGAAGAGGGTGTGCGCGGGGCACAGGGAATCGAGCTTGGCAAAGATGCCGCGCTTGAGTTCCAGGTTTTCTGGCACGGCCTCGATCACCAGGTCGCTGTTGCAGGCTGCTTCCAGCCCGGGCGCGACTTGAATGCGCTGCATCGCTTCCTGGACGTTGCCCGGGGCGTACACATTCAGCTGGCGGTCTATGGTCTGCAGCGCGCGGTCCAGCGCGCCTTCCATCGGGTCGATCAGGACGACGTTCAAGCCCTTCGAGGCGAACAGCGCGGCGATGCCGCTGCCCATGGCGCCTGCGCCGACGATGGCGAGATTCTTGAGGGGAGTATCCATGATGGTTCGCTCGATGCTGACACGCCGGGCTTGCGGGCGGGCACGGGCGGAACCAGGGTGCTTTCTGTCTCTTCCGGGGTGCCTTCCTGTGCGCCTGGCCAGAAAAATCGTTTTGTTCTATATGCGAACATTTGTGCGTATATAGAATTTCTGAAAGAGATAGTACTAAAAGTCGCGGGGGGCGGACAAATGGGGAATTTTTGGTGTCCGACTGGTGGACGGTTCGCAGGCAGGGGACGCCGGCCCGCGCTCTGGCGCGAGCGCGGGCCGGCCTGACTTCACCAGCGGTAGGTGGCGGTGCCGATCACCCGGCGCGGTTCGCCGTAGAAGCAGCCGTAGGTGCAACTGCCGATATAGGTCTTGTCGGTCAGGTTGGACGCGTTCAGCGCGAACTTCCATGGCCCCGTCGCGTAGCTGATCATGGCGTCGAACAAGGTGAAGGATGGCACCTCCACCGGCATGCCGTGCGCCATGCCGCGGGTGCTGCCCACATAGCGCAGGCCAGCGCCGATTCTCAAGCCAGGCAGGCCGAAGTCGCCGAAACCATAGTCGCCCCATAGCGAGAACTGGTTGTAGGGGACCGAGCTCAGGCGCTTGCCTTCCTCGTCGGGTTGCAGGGGGCTGGCCTTGAGCGTGCGCGCGTCGGTGTAGGCGTAGGCGGCGATCAGGTTGGCATTGCGGCCGATGCGGGTGCGCGCCTCCAGTTCCAGGCCGCGGGTCCGCGCCTCGCCGGCCTGTATCTGATAGGACGTGTCCAAGGGGTCGGTCACGGTCATGTTCTTGCGGGTCAGTTGGTAGACCGCCGCCGACAGCATGGTGTCCGAGCCGGCGGGCTGGTAGCGCAGACCGGCTTCGTACTGCTGGCCGGTGGTGGGCTGGAAGCGGCTGCCCTGGCGGTCCTGGCCGCTGGTGGGCTCGAATGACTCGCTATAGCTGAGGAACGGCGCCAGCCCGTTGTCGGCCAGGTAGACCAGGCCGGCGCGGCCGGTGAAGGCCTTGCTCTTTTCGCCGTCCGCATATTTTTCGTCGGTGAAGAAGTTGCGCTCGTCGACCGTGACCCAATCCTGTCGTCCGCCCAGCAGGACGACCCATTTGTCGGCGATCTTGATCTGGTCCTGAAGATAGATGCCCAGGCGCTTCATGTCGGTGACGGAGGAGGACCCGGGGAACGGCGCGACGGGGCCTAGCGGCATGCCATACACAGGATCGTAGAGGTCGATGTTGTTGTTGCTGCGGATATAGCGTTCGGTTTCGTGTTTGGGCAGCGAGTAATCGATGCCCGCCAACAGCGTGTGGCGCACCATGCCGCTGCCCACCTCGTACTGCAGGGACGTATCGGAGATCAGGGCGGAGGAGCGATCCCAGCGTGGCATGGCGCCGCGATCGGCGGTCCAGCGCTGGTCGGGCGCGAGCTGCCAGATGTCGGTGGAGTGATAGGTGCTGTCCGCATGGAAATAGCGCGCACTGTTGCGCAGCTTAAGCTGGCTGTTGAACGCGTGTTCGAACAGATAGCCGATCGAATAGCGTTCCATGTTGAACTTGTCGAAACCAGGCTCGCCGGTAAAACGATTGCGTGGGATCCGGCCGTTGACGTTGGGGAGCACCGTGCCTTGCGCCGGCAGGCCATAAACGTAGACGGTGTGGTCCTTCTGGTATTCCGCAAGCAGGGTCAGCGAGGTGGCGGCGCTGGGCTGCCACGTGATGGCAGGCGCGATGTAGGTCCGATCGTCAGGCACATGGTCGATGAACGTATCGCTCTCGCGCAGCAAGGCGGTCAATCGGTACGACCACTTGCCATCTTCATCGAGCGCGCCGCCGAAATCGCCGGAGATCTGCTTGCGGCTGTAGTTGCCCGCTTCAACGTTCAGTTCGCGCAGCGGCTCCACGGTGGGGCGTTTGCTGACCGTATTGATGATGCCGCCGGGCGACGCGGAGCCGTAGAGGACGGAGGATGCGCCCTTGAGGAACTCGATGCGCTCCAGCCCATACACCTCCTGCCGCCCGTTGTAGATGTTCACGGTGTACAGCATGCCGTCGCGGTAGTAGTTGCCCAGGTTGCTGCGGAAGCCCCGCAGGAACAGGCTGTCAGACGTGCGGTCCATGCCTTCAGCGCGGCTGACGCCCGCCACGTAGCCCAGCGCATCTTGAATGCTCTGGGATTTCAGGGTGTCGATTTCCTCCGCGCCCACGACCGAGATCGATTGCGGCGTTTCGATGATGGGCGTGTCGGTGCGGGTGCCGGTCGCGCTGAGCCGGGCCGCGTAGCCATGCAGGGGGCCGGTGGCGGTCTCCGCGGCCTGCGCGGTGACGGTCACGGCTTCGAGCGTGGTGGCGTCGTGGTGCGACGCCGGCGCGGGGCGCAGCGTGTAGCTGCCGTTGCTTTCCGGCAGGGCTTGCAGGCCTTGGCCGCGCAGCAATTCACCGAAGCCTTCGCGCACCGAATAGCTGCCTGACAGGCCGTTGCTGCGCTTTCCATGCAGCAGCGCGGCGTCCATGCTCAGTTCTACGCCGGCCGCGCTGGCGTAGGCATTGAGCACCTGGCTCAGCGGGCCGCCGGCGATGTCGTAGCTGCGCCTGGTCTCGACGCTCTGCGCCTGCGCGGTGGCGGTCGCGCCAGGGATGACGCAGAACGCCACGCTGAGAAACAGCGCCAGGCGCATCAGGCGGGGAATCGCGGGGCGGAGCGCTGGCGTGGCTGGCGCGTGGGAATGGGACCTGGGCTGCGGGTGACGGGACATTGGGTGATGCCTTGCGGTTCGTGCTGGAGATGAAAGGGGGTCACCCTATATCCCGAGCAAGAACGCCGAATCCGCAATTGCCGCCTCGAAAAGTTTGTAACGGCGACAGCCGATTGGCTGTCATTGCGCTGCCTGCACTGTCACCCAGTAGCGCGTCCGGTAGCTCACCGCCACCGGCAGAGCCCGCGTGAGGTTGTCCAGCGCCCGGTCCGTGTTGCGTACGGAAAAGACGCCGCTCACCAGCAGGCCCGCAACCTCGGGATCGCAGCGCAGCAGGCCTGGCCGGTAGCGGGCCAGTTCTGCCAGGAATTCGTCCAGGCGCATGGCATCGGCCACCAATACCCCGCGGCTCCAGGCCGCCGCGCTTTCCTGCGCAGGACTAGGTGCCGCGGCCCCGCCTGATGAAAAGCGCGAACCCTGGCCGGCTTGAAGCAGGACTGCCTGTTCCGGTGCGCCGAGGGGACGGATTTCCACGGCGCCTTCGAACACGGCCACGCGGGAGGTTTCGGTATCGTCCCTGACCGAGAATCGGGTGCCCAGGGCCTGGATGGAGCCATGGCGGCTGCGCACCCGGAACGGCCGGGCCATGGCTGCCAGATCTGGCGCGGTTGCTACCAGGATTTCTCCGGCGTGCAGCACCACCACGCGTTCGTCCGCGGTGAACCTGAGGTCGATGGCGGTCGCGGTGGACAGCGTCACGCTGGACCCATCCGGCAGGGTGATGGTCCGGATTTCGCCAGTGCCGCTGCGGTAGTCGGCCGTTGCGGTTTGCCAGGAGTCGGTGCCGCGCAGGACGTAGCCCACGCCCACGATGGTTGCGCCCAGCCCCAGCAGGCTGATCGCGCGGCGCCGCGAGACGCCAGCCGGGCGTTTGCGCAGAGCGTGGCTGGCGGCCTGCGGCGATACGCTGCCGAGCTTGTCCTCGAATTCCAGCAGCCGTTGCCAGGCCAGTTCATGGTCGGCATGTTGCGCGCGCCAGCGGGCGCAGTCGGACTGGTCGGTGGGGTTGACGTCTTCCGACCACAAGCGCGCCATCCATTCGGCTGCCCGCTGCACGATGGCGGGGTCGATGGCCCTATTCAAGCCCTGGGGATTTGACGGAATGCCGGGCGTGGCGGACATGCCCGGTCAGCCGCCAGGGGTCGCGTGCAGGGCCTGGTAGCAGGCCAGCAGCGCGGAAGCCACGTATTTCTCCACCGACGACACCGACACGGCCAGCCGCGACGCGATGTCGCGGTAGCTCAAACCGTCCAGTTTGCGCAGCAGCAGCGCCTCGCGTGCCTTGGCTGGCAGGCTCTGCAGCACGGCGTCGATCTCGACCAGGGCTTGTACCGCCATGGCGCGGGCTTCTTCCGACGGCGCATGCGCCTGCGGCAGACCGGCGAGGGCTTCGAGATAGGCGGCCTCGATCTGGCGGCGGCGGTAGAGGTCGATCACCAGGCCGCGGGCGACCTGCACCAGATGCTGGCGCGACTGGTGCGGTTCGGGCAGCCGGCCAGTGTGCAGGATGCGCAGATAGGTGTCGTGCGCCAGATCCGCCGCGTCGAACGCATTGCCCAGCCTTCGACGCAGCCAGCTTCTCAGCCAGCTGTGATGATCGGCATACAGGCCTTCGATGCCCTGCTGCGCTGCGGATTGGTTGGTCGACATGCGGGCCCCTGCAACGCGCGAAGGCGGTAAAAATGGCGCGGGTAAAAGATGAGAATCGGACTCATTCTATACCGCGCACCATTTCGCCAGCAATGCGCTAGCCCGAGTTGCGCAGCCCCGCCGCAATCCCGTTGATGGTCAGGTGGATGGCGCGCTGCACACGCTTGTCCATTTCGGCCTCGGGATGCTTCTGCGCCGCGCGGTGGCGGCGGATCAGGTCGATCTGCAGGTAATTGAGCGGATCGATGTAGGCGAAGCGCTCGCGCAGCGAAGCCTGCAGCGTGGGATTGTCGGCTAGCAGTTCGCGCTGGGTCAGCAGTTTGAGCATGGCCAGCGTGCGGCCGTGCTCGGCGCTGATGGCGCCGAAGATGCGCTCGCGCACGCCGCGCTGCGGCACCAGCTGCGCGTAGCGCGCGGCGATCGCCAGGTCGGACTTGGCCAGCACCATTTCCATGTTGGACAGCAGCGTGCGGAAGGCGGGCCAGTCGCGCGCCATTTCGCGCAACTGGGCCAGGCGGCCGCGGCGCGAGCGGGGCGCGTCGGGGGCGCCGGTTTCCAGATAGGCCTCGATGGCCGAGCCCATGCCGTACCAGCCGGTCAGCATCAGGCGGCATTGCGCCCAGGAGAAGCCCCAGGGAATGGCGCGCAGGTCTTCGATGCGCTGGCCCTTCTTGCGCGAGGCGGGACGCGAGCCGATATTCAGGCCGGCGATTTCGCTGATGGGCGTGGCGGCGAAGAAGTAGTCGGCGAAGCGCGGGGTGTCGTAGACCAGGCCGCGGTAGGTGCGCTGCGCGGTTTCGGACATGAAGGACATGGCGGGGCCGTGCTGGGCCATGTGCGCGTCTTCGGCGCTGGTGGCTTCGGCGCGCGGCGCCAGGCTGGATTCCAGCGTGGCGGCGACCAGCAGTTCCAGGTGCCAGCGGCCGACCTCGGCGTCCTTGTACTTGCTCTGGATGACTTCGCCCTGTTCGGTCAGGCGGATCTGGCCGGCCACGGTGCCCGGGGGCTGCGCCAGGATGGCGTCGAAGCTGGAGCCGCCGCCGCGTCCGACCGAGCCGCCGCGGCCGTGGAACAGGCGCAGGCGCACGTTGCGGGCCGAGAACACGTCGACCAGCGCGCGTTCGGCCTGGTAGAGCGACCAGTTGGACGTGAGGAAGCCGCCGTCCTTGTTGCTGTCTGAATAGCCCAGCATGACCTCCTGCGCGCCGTTCTGCGCCAGCTTCACGCGCTGGCGGACTTCGGGCAGGTCCAGCCAGGCGGCCATGATCTCGGCGCCGCGCTGCAAGTCGGGAATGGTCTCGAACAGCGGCACCACCATCAGGCCGTCTTCGGGCTGGATCTCCTGGCCGGCGGGGGCGATGAGACCGGCTTCCTTCTGCAGCACCATCACTTCCAGCAGGTCGCTCAGGGTTTCGGTGTGCGACACGATGGTCTGGCGCACGGCCTGCTTGCCGTAGCGCGCGCGGCCGGCGGCGGCGGCGCGCAGCACGGCCAGTTCGCGCGTGGTGTCTTCGCTATAGGCGATCCAGGGCGAAGCCAGTGGACGCGCCTGCGCCAGTTCGGCGCGCAGCAGTTCGACGCGTTCTTCTTCGGTAAGCGCCAGGTAGTCCAGCGGCTTGCCGTCGCGCTGCGTGCCGGCGAGGGCGAACAGCTCGGCCAGCGCGCGCTCGTGCACGTCGGAACTCTGGCGCAGGTCCACCGTAGCCAGATGGAAGCCGAACACTTCCACGGCCTGCTGCAGGCCGGCCAGACGCAGCTTGGCGATGGGCGAGCCATGGTGGGCGGCCAGCGACGCGGCGATCACGGCCAAGTCGGCGGACAGTTCTTCCGGACCTTCGTAGGCGCTTGCTGCGACGGTGCTGCGGCGGGCCAGGTCCTGGCCCGTCAGGCGTTGCGCGGTGGCGGCCAGGCGGGCGTACACGCCGACCAGCGCGCGGCGGTAGGGCTCATCGCGGCGGTGCGGCGAATCGTCGCCGCTGGCGTCGGCCAGCGCCAGCAGTTCGGCATCCACGCCGATCAGCAAGGTGGTGACGGACAGCTCCGCGCCCAGCGCGTGGACCTCTTGCAGATAGTGCTCGAACAGCACGGTGGCCTGGCGCAGCAGCGCGCGTTCCAGGGTGCTGGCATCCACATTGGGGTTGCCGTCGCGGTCGCCGCCGATCCAGCTGCCCATGCGCAGGAAGGGCTCCAGCGGCGCGGGCGGAGCGGCGAAGGGCTTCGCGGATTCGCGGCTCAGCAGCTTGGACAGGTCGCCGTACACGCGGGGAATGACTTGCAGGAAGGTGCTGCGGTAGTACGACAGCGCGTTCTCGATTTCGTCGGCCACCGTGAGGCGCGTGTAGCGCAGCATGCGGGTCTGCCACAGCGTGGCGACACGGCCGAGCAGGGAGGCGTCCAGGTCGGCCAGCTCTTCCGGCGTCAGCGTGCCTTCGCGCTGCGTCAGCGCGCTGGCGATCTCGCGGTGCACGTCCAGCGTGCTCTTGCGCTGCACTTCGGTGGGGTGCGCGGTCAGCACCGGCATCACGCAGGCTTCGGCCAACAGGCGGCGGATGCGGGCCACGCCCACGCCCTGGCGGCCCAGGGTCTGCACGGCGTCGCGCAGGCTGCCGCGCTCGGGCGCGCCGCTGGCGATGGCGCGGGCGCGCTGGCGGCGGTTCTGGTCGCGGTCTTCGGCGATATTGGAAAGGTGCAGGAAGTAGCTGAAGGCGCGCGCCACCGAGTTGGGGTCGCTGCCTTGCAGGCGCTTGACGCGTTGCTCCAGCAATTTGCCGTCGGCGTCGTTGCCTTCGCGGCGGAACTTCACGGCCGTGCGGCGCAGGGTTTCGATGGTGTCGAAGACGCGTTTGCCCTCACATTCCTCGATGACGGTGCCCAGTAATCGGCCTAATAGCCGGATATCGTGACGCAAGGGTTCTGCTGAATCGGACTGCGGGCGCATGGCATTCATCTGGCGGGGATCCGTCGAGGCTGCTGAGAGAGGGGGAAGGGGTGGGAAAGAAGAGGCGTTGCAGGTAAACCGGGAAAAAGAACCAGGAAGATTTTACGCAGACTTTTTACGCCAGCCGCCGGCGTCGGTTTAAAGTCCGCCAGCAGCATGTTTACACTAAAGGCAGGCCGTCACCTGTGCGTACAAGCCTTCAGTCCCTTCGTCTTTCCAGAAGCCCCCATTTATGCAAAATCATCAACGTCGCGCGCTCGTGCTGTTTTCGGGCGGCCAGGATTCCACTACCTGCCTGGCCTGGGCGCTGGACCGCTATGCCCATGTGGAAACCGTGGCGTTCGATTACGGGCAGCGCCATCACATCGAACTGACAGCGCGGCTGAACGTGCTGCGCGAGATCCGCAGCAACTTCCCTGACTGGGCGCCGCGCCTGGGCGAGGACCACCTGCTGGACCTGAAGGTGCTGGGCCAGGTGGGCGACACCGCCATGACCAGCGACCGCGCCATCGAGATGCAGGCCAACGGCCTGCCCAACACGTTCGTGCCTGGGCGCAACCTGCTGTTCCTGACGCTGGCCGCCGCGCTGGGCTACCGGCGCCAGCTGGACGTGCTGGTGGGCGGCATGTGCGAAACCGATTTCTCCGGCTATCCCGACTGCCGCGACGACACCATCAAGGCGCAGCAGGTGGCGCTGGGCCTGGGACTGGGCTCGCGGATCACGATCGAGACGCCGCTGATGTGGATCGACAAGTCCGAGACCTGGGCGCTGGCGCATCAGCTGGGCGGCGACGCGCTGGTGGAAACCATCGTCGAGGAAAGCCACACCTGCTACCTGGGCGAGCGCGGCGCGCGCCATGACTGGGGCTACGGTTGCGGCGAGTGTCCCGCCTGCAAGCTGCGCAAGATCGGTTGGGAAAAATGGGTGGTGGCTTCCGCCGCCGAAGGCTGAAACGCCGGCCGCCGCCATCGCGCGGCGGGCGCTTCAGGCTAATGCCGCGCGCGTCCTGGCGATGAACTTCCACCTCAGCGCGAACGCCGCCGCACCGATAGCCGCGGCCAGGCCCAGCGACAGCGCCATCGCGCCGCGCGCACCGTAGCTGTCCACGATGTAGGCATAGGCGACCGGCGAGGCGGCGGTGAGCAGGAAGCTGGGGATCAGCAAGGAACCTACCAGCGTGCCATAGCTGCGGAAGTCGAAGAGCGCCAGCGGCAGGGTGCCGCGGGTAATGGTCAAGAGGCCGTTGCAGGCGCCATAAAGCAGCGCGTAGGCGGCGGTGGCATAGAGGTTGCCGCCGGACAGCAGCGCCAGCAGGAAACACAGGGGCAGCATCGCGCCGACCGCCAGGGTCAAGGTCAGCGGATGCAGGCGCGAGCCCAACGCCACATCGGCCAGACGGGCCGCGAACTGGCCGACGCCCCACAGGGCCGCGACGCTGACCGCGGCGGCCGCGGCCAAGCCCAGGCCCGACAGCAATGAAATCAGATGGGCCGCGTTGCCCGCCGCCAGGAAGTTGGTCAGCATGGCGACCAGCGCGTACAGCGCGCCCGCCAGGCGGCGCTCGGCGGCGTTGCGGGTGAGGCCGGCGGGCGCCTTGTCCTTGCTGCCGGGCGCCGCGGCATAGCGTTCACGCGGCAGCGCCAGGTAAAGCGGCACCGTGGCCAGCGCCAGACCGGCATAGGCCAACGCCGCGCCGCGCCAGCCCAGCCAGCCCGACAGCGCATGACCTACCGGCCACATCACCGTGGACGCCAGTCCGCCGAACAACGTGATCTGCGACATGGGCCGCCGCGCCGACGGTCCGGCCGCGCGCGCCAGCGAGGCGAAAGCCGCGTCGTACAGGCTCAGCCGCATGCCGATGCCCAGCACGGCCCAGGACAGGAAGTACCAAGGGATGGCGTGCGCGATCGACAGGCCCGCGCAGCCCAGCGCGCCCAGTACCGCGCCCAGCGGCATGACGCGATGTCCGCCCCAGCGGTCCACGGCCATGCCGGCCAGCGGCGACACCAGGGCCATCACCACGATGGCCGCCGAAAAGCCGCCGTAGACGGTGGCGGCGTTCCAGCCCAGGTCGGCGGCCATGGCGGGTCCCAGGGCGCCGATCAGGTAGTACGTCACGCCCCAGCCGACCAGCTGCGTCAGCCCCAGGCAGACGATGGCGCGCGGCGCAATCACGGCCGTTGCGGCGGCGTGGCGTCGCCTTCGCCCAGCGCGCGCTGCATCAGCACGGTGTCGCGCCATTCGCCGTGCTTATGCCCCACCGAACGCAGGGTGCCGGCGGGATGGAAGCCCTGGCTGGCGTGCAGCGCGAGCGACGCGGCGTTGCGGCTGTCGCCCACCACGGCCAGCATCTGGCGCCAGCCGGCGGCGGTGCAGCGCTCGATCAGCGCGGCCAGCAGCTTGCCGCCGATGCCCAGTCCGGAGCGGCCCGCCTTCACGTACACCGAATCTTCGACCGTGTGGCGGTAGGCCGGGCGCGGGCGGTAAGGCGTGACGTAGGCGTAACCCACGACCTCGCCGTTGATCTCGGCCACCAGATAGGGCATTTCCATTTCCAGTACGGCGCCGCGGCGCTGGCGCATTTCCTGGATGGACGGCGGCTCCAGCTCGAACGAGGCCGTGCCGTGCAGCACGTGGTGGGCGTAGATGGTCTTGATGGCGGGAAGGTCGGCTTCCGCGCTGTCGCGGATGAGGACGGTGGGAGCGGGGGACGACATGGGCGGGCCGTGAGCAGGAAAGAAAAATAGAAGCCGCCAGTGTCGCGCAAGCTTATTTATTAATAAAGCTTTGGTCCATTATGATTTGCATAAGTAAAACTTTGGATTGAGCGATGCGCGGTCTCAACCTGGATCACCTGCGCACCTTTGCGCAGGTGATCGAACTGGGCAGTTTTTCCGCCGCCGCGGAGCGGGGCGGCGTGACGCAGCCCGCCGTCAGCCTGCAAATCCGCCAGTTGGAGCGGCGCTTCGGCATGAAGCTGGTGGAACGCATCGGCCGCCGCGCCGGGCCGACAGCGGCAGGGCTGGAGCTGCTGTCGCACGTGCGCGTCATCGACGCGGCGCTGGCGCAGGCCGAACTTGCCATGACCGCGCATGCGTCGCAGGTGTCCGGCCGGGTCCGGCTGGGCACGGGCGCTACCGCCTGCACCTATCTGCTGCCGCCTATCCTGGCGGATCTGCGGCGGCGCTTTCCGGCATTGGACATCGTGGCCAGCACCGGCAATACGGCGGACATGCTGCGCGGGCTGGAGAACAACACGCTCGATATCGGCCTGGTCACCTTGCCCGCGCCGGGACGCATGTTCCAGGTCACGCCGGTGCTGGATGACGAGTTCGTGGCGATCTTTCCCGCCGGCGATGCTGCCGCCATTCCCGCGGCCGCCACGCCGCAGGCGCTGGCGCAGCTGCCGCTGGTGCTGTTCGAACCGGGCGCGCGCACCCGCCGCCTGGTGGACGACTGGTTCGAGGACGCCGGGCTGGCCGCCAAGCCCGTGATGGAGCTGGGCAGCACCGAAGCCATGAAGGAGATCGTCGCCGCCGGCCTGGGCTGCGCGATCCTGCCCAGGCTGGCGGTGTCGGGCGCGGGCCGGCGCCAGGCGCTGGAGGTGCGCTCGCTGGCGCCGCGCCTGTCGCGCAGCCTGGCCATCGTGCTGCGGCGGGACAAACCGCTCAGCCGGGGGGTGCGGCATCTGCAGGAGTCGCTGCTGGCGTTGCGTGGATGAATCCGAGGACGTGGGTACACTGGCGCAGACCATTCCACGCCACTTGAATCGCAATCATCGCAAAATGGACAAGCCTGCTGCCCGCAAGCCCTACAAGCCCGCAGAGCTGGACCTGTTTCCCTATGAGTCCTCGCGGCGTCCGGTGGCCGGGCTGGCAGTGGATTACGAAGACGGCCATCGCGTCCGCCGGCACCGCCACCGCCGCGCCCAATTGCTCTATGCGATCTCCGGCGTGATGGTGGTGGATACCGACGCCGGGATCTGGGTGGTGCCGCCCACGCGCGGCGTCTGGGTGCCGGCCTGGGTATCGCACGGCCTGCGCATGAGCGGCGAGCCGCGCATGCGCACCGTGTTCGTCGAGCCCGGCGCGGCCGCGCACCTACCGTCCAGCTGCTGCGTGTTGTCGATTTCCCCCCTGTTGCGGGAGCTGATGGTCGCGGCCCCCGAGGTGCCGCTGGACTGGGCGCCCGACACGCGCGACGGCCGGCTGATGATGCTGCTGCTGGATGAATTGCGCCAGGAGCTGGTGCTGCCGCTGCATCTGCCGCAGCCCGCCGAGCCCCGCCTGGCGCGCATCTGCCGGGCCATCGTGCGCCACCCGGAACGCCAGGACGGCGCGGCCGATTGGGCGCGCGCGCTGGGGGTGGACCCGAAGACTGTGCACCGCCTGTTCCTGCGGCATACGGGCATGACTTTCGGCCGCTGGCGCCAGCAGGCGCGGCTCCTGGCGGCGATGGAGCGGCTGGCGCGCGGCGAGCGCGTGCTGGAGGTGGCGCTGGACCTGGGCTACGAAAGCCCCAGCGCCTTCGCGGCCATGTTCCGCAAGGCCGTGGGCGAGCCGCCCAGCGCCTTTGCGGCCCGTGGCATGGCGTCCGCCTGATGGCCGCGGCCGCGGCCCGGGGGCGGCCAGCGGGCGGGCGCGGCCCGAACCAGCGTATTATTTAACGTTTTGCCGCCTACGCTAACAGCTACAGCCAGAGACAAACCATGCCGCACTACCGCTCCCGCACCTCGACCCACGGCCGCAACATGGCCGGCGCCCGCGCCTTGTGGCGCGCCACCGGCATGAAGGACGGCGACTTCGGCAAGCCGATCATCGCGGTAGTGAACTCGTTCACGCAGTTCGTGCCGGGCCACGTGCACCTGCGCGACCTGGGCGCACTGGTCGCCAAGGAAATCGAGGCCGCAGGCGGCGTCGCCAAGGAATTCAACACCATCGCCGTGGACGACGGCATCGCGATGGGCCACGGCGGCATGCTGTATTCGCTGCCCTCGCGCGAACTGATCGCCGACTCGGTCGAATATATGGTCAACGCGCATTGCGCCGACGCCATGGTCTGCATCTCGAACTGCGACAAGATCACCCCGGGGATGCTGATGGCCGCGATGCGCCTGAACATCCCGGTCGTGTTCGTGTCGGGCGGTCCGATGGAAGCGGGCAAGGTCAAGTCGCCCACCGATGGCAAGGTCATCGCCAAGATCGACCTGATCGACGCCATGATCAAGGCCGCCGACCCCAAGGTGTCGGATGCCGAAGTGGCCGAAGTCGAACGCAGCGCCTGCCCGACCTGCGGCTCCTGTTCCGGCATGTTCACCGCCAACTCGATGAACTGTCTGACCGAGGCCATCGGCCTGGCGCTGCCGGGCAACGGCACCATCGTCGCCACGCACGCCTGGCGCAAGGGGCTGTTCGAACAGGCCGGCCGCCTGGTGGTGGACCTGTGCCGCCGCTACTACCAGGAAGAAGACGAGTCGGTCCTGCCGCGCAGCATCGCCACCAAGAGCGCGTTCCAGAACGCGATGGCGTTGGACGTGGCCATGGGCGGCTCGACCAACACCGTGCTGCACTTGCTGGCCGCGGCGCAGGAAGCGGGCGTGGACTTCACCATGGCCGACATCGACCGCATTTCGCGCAAGGTGCCCTGCCTGTGCAAGGCGGCGCCCGCCACCGACAAGTACCACATCGAAGACGTGCACCGCGCTGGCGGCATCCTGGGCATCCTGGGTGAACTGGCGCGCGCGGACCTGCTGGACCTGTCCTGCGGCAACGTGCACAGCGGCACGCTGGGCAACGCAATCAAGCAATGGGACGTGGCCGGCGGCGCTGGCGAAGAGGCGCAGAAGTTCTACCGTGCGGCTCCGGGCGGCATTCCGACCACGGTGGCGTTCAGCCAGGACGCAACCTTCCTGACGCTGGATACCGACCGCAAGACGGGCTGCATCCGCAGCAAGGAAAGCGCCTATTCCAAGGATGGCGGCCTGGCCGTGCTGTACGGCAATCTGGCTGAAAAGGGCTGCATCGTCAAGACGGCGGGCGTGGACGAGTCGCAATGGGTCTTCACCGGCCGCGCGCGCGTCTTCGAAAGCCAGGACGATGCGGTGGAAGGCATCCTGGGCGACCAGATCGTTCCGGGCGACGTGGTGGTGATCCGCTATGAAGGCCCGAAGGGCGGTCCGGGCATGCAGGAAATGCTGTATCCGACGTCGTACCTGAAGTCCAAGGGCCTGGGCAAGACTTGCGCGCTGTTTACGGATGGCCGTTTCTCGGGCGGTTCGTCGGGTCTGGTGATCGGCCATGCTTCGCCGGAAGCGGCGGAAGGCGGCACGATCGGCCTGGTGGAAGAGGGTGACGTGATCGAGATCGATATCCCGAACCGCAAGATGCATCTGGCGGTGTCCGATGAGGAACTGGCGCGCCGCCGGGCGGCCATGGATGCTCGTGCTGACGGCTGGGAGCCGGTCGGCCGCGAACGTGTCGTGTCACAGGCGCTGCAGGCGTATGCGGCGTTGGCGACTTCGGCGGATCGTGGGGCTGTGCGGGATTTGTCGCAGCTGAAGCAGAAGGGCAAGCGTTGATTTTGCTTGCTGGTGGATAAGAGGGCGGCGCTTTTTAGCGCCGCTTTTTTTTGGTCGTTTGGTGAGTGCTGGTTGGTGGTGACGCCGTGTGGGTGCCGGTGTGGGTGCCGGTGCCGTGGTGCTTCGTAGGCCGCCCG
>NZ_JAOCAT010000016.1:0-151820 GCF_029839485.1 Achromobacter sp. GD03932
GGCGTCGTCTTGCGCGGGTTGCGCCGGCGCGGCGCGCGCTTCGCGGCGCGCACGCACGATGCGCGCGCCGCTCCAGGCGGCGGCGATCAGCGCCAGCGGCAGCGCGAACAAATAGAGGCCGATGTCCACGCCCGTGGGCAGCGTGCGCGACTCCTGCCACCAGATGATGACGGCGAGCCAGACCACGCCGAAGACGAGGGCCAGCAGCAGCCCGGTTTTGAGTATGCGGGTCATCGATGCGATCCGACGTTTGCGGAGTTGATCATTGCGCGGCTCCGCCATTGCGCCGCATGACGCCGGGACGGCGCAGCTCGGTGTGGCCGAAGTCCATCATCTTCCAGCGGCCGCCCCAGGTCAGGCCGACGCGCTCGGCGGTTTCGCCGAACAGTTCGTAGCCGCGCATGGCCCAGGGATCCTTCTCCGATACGACCACCTTGCCGTCGCGCAGGAAGGCGCTGTCCGCAGCCAGGCCAAACTGGTGATAGCTCTGGTAGGCGCCGGCATTGGTCACGTGCGAGCCCATCTTGGCAAGCTCAGCCTGGCGGTCCGGGCTGCGATAGCCTTCGATCAGCACCATCTCATAGCCGTGTTCTTCGCGCATCACGCGGTACGCGGCCAGCAGGCGCTGGCGGTAATCGGCGTCCAGCAGGTTCCAGTCGCGGCTGGCGCCGCCCAGGTTGGGGCGCACCAATTCCACTTCGCGCGTGGTGAACGCTTCGGGCGGCAGCGGAGGCGGCGGGACCAGTCTTTCGCCGGTCAGCAAAGCCTGGATGCGAGGGTCCGGACCCGCTGTCCGATCCTCGTAAACAAATGTGTGATTGTGTTGCATGACGAAAGCAAAAAGTGACGGAAGCAACACAACCAGCAGGCCCGCGGCGATGTGCCAGCGGTACGCCGAAAACGCGCCGCCGGCCTTTCCAAAGCCCGTGCGCAGCGCCTGCGCGGAGTCGCCGACCGCCCCTCCGGCATGCCCCGCGCCGCGCGCCATGCCCTGGCGTATCCCCTGCGCAAGCGCGCGCGCTCCCCGTGCCGTGGCCTCCCGCAAGGACGGGAATACAAGCAACGCGGAAACGCCGATGGCGAGCAGAAAGTAGAGAGGCAGCAGGAGAAGCAAGGAGGTCCCTCAGTTACGAAGGCGTAATCTTTTGTTCTATTCGGGATTCAGGCAAGCGCTTGGACGTTGCAAAACGCGTCTGTGGCTTAGAACTCGTAACAAGAAACGGTGATGCGAAAGAAGTCATCAGGTATTCTCGAACCCCTTGGTTACAGGGGTTTAGACGACCTCTGCAGACACGGGACTTCGCATGGCAGAAGACGAAAAAAGATCGCGATCACCGACCTCTGTTCCCAGCTTGCTCGCAGGACGCGCACCGTCACCGGATGAACGCGCGGCATCGCGCATCCTCGCCGCGCTCGAGGGCCGAGTGCCGGACGCCGAGGTCAAACACCTGGCGCCCAAGCGCCGTTCCCGCTTGCCGCTGGCCTTGCTGCTGCTGTTGCTGACGGGCGCCGCGGGGGCGGTGTTCTATAGCGTGTTCGATACGCCGCCGCTGCCCGTGGTTGCTGAATCGACTCCCCCGGCCGCGTCGCCGGCGCAGCCCGTCGCCGCGCCAGCCGCTCCGACAGCGGGTGCGCGCGTGGCCGCGGCCGATCCCGATACGCCGCCTTCTTCCGCGGCGGTCATCGAAGACCACCCCCTGGCGCAATTGGGACTTCCCAATGCCGATGAGGACCGCGCGCCCGAGAACCCCTTGTCTGCGCTGGCCGTCACCGCTACGCCGCCGCAGCCTCGCGCTGCGTTGCAGGCGCAGGCCGCCGCGCCCAAGGCAGCCGGGCCCACAGTACCTCGCGCGAACACCTCGCAAGCCTCGCCCAAAGCGTCGCCCCAGGCCGCGCCGCAGCGCGCCAAGACGCCGCGCAACGATTCCGACGCCGCATTGCTGGCCGCGCTGATGTCCTATGGCCTGCCGCCGGCGTCGCCGCCCGGCACCAAGGTCTACAAGAACGACGGCGTCTTCGTCCGCGAACTGCCGGGCTCGCCCCTGGCGGCGCGCCTGGAGCAATGCCGCAAGCTGGGCTTCCTGGAAAGCGAGCAATGCCGCTTGCGGGTGTGCTCGGGCTATTGGGGTACCGCGCCCGAATGCCCCAACCCGCAAGCCCAGGTCGAACCCTGAGTCTTCAGAGAAGGTTTTTTTCCGCAATGGATCCGACTGCTACGCCCGGCCTGTTCAGTTCCGACGCCCGCCTCTACAGCCTGGAAGGCGAGGGCGCGCTCGCCTCGCTGCAGGTCGAGGGATGGATCGCGCGCGAAGTCTTGTCGGGTATCGGGCAGACGCGCGTGGTCGCGCTGTCCGACAGCGCCGGCCTGGACCTGCGCGACATGATCGGACGCCCCGTGACCTTGTGGACCACGCGCGCCGACGGCAGCCGCGCGGGCCGCAGCGGCCTGGTCCGCGAAGCCGAGCTGCTGTCGGGCGACGCGGGCTTGGCGCGCTACCGCCTGACGGTCGCGCCCTGGCTGTGGCTGGCCACGCAGCAGCGCAACAGCCGTGTATTCGAAGCGCGTTCGGTGCTGGACATCGTCGGCCATGTGCTGGGCGGCTACGAAGGCTATGTGCATCGCGTGGCTCCCGACGCAGCCGACGCGCAGGCTGGCGCGGCGCCGCGCCCCTACACCACGCAATACCGCGAGACCGACTATGACTTCATCAGCCGCCTGCTGGCCGAAGCGGGCCTGGGCTGGATAGTGGTCGAAGACCCGGAGGTCCCTGCGCGGCACGTTGCGCTGATCTTCGCCGACAGCCGCGGCCTGGCCGAAGATGCCGAGTCCGCAGGCGGCGGCGTGCGCTTTCACCGCGCCGGCGCGACCGAGTCGCGCGACACCGTGCAGGCCATGTCGCGCCAGTGGCGGCGCGGTCCGGACCGCGTCACCGTCCTGGGCTGGCATGGCGGCGGCAAACGCGCGGTGGCGGCCGAGGCGCTGGCGCGTCCGTCCGACGGCACTGACGACACCGGCCTGGAATGGTACGAAGTGGCGGGCCACGGCAGCTTTGCCGATGAGGCCGAGGCACGGCGCCAGGCTACGCTGGCGATGGAAGCGGTGCAGGCCGGCGCGGAGACCTTTGTCGGCCAGGGCGGCGTGCGCACCTTCCGTTCCGGCACGCGCTTCACACTGCAGAACATGTCTCCACTGGGACCCGCAGGCGAAGAGGGCTTCGAGCCCGCCTTCGCGCTGGACCGGGTCGAGCATGTAGGCATCAACAATCTGCCGCCTGAAACCCGCGCCTCTCTGTCGCAGCGCTTGGGCGGACTGGACGCGCATCTGGCCTTGGATACCGAGGCTCCCGATGCGCCAGGCGCGGCGCGTCCGAATACCGATCCGTCGCGGCCCGGCGCCGCCGTGTTGGCGAAAGCGCGCGAGGTCGGCTACGCCAACCGCTTCCAGGCAGTGCGTTGCGACCGTCCGTGGCGGCCGGCGCTGCCGCAGACGCGCGGTGCGCGCCTGAGCGGCGCGCCTTCGGTCCATGGCGTGCACACGGCCATCGTCACGGGTGCCGATGGCGCGGTGCAGGCGCAGGGCGAGGACGAGATCCTGCGCAACAAGCGCGGCGACGTGCGCATCCGGTTCCATTGGCAGGCAGACGATGCCGAGGGCGTGGCCAAGAGCCGCTGGGCCCGCGTAGCGCAGCGCCAATCGGGCGCAGGCATGGGCATGAGCTTCGTGCCGCGCATTGGCCAGGAGGTGCTGGTGCGCTTCCTGGACGACGACGTGGACCAGCCCATCGTCGTGGGCGCGCTGTACAACGGCCGCGGCGAGGGCGGTACGCCCGCCACGCCGGGCGGACGTGACGGCGGCAAAGCCGACACCCAGGTCTACGCCGCCGCGCGCGATGCCGCGCCCAGCGCCCAGGCCAACCTGGCGGCAGGCAACGCGCCCGCCTGGCATGGCGCCGCGGGCGGCGACGAGAATCACCGCAACGCCGCCGCGCTGAGCGGCTTCAAGAGCAAGGAGTTCGGCGGCTCGGGCTACAACCAGATCGTGTTCGACGACAGCGACGGACAACTGCGCTTGCAGATCAAGAGCAGCCAGGACGCCAGCGAACTGAACCTGGGTCACCTGATCCATCAGGCCGGCAACTACCGCGGCGGACTGCGCGGCCTGGGCGCCGAACTGCGCACCGACGCCTACGGCGCCGTGCGCGGCGGCGCGGGCGTGCTGCTCAGCACCTACGCCGGCACCGGCGCCAGCGCCGGCCCCGCAGGCGAGGCCGCGGGCTTGCAGGCGCTGGCCAGCCAGGCCGACCAGATGGCGCGTTCGCTGGATGGCGTGGTCGGCGCGCACCAGGGCTTGCGCCTGGCGAGCGCGCTGGGCTCCAAGGGAGCGGAAGCGAGCGTGCTGGATGACGGCAAGGCGCCCTTGGCCGCCATGCATCGCGCCGTGTCCGGCACCGTCGCAGGCGAAAGCCTGGACGGCGCGCGCGGCGATGCTTCGGCCAAGCACACCCAAGCGGCCGAGGGCAAGGTGCCGCACCTGACCGATCCGGTCGTGTTCATGGCGGCGCGCGCGGGGCTGGCGCAGGTCGCCGGGCAACACATGCAATACACCGCCGGCGAGACCGTGCACTGGTCGGCCGGCAAGGACCAGAACCTGGCCGTGATGGGCGCGCTGCGCGTGCACACCGGGCAGGGTCTGGGCATCGTCGCCGGCTTGCAGCAGGGCGGCGCGGACTCCGGCCTGGACCTGATCTCCGCCACCGGCGACGTGCAAGTCCAGGCCCAGCACGACATCCTGCGCGTGCAGGCGCAGAAGGACATCACCATCGGCAGCGCGCAGACCAACGTCGAGTATGCCGCGCCCAAACGCATCCGCATCGCCACCGCGGCCGGCGCCAGCATCGTGCTGGAAGGCGGCAACATCACGGTCACCGCGCCTGGGCGGATCGATGTGAAGACGGGGAACAAGCAGTTTGCCGGACCGGACCAGATGCCCTATCAGTTTCCCTCCATGCCGGGGCAGGTTTGCGTCGAATGCCTGAAGAACGCCATGAAGCAGGCATTGCCAGCGGTGTTTCGCACATGAGCAATCAGGTTCGTCCGCTGGTCCTGCATTCCGATCTCGACGGCCTGCACGCCAGGGTCCAGGCCAGCGCTCGCGTCCAGGTATCGGACCTCAATCTTTTTGCCCTGGTCGAGCCCGGCATGCTGGATGGCTGCCGGGATCCCGCGCCCGCCGAATTGTTGCGGCATTTCAGGGAGCCTGGCGATGCCTCGCTCTACGCGCGGCGGCACGAGGCCGTGGCGGCGTCGATCGGCCCGATGCTGGCGCAGCCCGATCTCCCGCAGGCGGAGTGGCTGTGGCGGGTTGGACAGGCGCATCATGCCGTATCGTGGATATGGACCGAACGGCCTCTGGAAGAGATGGCCCGGCATCTGGCGGTTTGGCTGGATGCGCGGACCGACGATGGCCTGGACTTCCTGCTGCGCTACTACGATCCCCGCCATGCGGAGCCCATGTTGACGCTGATGGGAGTAGACGTGCTGCGCGGCATGTTGGACCCGGGCGAAAGCTGGTCCTGGGTTGACCCGTGGAATCGGGTCTGCTCCCTGACGCCGACGTCGGACGGGCCAGTAGAGAAGCCAGGCGCTCCACCCTGGATCCTGACGCAGCCGCAGACGGAAGCCCTGATGCGCTTGTGCGAACCCGGCCCTCTGCTCGACGCGCTGATGCAGCGGGTGCCGGCCATGCTGGCCCCCTGGACGCGCCCCACGCCGTACGCCTTGGCTTGCCATCTTTCGCGGGTGGCGGCGGCGCATGGGCTGACGACCTTCGAGCGCCAGTTCTGCTACGCGCTGGATGCGCTGGATCTGCATCCGATGGCGCACCGCAGCTCGGTGGTCCAGGCGCGTTTACGGAATGGAGAAGCACTGGATAGTGCGTTGGAGCGCCTTGCCTCCGAGGAGCGCGCCGCCGTCAGGGCGGAGTTGGCGATGCAGAATGGCGCGACGGAGTTTGAAGCTCCGGCAGGCTATGCCATTGAGCCGCTGCCAACAGAGTTTGCACATAGGAGAGTTGCATGAAGTCCAAACGTCTGTGGCCCTGGACGGTGCTGATACTGGCCCTGGTTGCCATTGGCGCCATCGCAGGTCCGCCATTCTATCGCTGGGCCTACGTCGCACTCTTGCCGCCATTGCTGATCTGCGAAGCCCGCAACGACACGGAGGTCGATATCGGCTATCGCCTGGAGGACTCGTCCGGCGCGTTCCCGGGAGATCGGGTCGCGAGAGCGTCGGGAGCTCCTGGCGGGCCTCTTTCGGGCGCCTGCTTTTATGGCCCGGACAGCCGCCGCAAACCTGTGCAGGTCGTGTGGGGGGCCATCAACGGCGGCGAGAAGCAGTATCCGCACAGCGCCGAATTGAAGGTGCCACGTCCGGGAAATGCCGCGGTGTTGTTGCTGCGCTTTACCGCGCCGGACCGGGTACAGGCCCGCTTTGCGACGGAAACAGAAATGCCAGAGCCCATGGATGCGCCGGAATCGGTGTGGAATAGCGGCGACTGGGTCAGTCAATGATCAACTAGGGATAGAGGGATGTCGGGGATGTCTGAGCGGGGTCAAGGAAAGGCGGGGCGTTCGAAACTGGGACGGTGGGTCGCGCTGGGCGTGCTGGCGGTGATCGCCGTGGCCGCGGGGGCTTATGTCTACGTGGAGCGAAGCCAGACGCAAAGTGTTCAACGAAGCGCGTTGGAAGGATCGGTTGCCGTCTACCCGTACAACTTTACGCAGTACGACGTGGCGTATTCGTTGATGCCCGGCCGTGGCTGGTTTGCAGAAGCGAATTCCGCCAGGGGGGACCATATGCAGTTATTCGGCTACAAGCCTGCCGCGCCCGATGCTCCGATGCAGATATCGTGGCGCTATGACTCTGGTCCTCAGAAAACAGCAGAGGGAGATTACCCCTTTATCGTGACGCTTCCGCAGCCTCGGCGCCCAGCGGGCGCCGTGGTGCTGGAATTGCGCATCTATCCAGATGGCAAGGCTGCCGCGCGCTATGTGACGCGCCCGCTGGTATCGGAGTTCAGCAATGTGGATCCCACTCTTCCTGGGAATGACTGGGTGACAAACCAATGACAGGTCACGACAGCTGGAAGGAAATATCGTTGGATGAGGAGCGAGAGGCTGCGCGAGCCCTCCAATGTGAGCCCCTCAACGGAGTCAGATGCCATGGCAAGATGCATATTGCCGTGTTTTTTGATGGGGTCGGCCTGAGTATCGAAGAGCCTTCTCCGCTTCCGTCCAACGTAGGCCGATTGTTCAGGGGCTTTGGTCAGGGGGCTCTCGGAGCACTTTTGCGTCAGCGGGTATACATTTCTGGGCTCGGCACGGAAATGAATGTGAATGCCTATGAGTTCGCGAAAGACCAGGCTGGATCGATTTCCGGCGATATGCTGAAAAGCGTGACCCTGGATCCGGCAAAGGGGGTTCCCACAGATGCCGCCAAGGATGTCGGCATGGAGATCCTGAAGGGCAAGCGCGTGGGAGACGCGATCGGCGACACGTTGAAAGGGCTGCCGGGAAAGGTGCGGCGGGATGTCGGGGAGGCCGTGCGAAATCCGGGCAGGACTGGAGTCAAGATAGTCAAGGATGCGGCCGGGAACATTACACGAGCGATCCTGGATCAACTTGATCCGGTACGCGATTCGAGATTCATGTTCGAGGCAATAAATTCGGGAGTGCAGCCTCGTATCTCCGAAGGTGTGACGCGGTTCAAGGCGATCATCGATTCGTCTCAGATAAGGCTTGAGGAAATCCAGGTCTCGGTTTTTGGCTGCGATTGGGGGGCGGCGCTGGCTCGGGCTTTTCTCAATGAGCTGTGCAAGGAATGCGATGGCGATGCCAATAGCGACAAGCTGGAATGGACGCTGGCGGATAACCGCAAGGTCCCGCTCAAGATGGTCTTTGCCGGGTTCTACGATGCAGTAGGGTATCGCGACAATTCTGTCGTCGGCTTCCTGGCTTCAAAAACTCCATTCGGCTTCTTGCGCAACACTGCCGCCGACGACCAGGAGCTGCCGCGAGCGCTCGCGAAGGCGGCGCATTTTATCTCTGCACACGAGCTGAGATGGCGTGTACATACGCTGGGCGGTGCGACGTTGCTGCCATTGATGGACACGCCTATGTCGCCTCCCGCCCGCCAAGAACGTATATATCCAGGTTTGGGCGCCGACTTGTCGGGGTGCTACCCGCCCGGATTTCAGCAGCGCGATCCCGGTATCGGCCGCGTAACGCTACAGGAAATGTGGCGGATAGCCCGGCTTTCGGGCGTGCCCTTCGAAGGACTGGAAAAAACCAAGACGAATGCAAGGGCTTTCGGCGCTGATTTCGATATTGCCGCGACCTCCAGGGTACGTAATGATCTGCGCAGCTATCAGCAACAGCTGGCGCGGCCTTCCCAACAGCTGCTGGGGCTACGGCATGCCCAGGACGCGATCGATGGCATGGAAGGCGACAAGACGCTTGCGCGGCAACTCTACCTTCACCGCATGGTTTACGTGGCCTGGCTGCGGGTGTTGCTCAATGACGCGCGAACCGGCGCTGCTCCGGGGTATTTGTACATCACGGCGATGCAGGCCGCGATCGACTTTGCGCGCCTGGAGATCATGCACAAGCACCCCGGCAAGGTGACGTTCTACGGGGGATCCCGTATCTCGCCTCCCGACGACTATCAACGTGCCTGCATGGAGGTGTCGTCATTGCCGGACAACGAGCGTCTGCCTGTGGGGCCAGCGATTACGCGTATTTTCTCGGGCTATATGCATGATCCAGTGGATCCGCCTGATGATGGTTGGGCGATTCAACGCCTGCCCAACAATGCACGGCTGTTCCGCTCCCGCTACATAGACGACGGCGACGATACGCGGCAGCCCACGTTTACGGAAAAGCTGAAGAAGGCGGCCGACGCAACCTTCTCCAACATGGCGACACCGAATCCGTTGCTGTTGGGATTGCCGTTCTAGTCATTGGCGCTAATGCTGGTTTTGGTGAAGCAAGTGGGGCATCAGGAATGTCTGAACGAAGCGGCATGAAGGCGAGGCGTTCGAAGCTCGGGCGGTGGGTCGCACTGGGCGTCGCGGCCGCGATAGCCGTGGCCGCAGGGGCTTATGTCTACATAGAGCGAAGCCAGCTAAAAGATATTCAACGAAGTGCGTTGGAAGGATCGGTGGCCGTTTACTCGTACAACTTTACGCAGTACGACGTGGCGTATTCGTTGATGCCCGGCCTTCGCTGGTTCGCACGAGCGAATTCCGCCACGGGAAACAATCTGCAGTCATTCGGCTACAAGCCGGCCACGCCTGATGCTCCGATGCAGATATCGTGGCGCTATGACTCCGGCCCTCAGGAAACAGCAGAGGGAGATTACCCCTTTGTTGTGACGCTGCCGCAGCCTCGGCGGCCACCGGGCGCGGTGGTGCTGGAATTGCGTATCTATCCTGATGGCAAGGCCGCCGCGCGCTATGTCACGCGCCCGCTGGTATCGGAATTCAGTAATGTGGATCCCGCTCTTCCGGGGAATGATTGGGTGACAGGCCAATGACGAGTCGCGACAGCAGGAAGGAAATAGGCCATGCGGATTTTTGCAGGCTGTGTGTGTGATCGGGTGGAACCGCCTGATGATGGTTGGGCGACTCAACGCCTGCCCAACAATGCGCAGCTTTTCCGCTCCCGCTACATCGATGACGGCAACGATACGCGACAGCCCACGTTTACGGAAACGCCTAAGAAGGCGGCCAAAGCAACCTCATTGATCAACGAGAGATAGAGGAATGCGGGGAATCTCTGATCGGGGCGTAGTGAAGACGGGGCGTTCGAAACTCGGCCGATGGGTCGCACTGGGCGTCGCGGCGGTGATAGCCGTGGCAGCGGCGGCTTACGCCTGTGTGGAGCGGCGTTACACGGCGAATGTTCAGCGGGGCGCGTTTGAAGGCGCTGTGACGGTCTATCCGTACAACTTTACTCGCTATGACGTGGCTTATTCCACGACAACAGGTCTTCGTATGATCGTCGACGCGAATGCCGCCGCGGGTACCGAAGCCCAGACATTTGGATATAAGCCGGAGTCGCCAGATGCGCCTTTGAATGTGCTGTGGCGCTATGCGTCGGGTCCGGATGCCACGCCTGAGGGTGTGTATCCGTTTCAGGTGACGTTGCCGCAACCTAGGCGCCCCTCTGGACAGGTGGTTCTGGAGTTGCGTTTCTATCCGGACGGAAAAGTCGCGGCGCGTTATGCCACGACGCCACTTGGACTTGCGTCTGGCAACGTAGACCCTGAACTCCCTGGGAACGATTGGGTGTCGAATCGATGATCACGCCAGATGCCCGGATAGAGATAAACCTTGATGAAGCGGGTCATCGGAAAGTTCGATCCGTAGGAGACGGTTTTGCGTGAATTCGTCATGTGGTCCACCGACATGTTCCTGTACGCCGCAAAAGCCCTGGGTTTTGCGCTGCCCCTACTCTATCTCCTCGGGATCGCAGCCCATGTGCGGCCAAACCGTTTCGGAGCCTTGGGATCCGCGGCGTCGCGCAAGTGGTTTGCCGTGGCCATGGTAGCCGTCTGGGCGTTTGCGGCCGTGGCTGCTCTGCTCGCCTACTACGTCGCCCGGAACTATGACCGCGGGTATGGGTATTTCCTGTTCTTTCTTCCCTACTATCTGGGACCGGCGCTGATTTTGTCCGTGATCGGCCTGTGGGTCCGGTACCGGTTGTGCAAGGGGGTAAAGGACAATGCCTGATGTGCCGCTAAAATCCCCCGATGCTTCCGCCTCAAGTCCTCGTCGCCCTTATCGTCCTGATGCTCGCCGTCGTCATCCCGCTGTTTGCGGTGACGATCCAGCTGAGCCGTTTCATCCATTGGTCCTTCTGGGCCGACAAGACCACGCGCGGCGAGCGGCCGCATTTCACGGGGCCGGTGCTGGCGCTGATCTTCAGCACCCTGGCCGCCAGCGATTTCGTGGGCTATGAACCTTTTCTGACGATCTCGGCTATGAATCCGGTGCCGATCGAGGCCAGGGCTTACTTCACCGTTGCGATGCTGGCGCTGGCCGTCTGGTGCTGGGCCTATGGGCGGTCGATCCGGGACCGGGTGCTGCGCATGATCGGGGCCCGCGCCTCTTAGCGGCCGCCAGGGTGGACGCATGATGTCGATCTACGGTCTTCTTGCGTTGGGCGCCCTGACATTGGCCATCTGCCTGCCGTTCGCCGCGACGGCGGTACAGCTGATCCGTCTGCTGTGGTTCATTACGGGCGACAAGGAGACGCGCGGCGCGCGTCCGCGCTTTACGGGGCTGCTCCTGGCGATGTTTTTCAGTTCGCTTGCGGCTACCGAACTGCTGTCCGTGGAACCCTTCCCGACCTTGTCCCACCTTAATCCAGTGCCGCAGGAGCACCGGGTTGAATTCATGATCGCGATGCTGGCGCTGGCCCTGGCGGGCTGGATATGGGGCGGCGCGATCTGGAAGCGCCGGCTTGGCGGCTGAGGCGGCCGCTGCAAGCAGGGCGCTTACTGGGCCGCCTGCACTTCGATCTTCACCGTATTCGAGCGCACGCCGTTCGATTCGATATACACCTCGTAGACCGCCGGATCCTTGGGCAGCTGCACCTGCGCTGCAAGGTCGGTGCTGAACTGCGTGCCGACGCTGATGCCCGGGCTGATGGGAATGCCCTTGGGCGGACGCGAGCCGGGGATCTCGTCCACTTCCATGCCGGGGCGCTTGCGCGGCTTGTATTCGTAGGCCACGCCTTCATAGACCGCCTTGGTCTGCGTATTGACGGCGACGAAGCGCGGCAGCTTCTGGTTCTGCGATACGGGGATGATGCCTTGCGCGCAGACCGGAATGACCAGCGCGCCGGAAGCCTGCGGGCGCACGCGCGCCGGCGCGGCGATGTTGAGCTGGTCGTCGCTGCCATGGTTGGGCGGAATGCAGGCGTGGTCGCGCACCGTGCCGATGGGGGCGGTGGCGAACGAAGGCGGGTCGATCCAGTCGGTGTTCATCGTGGTCTTCTGGGGATGAGGGGTGGGGCGCGCGGCGCTGGCGGCGCCAGGCGCGGCCATGGCGAGCGCGGCCGCGAGCAGCAGGGCCAGCGCCGGCGCCAGGCGGCGCCGCGCGTCAGAACGAGGGCCAGCCATTGGACATGTCCGTCTTGCGTACGGCCTGGGCGCAGCTGGCGCAGAAGCGGATGCTGACGCAATCGCCGCCGAACATGACGCAGGAACCCACGTGGCTGGGATCGGCCTGGCTGACGGGCAGGCCGAAGTGGCAGTGGTTGCCGAACTGGGAATAGAAATACGGCCCCTTGTCGAGTTTGGACGAGTCCATGTCGGCTTCGTCCGGATGGGCCCGCGCCCACTCGGGGCCGCTGGGCGTCATGCCGATCAGGTGGCCGATCTCGTGCACCAGCGTCTGCTGCAGATAATCCAGCGTGTTGGGCTCCCAGGGGCTCATCGCCGCCACGCCAAGCAGGTTGGTGCCAGGGAACGCCACGCCGCCTGCGGAGCTTTCCAGCAACCGGACCTTCAGGATGATCTTGCCCGAGGTCGGCACGGGCACCAGGCCCGCCATGCGGATGTTCAGGCTGTCGCAGGCCTTGGGATTCGCTGGGTCGTAAGGCACCGGGGTCATGCGATCCTTGGGGATGGGGACCTGCCTGATGCCGGCCGCAGGGTCGGTGTACTCGAACAGGCATTCGACGTACCAGTCCACGCCAGGCTCGATGTGATACCACAGGAAGCTGAGGGTGCCGTCGGCGTTGACGAACTGCACCTGCTTGTCGGCCGCGCCGGGACCGGCCGAGGCTTGCACGTAAATGGGCTGGACGGGCAGCATCGTGGCCAGCCGGTCGATGTGGCAGACGACGAGCGTATAGGGCTCGTGGTCCGGGCCCTGCGACCCGGGGTAGACGGACGCAGCCAGCCGGCGCAGGCGTTCATAGCCGTCGTCCGTGAACACGTCCATGTTGGCGTCGCCGCGCGTGCTGACCGGCGGCAATTGCACCACGTCCACGCCATGCCGCGCGTATTCCGTCGCGGTCGGCTGGAAGCCGTGGCGGCGCGCCAGCGTCTCGCGGCCGGGCAGCATGATCTCCTGGAGATACAGCCGCCTTGCGGTCTCGACTTGCTCCGTGGAGATGATCTGGTTCTTGTCGTTCACCACCTCGAACATATAGGTGTTCAGGCCCGCGGCCGGCAGGGTGATGTTGTCGACCACCTTGGTGCCGTCGGCGTCGGTCACGTAGCTGTAGGAGCGCTGGTTGGGCTCGCGGTACAGCGGTTGGCGGCTTTGCTCGCGCGCGGAGTACACCGCATTGCCCGGACGCGGGCTGACCTTGACGCTGAAGCGATGCTGGCCGGCCTTGTTGAAGCGCACGCGGATCCTGGGCTTGTTGGTCTGGCGGTCCAGGCTGTCCAGCGCCTGGCCATCGTTCCAGACCTCGTCCTCTTCCTTCAGGTTGACGTACTGGAGCTTGGCGCCGCTTCTGGCCCGGTAGGCGGACGGCGTGGGCGCGCCGGCATCTGGCGTCCCAGCCGCCGCGGAGCCGCCCGCGTCCTGGCCGCCAGGCGCGCCCGCGGGCCTCGCCACAGGGCCGGGCAGGCCGACGCCGGCCATTTCCATGACTCGCTTGGCCATCGCGGGATAGGGCGAGTTGGCCACCGCGGGAATATTCATGATCGCCTCCGCCACCTTGGGCAGCGTGACGTTGGATATCGTGGGCGATTGCAGGATGGCGCCGACCACGGACGGAATCGCGGAGTCGGTCAGGCCCGGCGTGCTGAGTATCGCGCCCGCCACCGCGGGCAGATTGCCCTGGTTGACGTCCGGCATGGTCAGCAGCGAATTCACCGCCGAGCTCAGCGCGGCGGGGCGGCCGCCCATGGCGCCCATCGCCTGGGTCATGACCGGGCCGATGGCGGACCCCACGCCGCCGCTGCCGTCGGCGGTCAGGCTGGATGCCTGCGAGGCCACGTCTGACGCTTGCGAGGCCGTGCCGCCGGCCTTGGACACGGCGCCCGCCGCGTCAGTCAGCGCCTGGGGCATGGATACCGCGCCGGCCAGCGCGTCGCCAGCGCCCTGTGCCATGTTCATGGTGGAGAGGCCGCCATCCATCAGCGACGGCGTTGCCATGCTGGCCAAGGATTGCGTGGCGCCGTTCGCCAGTGAAGGCGTGGCGCTGCCAGTCAGCGACGGAGCGACATTCTGCATGGCCGTCTTCGCCATGCCACCGGCCTTGGACATGGCGCCCGACATCAGCTCCGAGCCCGCCTTGCCCGCTGCCTGCATGGTCTTGCCGGCCATCGCGCCCAATTCCTGGACGGGCTTGAGCGCTTCGCCGGCCATGCTCTTGGCCTGGTCCAGCATGCCGGACGCGCCATCGGCCGCCGCGGACAGACTCTTGGATACGGCAGTCGCGCCGCTGGCAAGCGCCGCGCCCGCGCTGCCCAGCAGGGAGCCTTGCGATCCAGCGGCCGCGGTTGCCGTGGGGGTTGCAGTCGCGGGAGCCGCGGCCACGGCGCCCGTCGCGCCAGCCGCATTCAACGCCTGGCCGGAGCCGGCTTGCGCCTGTAGCTTGGCCTTGGGCCGGTGCACCAGTTCGGCGGTGACCAGCATGGGATCGCCCACTTGCGAGGACGGCAGCGCCGGCAGCGCGGCCGCGTCGCTGGCAGGCCCGATCAGGTTGTGGGATGCGCCCTTGACCGAGAACATCCCCGGCCCCTTGAACACGATGTCGCCGCCATTCATGACGATGCTGGCGCCAGCGGCCTGCAGGGTGATGCTCTGGTTTGCCAGGATCTCGATGCTGTCGGTGGTGGAGGTGACGGTGATGTCCTGGCCGGCCAGCATCTCCAGCATGTCGGTATGCGCGTGGATCGACACTGGCGATTCGGCCGCGACGGCGCGGATGCCGCCGTCCTGCACGAACAGGCTGGTGGAGCGGCCGGAGGCCGTGGCAAAGGTCTGGCGCGCGGCCACGTGGCCGTCGGCTTGCGCCGTGACGTGCAGGTTTTCGCTGGCGTGCAGGATGGCCGAGGCGGGCGTGGCGAAGTTCAGTGAGGACGGCGCGTCGATCAGCATGCGGGCGCCGTCGATGCGCTCCACCGCGTCCGTGCCGGTGCGCTCGCCGCCGCTGGCCTTGATCGCCTGCTGGCCGCCTACGCTGCCCGGATAGCGGCCGTCGCCCTTGGGGTCGATGGCGCGGGTCAGCGCATCGTATTGGCTGGTGGCCGCGAGCGCGCGCGCCTGGCGCTGCGTGCCGGCGGTATCCAGGCGCTGCGCCGCATTCTGCGCGCCGCGCAGCAGCGCCAGCGCCTCTTGCGCGTCGGCCTGAGTGGAGCGCGCATCCGCGCGCGCGTTGGCGGACAGCAGCATGCCTTGCCCGGAGCGCACCACGGTCCAGGCGTCCGAGCGCAGCTCGAAGCCGGTGCCGCGCCATGCGCCGCGATTGGATTCATCCGCGCCCTGTTCGACCAGATAGCCCAGGCCCAGCTGCGTGGCGCCGATGGAGCTCGACAGGCGCGTGCGCATCTGCCGGGGCGTGTCGTCGAACAGCCATTGGCTGTGGCCCTCGCCGTCCAGGCCCTTGCTGTGCCAGCCGCTGAGCCTGCCGGGATGATTGGCGTCGGCGTCCTCTCCGGCGGACCAGGGCGGCAGGTCGGCGTCGTTGTACAGCTGCGCCGAGGCCACGGGCTGGTCGATGTCGCCGTCCAGGAACTCGACCAGGACCTCGGTGCCTTTGCGCGGCAGATGGTGCGCGCCCCAGTTGGGGCCGGCCTGCGCGCCTGCGACGCGCAGCCAGGTGCCGGAACTGTCGTCGCCCGGGGCATTGCCGGTGTCGTCGCCATGGCTGCTGTGCGCCAGGCCGCCCGGCAGCGGACGCGCGCCGCGCTGCCAGGGGAATTGCACCTTGATGCGTAGATCGCGGCCCGAGGAAATGGGCGCGTCCTGCGCGGCCACCACCACGGCCGCCAGGCCTTCGGGCGCAGTGGGCTTGGCGCGCCAGCCGGGCGCAAGCGGCGCGGCCGCGGGCAGGGCGCCGAAGGTATTGCGGTATGAGCCGTGTTCCAGATCGGAATCGCCCAGCGCCTGGGCAGCCTGGCTGCCCAGGTTGTTGGCGGCTTCGTGTTCGACGTGCAGCAGCGTGTAGCGGTTGCCGCCCATCTCGTCGACGGCCTGGCCAGAGCCCGCGGCGTAGCGGCTGTGCTGCGTCAGCGTGAAGTCATGGCCGGGCATCATCTGGCGGGCCGTGCCGCCGCCGTCAAAGCGCACCATGCGGGCTTCGTGCGCCTGCAGGCTGCGCGCAGCCGCCAGTTCCGCGCTGTCGCCGTCGGCATGGCGGCCGTGGCCGTCGTAGTCGTAGTCTTCAAGGCGGGGCACCGCGCCGGCTGCGACGTCGGACTGCGCATGCGCTGCGTGCGCGAGCAGCTTGCGATCGTCCCAGGCCAGGCGCGTCACGGCGTTGGGCCGTACCGCGCGGGACGCGCCGAAGCGCGTGATGCTGTCCTCGGTTTCGGTGGCGTCGCTGCGGTGAAAGCGCAGCGCGGCATCGGGGCAGGCCGGCCGCGCCGCGCGCGTGTCGAACACGACCAGCCGGTGCCGCGCGCCGCCCGAGGCCTCGTCTTGTTGTTCGCCCTGCTGGTGGTCGAAGCGGAAGCTCAAGCCGGCTTCGGCCAGCAGGCGTAGCACGAAGGCCAGGTCGGTTTCGCGGTACTGCGTGCGCAGCGCGCGCGGAGCGGGCGGTTCGGCGATGTCGAACGAGTAGGCCGCCTGCGGATAGTCGGCGAAGATCTCGCTCAGGATGTCGGTGACCGACTTGTCCTGGTACAGAAAGCTGTCGCGGCGCAGGCCCAGGGCCGCCAGCCAGGGCGCGGCGTGCAGCCGGTAGCGCGCCAGGCCGCCGTCCGCGCCCAGCGCGTCCACGCCTTCCACCACCGCATGCCATTGGCGCCTGTTGCCGTCGGCCAGCAGCAGGCTGACGCTGATCTCGCGGCCCAGCAGGGCTTGCACATCCAGTTCGGCGGAGGACGCCAGGCAGTCCAGCGTCAGGGCAAACAGTTCGGAGACGCCTTCGCGCAGATTCATGCGCTCTACCGCGAGCGCCGCATCCAGGGGCGTGCGCACCTGCAGCATGCGGGCGTTCTGGGAGAGGGCGGCTACATCCAGGCTGCTGAACCCGGCGGGCGCTTGGGAACGGTCGGTCATGGTGCTGAGGGGCGGCCTGAGGCCGTCAGGGTAGCGAGATGGTCAGGTGCGCGGCGCGCGGGCCGATCTTGACGATGTCATGGTACGGAGCCATGGCGGTCTGCATGTCGCGGTTAAGGAAGTGACTCATGCCCAGATAGGCCAGCAGCCCCAGCAGCGCGAACAACGCGCCGATGCTCCACAGCGGCACGTCGCGCTTGAGCGTGTGGGCGATCTTGTCGGGCAGGGGCCAGTGCGGCGCGAAGCCCGCGCGCTTGCCGCGCAGCAGCGTGATTTCATCGCCCAGCCGCGCCGTGAGATAGCCCAGCTTTTCCTGGCCCTCGATCATGTACTTGCCCTGGAAACCCAGCAGCAGGCACATATAGAACACTTCCAGCGATTGCAGGCGCGGCGCGCCCTGCGCGCGCAGGTCTTCCAGGCGCGCAAAGAAGTTCTCGCCGGCGAGCTGCTCGCCGAACAGGGTCAGTTGCAGCGGCTGCAGCATCCAGGCATCGCGGATGGAAAAGCCGGAGTTCAGCACGGTCTCGTCCACCGCGGCGCAGAACGCGTATTTGGTGGCGTAGACGTCCTCGGCCGGGATGTCCATTTTCTTCGCGCTGCGCTCGAAGTCCGCCAGGAACTGCTGCACGCGCGCCGAGAACGAGGCGGCGTCGACGGGCTCTTGGCCGCTTTTCAGCAGGAACAGCATCAGGAAGCCGTCGTACAGCAGGTCCAGCAGGGACTTCGCGGGGCGCGAGCCATAGAAATCGGCGGCTCGGGGAGGGAGCGAGGCTCCGGGCATCAGGGTGGGCGCGGCGGCGGTCATGGGCAGGCTCTAGCGGGTGACGGCGATGAGGTCCAGTTTCAAGTCGGGTATGCCCGAGGGGGCATAGATGGCTATGCTGCGCGCCTGCAGCATGCGGTCGTACAGCGAGCCGCGGGTCTGCAGGGTGAAGTAGCAGGCGCCCGGCTTGACGGGCACGGCGGGCGGAACCTGCGGCGTGTAGACGAGCTGCACGCCAGGCATGGCAGAGAGCACCAGCTTTTCCACGTCGTCGGGCGCGCCGACCTTGAAGCGCAGCGGCACGGTCTCGGCCAGTTCGCTGGCTGGCGTGGCGGCGGACACCGACAGGTAGAGCGCGGTGGTTTCGTCGAGCTTGCCGGAATCCAGCCGGCCGACGTGGAACGAGGGGCGCAGCTCTTCCAGCACGATGGAGAAGTACCGGGTGGAGATGACGGTGTCGAGCAGGTCGCGCAGGATCTCGTCCAACTGCGCGAAGGCCGCGCCCGGCGCGTCGTGCTGATAGGCCGGCAGGTCCGCCAGCGTATGCACCTTGGAGAACGTCATGAGCGCGCCGGCCAGCCGCAGCATTTCCTGGAACAGGCGCTCGGGATGCAGCTGCGGGTTGTGGAACAGGTGCGAGAGCGCCGAATAGGCTTCGTTGCAGGTGTGCAGCAGCCAGAACGAGGCCACGTCGCCCGAACGGAACTCGATGATGTTCTTGTTCGGTTCGCGATGGAATCCATAGAGCGCGTTGACCTTGGCCTGCAGGGCGTCCAGCAGCCGGCGCAGCTGCTCGAACAGCGCGCTGCACGCCTGCACCGTGACGCTGGGGGCAACGAAACTGGTGTCCAGTTCGTAGCCGGCGCTGGCGGTGCGGCGCACGCGCGCTACAGGAATGGTCAGCAGCGCGTCGCGCGGCTCGTGCTCCGACAGCAGGCGCACGTTCTTGCGCAGGAAGGCAAGCTCGGCCGTGCTGGCGTTGGTATAGAGATCGGGCGCGGGGCTGTCCTGGTGCGCATAGCGCGCATCGAAACCCTGTTCCTGGCGCGTGTCGCGATAGTTGCCGCCGATGTCCTTCATCGGATGCAGCGCCAGGTAGAACACCGCCGTGCTGGCGCCGTCCAGTCCGTCCAGCGCGACCGCGGGCGGCAGGTCGTCGTTATGGGGGGCGCTGTAGATCTCGCCGTCGGGGAAGATCGCGGATAGCTCGGTGGCGCGCAGCATGCCGTTGGCAAGCGCCGCGGCGTCGAAGCGCGCCGCGCGCAGGCCCCATGCGTAGGGATGCAGCGCGCGGCTCATTTCCGCGAGGCGGGCCTCGTGGTAGGCGTCTTGGCGTTGGAAATGCTGGGGCCGCAGAAACAGCCCCTCTCCCCACAGTATCTTCGCTGAATGGCTCACGTTTGCTGGCTCTTGCTTCTTATATGGATAGGGCGTGCATGACTGCGGCGAGACGTGGTCGGCGAGACGCGGTCGGCTAGACGCAGTTGGCTCGCGTTCAGTTCGGGCATTGCACCGAGCCGAGGCGGGCCGGGTCGAAGCCGGGCACGCCCGGCGGCAACACTATTTGTCCGGTGACCACGGTCATCGCGCAGGCATGGGCGCCCATGACGATGCCGCTGTCCTCGGCGGTCTTTACTTCGAAAACGTATTTCCAGCGCTGCGGCGCGGGCGCGTAGAACAAGCCCGCGACAGCGATGTAGGCAGCGGTTTTCGGCACTTTTTCCAGGTGCTCGTAGCGCTGTCCCGGCGTCAGTGTGACTTCGCGTGCAGCGATGATGCTGTCACCCAACGCCGCCTTTTCGGCGTCAGTATCAACCAATTGCGTGAGCGGTGCGCGCTGAAATGCCTCGGCATTCTTCAAATAGTATATTTTCGTAACCACAGCCATGGGCTGGCCGCTACTCGCATTCAAATTTTCTCCTGCGTGTATCGCCAGTTTCACATCCACAGGCGCATTCGGGTCCTTCTTCAGGCCCGTCATATCCATCACGCCGCCAGTCATTCCAGCCACCGCTCCAATCGCTGAAACCGCTGCGCAACCGCTGATTACGGGGCTTGCCGCGATGATGGCCACCGCTGCCATGCACCGAGAAAAATAGAGATGTTTTGACATGGCTCTTTATACCGGAAGCCTGCGACAACATACAGATCACGGCACGATGAGCGAAGTTTGGCGTGGAGTTACATGAAGTAATGCACTGTAGTGCTGCGCTAACAAAAGGTTGTTGAAATACGCGGCCTTGGTTACACCCTCCTACATACCAAAAATATGCACATATCCCGGGTTCTCCTCATCGGCGCAATGATGGCCTTCCTCGCGGGCTGCGCCACGTCCCCCAAGCCGCAGACCGACGCCGAATACAAGCAGTCGATGACGCACGCCACGCAGACCTTGGCTGCCAAGGGCAATGATCAGGCGGTCGCCGAGTTCCAGGAAATCGCTTTGCTCAATCCCGCACGCGGTGAACCGTGGTCTTACATCGCGAAGATCCGCTTCGACGAGCAGAAGTATGGCGAGGCCATCGTGGCGGCCGACGAAGCGCTGAACCGCGACCCCGAAGACTTCACCGCCAAGACCGTGCGCGCGGTGGGCGGCCTGCGCGTGGCCATGCAGTCGCTGGCCGACCTGCGCGCCAATGCGCTGCTCGCCGGCAACGCCCGTACCGATGCGGTGGCGCTGGCCGCCGCCATGCGTGAAACCCTGGGCCAGGACGTGCTGTTCCCCGAGGGCTACAAGCCGCCGCGCCCGCGCCAGCCGCGGCGCAACGACGCGCAGGGCGCGGCCGCGCAGCAAGCCAAGCCCGCCGCCAACACGGCAGCGACGCAGGCTGCGACGCCCGCAACGCCCGCTGCAAACCCCGCGGCGAACGCTGCGACGGCTCCTGCCGCCACGCCGGCCACGGCCCCCGCGGCTTCCGGCGCCGCGCCGGCCGGCCGCGCGCCGGATCCGTTCGGCAACCTCCTCAAACCCTGATCGGGCCCACGGCCTCTTCACAATGCACTTCGCTTGGAGCCCCCATGGCTAAGAAAGAAAGCGTTCAGAAAAGACTCCAGAAAGTACGTCCGCCGCGCGTGCAGCTGACCTATGACGTCGAGAAGGGCGACGCGATCGAGCAGAAGGAACTGCCGTTTGTCGTGGGCGTGGTCGGCGACTTCAGCGCGCAGTCCGAAGCCGAGCTGCCGCGCCTGAAGGACCGCAAGTTCGTCAACATCGACGTCGACAACTTCGACGACGTGATGCGCGGCCTGGAGCCGCGCGCAGCCTACCGCGTGAAGAACCGCCTGACCGACGAAGGCGGCACCTTCGGCGTGGATCTCAAGTTCCGCTCGGTCGAGGATTTCCGTCCCGAAGCCGTGGTGCAGCAGATCGAGCCGCTCAAGGAACTCCTGGACATCCGCACCAAGCTGGCCGACCTGCGCAACAAGCTGGCGGGCAACGACAAGCTGGAAGACCTGTTGGGCGAAGTGCTCAGCAGCACGGAAAAACTGCAGCAACTGACCAGCGAAGCCGGCAAGAACGGCAAGGGAGGCAGCAATGAGTAATTCCGCCGCCGCGCAGAACGTATCCGCGCCCGCCGCCGAGGCCGACTCGGGCCTGCTGGACCAGATCGTCGAACAGAGCCGCGTGGCCAAGTCCACGGCGGAACACGACCGCGCCAAGGACCTCATCGGCGAGCTGGCCCGCGAAGTCATGAAGGGCACCGTCGTGGTCTCGGACAACCTGTCCGCGATGCTAGACGCCCGCGTGGCCGAGCTGGACCGCCTGATCTCGGCCCAGCTGAGCGAAGTGATGCATGGCGCCGAGTTCCAGAAGCTGGAAAGCACCTGGCGCGGCCTGCATTACCTGTGCCAGGAGAGCAACACCGGCCCGATGCTGAAGATCAAGGTGCTCAATGTCACCAAGCGCGATCTGGTGCGCGACTTCCAGACCGCCATCGACTTCGACCAGAGCCTGATGTTCAAGAAGGTCTACGAAGAAGAGTTCGGCACGTTTGGCGGTTCGCCGTTCGGCGCGCTGCTGGGCAACTTCGAGATCACGCGCCAACCCGAGGACATGTACTTCATCGAGCAGATGTCGCACGTGGCCGCGGCCTCGCACGCGCCTTTCATCGCGTCGGCCTCGCCCGAATTGCTGGGCCTGGACAGCTTTGCCGACCTGGGCCGTCCGCGCGACCTGGCCAAGGTGTTCGATACCGTGGAATACACCAAGTGGCGCAGCTTCCGCGATTCGGAAGATTCGCGTTACGTGGGCCTGACCATGCCGCGCTTCCTGGGCCGCCTGCCCTATGACCCGAAGGAAGGCACCTCGGTGGAAGGCTTCAACTTCGTCGAGGAAGTGGACGGCACCGACCATGCCAAGTACCTGTGGTGCAACGCCGCCTGGGCCTTTGGCGCGCGCCTGACTGCGGCCTTTGCCGACTTCGGCTGGTGCGCGGCGATCCGCGGTGTGGAAGGTGGCGGCCTGGTCGAAAACCTGCCGACCCACACCTTCAAGACCGACGACGGCGAAATCGCCCTGAAGTGCCCGACGGAAATCGCCATCACCGACCGGCGCGAAAAGGAACTGAGCGACCTCGGCCTGATCCCGCTGGTGCATTGCAAGAACTCGGACTACGCCGCGTTCTTCGGCGCGCAATCGGTGCAAAAGGCCAAGAAGTACAACACCGACAGCGCCAACGCCAACGCGGTGCTGTCGGCGCAGCTGCAGTACATCTTTTCGGTATCGCGCGTGGCGCACTACCTGAAAGCCATGATGCGAGACAAGATCGGCAGCTTTGCCTCCGCGCAATCTGTCGAGAGCTTCCTGAACCGCTGGGTCTCGCAGTACGTGCTGCTGGACGACAACGCGAGCCAGGAGCAGAAGGCGCAGTTCCCCTTGAGGGAAGCATCGGTGCAGGTTGCCGAGGTGCCGGGACGTCCCGGCGTGTTCCGGGCCGTGGCGTTTTTGCGGCCTCATTTTCAGCTCGATGAGCTTTCGATTTCGTTGCGCCTGGTTGCGGAACTCCCGGCCCAAGCCCAGAAATCGTGACCACCGTCGGATTCGACGATTTTTAACCAGAGAGGCTATTAATGAAGGACATCTACGTCAAATTCGGCAACCCCGCGCTCAAGGGCGAGTCGCAGGACAAGGACCATCCGGACTGGATCGAAGTCGGATCGTGGCGCCATGAAATCATCCAGCCGCGTTCGGCTACCGCCTCCACCTCCGGTGGCCACACCGCCGAACGCACCGAACATGGCGAGATGGTCTTCACCAAGGACCTGGACGTGGTCAGCCCGCTGCTGTACCAGCACGCATCCGGCGGCACGACGTTCGACGAAGTGACCATCGATTTCCTGCGCGCCGACGGCGAAGGCAACCGCGTCAAGTACCTGGAAATCAAGCTCAAGTACGTGATCATCTCGCGCGTGGCGCCGGAAGTCGTCAGCGAAGGCCTGCCGCACGAGTCGTTCTCGCTCAAGTACGCCGCCGTGCAGTGGAAGTACACGCAGCAGAAGGTGGGCGGCAACCAGGGCGGGAATGCCCAGGGCGCGTGGAGCCTCACCAAGAACGACAAGACGTACTCGGTCTGAACCTGACCGCATGAACGGCAAAGGCTCCCGGCTGGTCCGGCGCCTTTGCTCAATGAGGCCGCGATGAAGGGATTCGAACCCAGCCTGTTCGACAAGTTGTTCGACGGCGACGGGCAGACACCGCATGCGTTGCGACGCCTGTCGGTGGAAGAAATCAAGGAAACGGTCGCGCGCGACATCGAGGCCCTGCTCAACACGCGCATGGTCTTCACCGAAGACTCGCTCAAGCGTTTTCCGAACTGCCAGCGGTCCATCCTGACCTACGGTTTGTCGGATTTTTCCGGCCTGAGCCTGGCCAGTCACTACGACCGCGAGTTCATCTGCCGGTCGCTGGAGCAGGCGATCGCCCGCCATGAACCGCGCCTGACGCACGTGCGGGTGTTGCTGCAGGTGGACAGCCGCGCGACCTCGGTGCTGTATTTCGCGATTACCGCGATGCTGGACGTGGGGCCTGCGCATGAGCCGGTCACGTTCGACGCGACGCTGCAGCCGTCCACCTTGCAGTACTCGGTGAGCAAGGGCCGGGCCAAGGCCGCGGCGGCCGCCTGATAACAAACCATGCACGCGGGCGCCGGCGGCACGCCGCCGGCGAAGAAGGGAAAGATGGAAGAACTGCTGCCTTACTACGAACGCGAACTGGGCTTTCTGCGCGGTTCGTCGCGCGATTTTGCGCAGCGCTATCCCAAGATCGCCGCGCGGCTCGGGCTGTCTGGCGAAACCTGCGAGGATCCGCATGTCGAGCGGATGATCGAATCGTTCGCGCTGCTGGGCGCGCGCATCAACAAGAAACTGGACGACGACTATCCGGAATTCACGGAAGCGTTGTTCGAGGTCATGTACCCGCATTACTTGCGCCCGTTTCCGTCGTGCTCGGTGGCGCAGTTCGACATGGGCGGCATGGCCTCGCAGCTGACCGCGCCGGTGCGCATGGCGCGCGGCACGGAACTGAAATCGCATCCCGTGCGCGGCGTGGCCTGCCGTTTCCGTACGGCGTACGACGTGACTTTGGCGCCGGTGAGCATCCGCCAGGCCGTATTTGCGGCCACGGCCAACGCGCCATCCGCGGCCAGCCTGCCTGCGGGCGTGACGGGCCGGCTGTCGCTGACATTGGCCTGCCTGGCTGAAACCCAGAATTTCTCCACCCTGGCGGTGGACCGCTTGCGCGTCTACCTGCACGGCGAGCCCTCGTTCGTGGCTGCGCTGCGGGATTGCCTGTTCCTGCGCACCGCGGCGGCCTACCTGGAAACGCAGCCGGGCCGCTGGAATCGCATGCAGGACGTGCCGCTGGCAGAGGTGGGGCTGTCCGAGGACGAAGCCCTGATCGACTTCCCGGCCAGCTCGCACCCTGCCTACCGGCTGTTGGCCGAGTACTTCGCGTTCTCCGAGAAATTCAATTTCGTGGACATCGATCTCGCGGCGCTCAGGCGCGCGGCGGGTCCGGTGCGTGAAATCACCTTGCATCTGGCCTTGAAGGGCGTGCGCGCGGATTCGAACACGGCGCGTCTGCTGGAATCGGCCTCCGGAGACAATTTCCGGTTGGGCTGCACCCCCGTGGTCAACCTGTTCGCGCAGCGCGCCGATCCCATCCGCGTCACCCATGCGCAGGCGTCCTATGCGGTGGTGGCCGACGCGCGCCGCGCCTATGGCTACGAGATCTATTCGATCGACCGCGTGCGCCAGGTGCGGCAGAACGCGCAGGGCGATTCGGTGGTGGAGTTCCGGCCGTTCTATTCGCTGCACCATGGCGAGACGCCGGAAGGGGCTGGTCATTACTGGACGGCGCGGCGCAATGCGATGGTGGCCGAGCGCAGTCCGGGCTACGAGATGGAACTGTCCATCGTCGACATCGATTTCGATCCCTCGCTGCCGCAGACCGAGACCTTGAGCCTGGAACTGACCTGCACCAATCGCGATCTGCCTTCGCATCTGGCGGTGGGGCAGCCGGGCGGAGACCTGTTCCTGGAAGGCGGCTCGATCGCGCGCGAGATCCGCATGCTGCGCCGGCCGACGCACACCCATCGCTTCCAGCAGGGGCGGGCGGCGCATTGGCGCCTTATTTCGCATCTGGCGCTGAACCACCTGTCGCTGGTCCACAGCGGCCTGCCGGCGTTGAAAGAGACGCTGCGGCTGTATGACCTGTCGCATTCCGCGGTGGCGGCGCGCCAGATAGAAGGGCTGGTCGGCCTGGACTACAAGCCTGCCACGCACTGGATGCCCGGCGAACCATTCGCAACCTTCGTGCGCGGCATCGAGATCCGGCTGACCATCAACGAAGACAACTTCGTCGGCACCAGCCTGCATGCCTTCGTGGCGGTGATCAACCGCTTTTTTGGCCTATACGTGCATGCCAACAGCTTCGTGCAGCTGGTCGTGCTGTCGCGCCGCGGCGCGGAAGAAATCCTACGGTGCGCTCCATGCAACGGCGACGCGATCCTAGCGTAATCGAATCGCTGCTGGCCGAGCCGCAGCGCTTCAAATTCTTCCAGGCCGTGCGGGTGCTGGAATCGTGGTTCGCGCGGCAGGAAGGCAGCCGCGCGCGCAATGCGGTGCCTGCGCACCTGCGCTTCCTGAACTCGTCTTCGCTGGGCTTCCCCGCCAGCGAGATCGCCGCGCTGACGGCCTATGACAAACAGGGCCAGGCGCTGGAAGACACCGAAGCGCGGCTGGCGGCGCTGGCCGCGGGCAACCTGGGACGGGTGGAGATCGAGCCGGCCTTCTTCGGCCTGTTGGGCGCGCAGGGCGCCATGCCGCTGCACTACACCGAGATCCTTAGCACGCGCGAGAGCTCGCGGCGCGACCGTGGCGCCCGCGCCTTCTTCGACATCTTCTCAAACCGGGCGGCGGCGCTGTTCTACGCGGCCTGGAAGAAGTACCGCATGCCTGTGCGGCACGAGACCGAACAAGACCATCACTATCTGCCGCTGCTGCTGGCGCTGGGCGGCATCGGCCATCCGGCGCTGCGCGACCGCCTGCAGTCAGGGCAGGGCCGGGTGTTCGACGAATCGCTGGCGCACTATGCCGCGGCCGCGCGCCAGCGGCCGGTATCGGCGGCCTACCTGCAGCGCGTGCTGGCGGATTACTTCCAGGTGCCGCTGCGGGTGGAGCAGTTCGTCGGGCGTTGGTATCACGTGCCGCCGCAGAACCGCACGCAGCTGGGCATGCCCGGCGCGGTGCTGGGCGTGTCGGCCATGGCCGGCGACCGCATCTGGCAGCGCGACATGCGCATCCGGCTGTGGATCGGCCCCTTGTCCAAGGACGCTTTCACCGATTTCCTGCCCGGCGGCGCGCGCGCCCAGGCGCTGGAGAAACTCCTGACCATGTTCGGCGGCATGAGCTTCGAGTACGAAGTGCGGCTGGTGATGGCCAAGGAAGACGTGGGCGGCAGCGTGCTGGGCGAAGGCGGCGGCGCGCGCCTGGGCTGGAACTCCTTTCTTTGCACCGAGCCGGTGGCGTCGGACCGCGATGACGCCAGCTACGAATTGCACACCATCCATTGAGACTAGACGACCTGGAATATGGCCACACCCTTGAAGACCCTGATTGGAAAGCTCAACCAGACCTGCCGCCAGGCGGCCGAGCGCGCCGCCAGCCTGTGCATGGCCCAGGGGCACTATGAGGTGGACCTGGAGCACCTGTTCCTGGCGCTGCTGGAAAAGCCCGCCAGCGATTTCAGCATCGTGGCGCGGCGCAGCGGTATCGAGGCTTCGGTGCTGGAAGCGGACCTGAATGCCGAGATCCGCGGCTTCAAGAATGGCAACACGCGCACGCCGGTGTTCTCGCCGCATCTGCCGCGGTTGTTCGAACATGCCTGGCTGATCGCTTCGCTGGACACGCAGACCACGCGCATCCGCTCCGGCCATCTGCTGCTGGCCTTGCTGACCGAGCCCGACCTGGCCCAGTTGGCGCGCCGCGGGTCGCGTTTGTTCGAATCGTTCAGGCTGGATGAACTGAAGCATGATTTCACCGCGTTGACGGCCGGCTCGGAAGAGGCGGGCCAGTCGGTGGCGTTGGGCGACAGTCCGGCGGGCGACGCAGGGCAGGATGGCGCGGCTCCCGCTGCCGGCCTCTCCAAGACGCCGGCGCTGGACCAATACACCGCCAACCTGACCGAGCGCGCGCGCGAAGGCAAGATCGATCCGGTGATCGGCCGCGATGCCGAGATCCGCCAGATGATCGACATCCTGACGCGCCGCCGCCAGAACAATCCCATCCTGACCGGCGAGGCTGGCGTGGGCAAGACCGCGGTGGTCGAGGGGCTGGCGCTGCGCATCGTGGCGGGCGACGTGCCGCCGGCGCTGGCGGGCGTGGCGTTGCGCACGCTGGATATGGGCCTCTTGCAGGCCGGCGCCAGCGTCAAGGGCGAATTCGAGAACCGCCTGAAGAACGTGATCGACGAGGTCAAGCAGAGCTCCACGCCCATCATCCTGTTCATCGACGAAGCCCACACCATGATAGGCGCGGGCGGGCAGGCCGGGCAGAACGATGCGGCCAACCTGCTCAAGCCGGCATTGGCCCGCGGCGAGCTGCGCACCATCGCCGCCACCACCTGGAGCGAGTACAAGAAGTACTTCGAGAAGGACGCCGCGCTGGCCCGCCGCTTCCAGGTCGTGAAGGTGGAAGAACCCAGCGAGGAGCTGGCCGCGAGCATGCTGCGCGGCATGGCGCCGCTGATGGAACAGCATTTCGGCGTGCGCGTGCTGGACGAGGCCATCGTGGCCGCGGCGCGCTTGTCGCACCGCTACATCAGCGGCCGCCAACTGCCGGACAAGGCCGTCAGCGTGCTGGACACGGCCTGCGCGCGCGTGGCCCTGGGCCGCAGCGCTACGCCGGCGCTGATCGACGACGCGCGTCATCGCCTCGCGCGCCTTGAGACCGAGCGCGCCGCCTTGCGCCGCGAAGCCGCGGCGGGCGCGGCGCAATCCGCGCGCCTGCGCGAGCTGGATCAGGAAATGGACGCCACGCGTGCCGCATTGACGGAAGCGGAATCGCGGCTGGCGCAGGAAAGCGAGCTGGTCAGGCAGATCCACGCGCTGCGCGAGGAATTGGAGGCGGCGGGCGTGGAAGCCGCGCCGGAGCCCGCCGGCAAGCGCCGCTCGGGCAAGGCGGCCGAGCCAGCCGCCACGCCGGGACAGGCGCAATTGGCCGAACTGCAACAGCAACTACGCGCCTTGCAGGGCGAAGCGCCGCTGGTGCCGGCCTTCGTGGATGCGCAGGTCATCGCCGAGATCGTGTCGGCCTGGACCGGCATCCCACTGGGCCGCATGGTCAATGACGAAATCCGTACGGTGCTGGAACTGCAGCCCTTGCTGGCCGAACGCGTCATCGGCCAGGACCATGCCTTGCACGCCATTGCGCAACGCGTGCGCACCGCGCGCGCCGGCCTGGAAGACCCAAACAAGCCCAAGGGCGTGTTCCTCTTCATTGGTCCGTCGGGCGTGGGCAAGACCGAAACCGCGCTGGCCGTGGCCGACGTGCTGTATGGCGGCGAACGCAAGCTGGTCACCATCAACATGAGCGAGTACCAGGAGGCCCACAGCGTATCGGGCCTGAAGGGCTCGCCGCCGGGCTACGTGGGCTACGGCGAGGGTGGCGTGCTGACCGAGGCGGTGCGCCGCCAGCCCTACAGCGTGGTGCTCCTGGACGAGATCGAAAAAGCCCATCCCGACGTGCTGGAGCTGTTCTTCCAGGTGTTCGACAAGGGTGTGATGGACGACGCGGAAGGCCGCGAGATCGATTTCCGCAACACGCTCATCATCCTGACCTCCAACGTCGGATCGTCGGCCATCATGCAGGCCTGCCTGAACAAGAGCGCCGAGGAGCGGCCCGACCCCGAGGCCTTGCAGGAACTGTTGGCGCCGCAGCTGTACAAGGCCTTCAAGCCCGCCTTCCTGGGCCGCATGAAGACCATCGCCTACTACCCGGTGGATGACGACGCGCTGGCCCGCATCATCGCACTGAAGCTCGGCCGCATCGCGCAGCGCGTCCAGGCCAACCACCGCGCCGTGTTCGAATGGGACGAGGCGCTGGTGGAGGCCGTGCTGGCGCGCTGCACCGAGGTGGATACCGGCGCGCGCAACGTCGACCACATCCTGAACGGCACGCTGTTGCCGCAGATCGCTGAACAGGTGCTGGGCCGCATGGCGCAGGGCGAGGCCATCGCCCGCATCCGCGTGACCGCCGGCAAGAACGGCGATTTCCGTTATCGCCTTGCCTGACGCCGGAGCCCGACATGCCCATGGATAATGCCGGCCTTTCCCGAATGTCGATCGCGTCGGTAGACCAGGCCAACCGTTTGCTGGACCTGCGCACGCCGCTGGGCGCGAACCGGCTCGTCGCGGAAACGCTGTCCGCCACGGAAACCCTGTCGGAGGGCGCGTTCCGGCTGGAACTGACGGCGCTGTCGGACGATGCCGGCATCCCCTTGTCTGAACTGCTGGGCAAGCCGGCGACGCTGCGTCTGCAGACCGCGCTGGGCCGCGAACAGCCCCGTGTCTGGAATGGCTACATCATGGCGGCCGAGTTCCAGGGCGCCAACGGCGGCCTGGCGCGCTATGGGCTGACGCTGGAGCCCTGGCTCGCCTTTCTGCGCGCGCGCCGCGACAGCTTCGCCTATCAGGACAAGACGGTCATTGAAATCGTCGACAGCATCTTCGGCGACTACAAGGACCAGGGGGGGCTGGCGCCGCAATGGCGTTGGGTCGTGAAGGACCGCGCCGCCTACCCCAAGCGCAGCCTCACCGTGCAGTACCGCGAAACCGATCACGCCTTCGTCGAGCGCCTGCTCGCTGAAGAGGGCCTGTTCTACTGGGTTGAGCACGAGGCCGGCGAAGGCGACGGCAGCCATATGTTGATCATTGCCGACCACAACGGCGCCTTCCAACCCGGCCCGCAGGCCAGCGTGCGCTTTGCGCGCGCCGACGTCACGGAGACCGAGGACAGCATCCAGCAATGGAGCCGGCGCGCGCGCTGGCAGACCAATGCGGTGCGCATGGCCAGCTGGGACTACCGCAGCGCCCAGGCCAGGCCGGTGGCGGCGCAGGTCGACGGCGGCGCCGCGAAGGGCGCGATGGATCTGGTCGTCAACGACTATCCCGGCCAGTACGCCTACGAGGATAGCGCGCAGGGCGAGCGCCTGGCGCACATCGCGCTGGCCGCGCTGCGCGCGGGTCAGGACAGCTGCGAAGGCGCGGGCACCGTGCGCACGCTGGCGCCGGGCCAGCGCTTCGAGCTGACCGGGCACTACCAGCAGGGCGGGGCCGCCTATGTGGCGATCACCGTGCGGCACGAGGCCCGCAACAACTTCGACGAGGACCTGGGCCGCGCCGTGCGCGACGCGCTGGGCGAGACCGGTCCGCAGGCAGCCGACGCCGACTTCTACCGCAATACCTTTACCTGCATCGGCATCGACACGGAATTCCGCAAGGCCACGCGCGACGGGCACGGCGAGCGCCTGCATCCGCGGCCCACCGTGTACGGCGCGCAGACCGCGCTGGTGGTGGGCGCCGAGGCGCCGGTGCATACCGACCGCGACCACCGCGTCAAGGTCCAGTTCCATTGGCAGCGCGGCAAGGCCTCCAGCAGCCGCCTGGAACATCCTTCGGGTGACGAGAACGCGCCTGCCAAGGACGAACTTGGCACGTGGGTGCGGGTGGCGGAGTCCGTGGCGGGCGGCGACTGGGGCGGGAATTTCGTGCCGCGCGTCGGCCAGGAAGTGCTGGTCGAGTTCCTGCACGGCGACATCGACCGCCCCGTGGTGGTGGGCGCGCTCTACAACGGCGCAGGCGCCGAGGACGCCGCGCACAACCAGGTGCAGGGCGGCGCCGCCAACGCCACCGGCAACGCGCCCGCCTGGTTCGCGGGCGGCGCCGACGGCCATGCGCACAATGTGGTGATGTCCGGCTTCAAGACGCAGGCGCTGGCCAGCAGCGGCCAGGGCACCGGCGGCTACAACCAGCTGGTGCATGACGACACGCCCGGACAGTCGCGCCTGACGGCGTCGACCACGCAGGCCGAAAGCCGCCTGAACCTGGGCCATATCAAGCAGCAGCGCGACAACGAAAGACTGCAGGACCTGGGTCACGGTGCGGAACTGTCGACTCGCGAGGCCGTGGCGGTGCGCGGCGGTTCCGGGCTATTGATCAGCGCCGACCTGCGCGGGAACGCCGAGGGCGCGCTGCTGGACAGCTCGGAAGCGGCCAAGCAGATTGAGCGGGCGACGCGTTCAGCGGAGGAACTGGCGCAGGCGGCAACGCGCCAGAAGGCCGTGTTGGAAGGCGATCCGCAAACGCTGCCGGCGCAGGACGCCCTGAAGCACGTCCTGGAGGTGATCGACGCCAAGCAGGACGCGCCCGAGGGCAAGCCAGTTGCCGCCTATAGCGAACCGCAGCTCCAGGTGAGCGCGCCCAGCGGCATCGGCCAATACACACCCGCCGACGCATTCCTGGCGGCCGGCGCGACGCTGTCGCAGGTGGCGCCGGACGTCAACTGGATCAGCAGCGCCAACTTGGCGGTAGGGGTAGTCGGCGGCGCGGTGTTGTTCACGCTGGGCCGCAAGGCGTCTGGCGACAGCCCGGTGCAAGGCCAGGGACTGCTGCTGCATGCGGCGGGCGGCAAGCTGCGCTTGCATAGCCAGGACGCCAAGATGACGCTGTCCGCTGAAAAGGCGGTGACCTTTGCCTCGGCGCAAGCTGCCGTGAAGGTGCAGGCCGCCAAACGCGTCTTGGCGACCGCGGGCGGCGCCTATTTGCGGGTGGAAGGCGGCGGGATCCAGCTGCACGCGCCGGGGAAGGTTGAGTTGAAGGCGGGTGTGCATAACTGGGCGGGGCCGCAAAGCGCGCCCTTGCAGCTGGGGCTGCCGGAGGGCGACTTCGAAGGATGCCAGCTGAGAATGCAGAGCGCGGCGGCTTCGGGCGCGGCGGCGGTTGAACTGTAGCGGCCAGGGGCGGACAGATATGGGGCCATTCACATCGGACATTCAACTGGGAGAGGCGCTGCAACGGCTGGCGGCGTCCCATGGGGAGTCGCGCTGCTGCTTGCTGCTTGATCCGCTGTTGCGGCCGCCTGAGGAAGATTCCGAATGGCTGGGCCTGGCCGATGAACTCGATGCGCGGACCACTTCGGTCCGGCTTGCGCATCGGAATGTCGATTCCAAGGCTTGGCCTCGGCTCGTCTCGCTGGATCTGGCGCGCGCCTGCGACGCCGATATCAGCCGGGTGGCGGCAGGCATGGCGATCCGGGATTGGACGCCGGAATCCCTGCGGCTGGGCCTGGGGCGCCGCATCGGCGGCTGGATGTTTGGCGCAACGGATGCTGCGGCCTTGGCGCACCACCTGGGCCGGGCCATGCTGCAATCGCGGCCGGATGGAGGCCGCTCCCTGTTGCGCTTGCAGGATCCCGCTGTGCTGGATCTGGTATGGAACCTGGCGACTCCAGGGCAGCGCCAGGCATTGCTGGGGCCGATGCACCTGTGGGTGACGGTCGACCGGTGGGCGCGCCTGGCAAGCTATGGCAATGGCGCTGAGCCGGTGCCCGGCCTTCGGGATATCGGTCCGCTTCAGTTCGACTCAGACCAATGGAGCCGCATTGAGACCTCTGCCGCCATCAACCGCGCGTGGCGCGTGGTGGCTGGACAGGCTGCGGCCATTTCAGACGAAACATTGGCGCAGGCGGCGGCATGCGTGCGGCGCGGGGCGGCCAGGGGATTGCTGGATCCGCGCGACTGGGAGGCCATGGCCATCCGCGCGCTGACGATACACCCCACATTCGATCAGCATCCCAGGCTGGCCGCGCTACTGGATGCCCGCGAGCCGGATGTCGGCTTTGCCAGGCTCGTCATGGATTTGACCGAGGCGGACTGGACGGCGATTGCCCGCGATTGCCGGCAGTCGCGCCCGGCGCATCACCAAGTTAGGGAAGAAGAATGAGTACGGCTTGCAATGTGTGCAAGGCAGGCGGCCTGCCGATACTGCCGACGCGTTACGCCGTGGTGCCCGCGGGGTTTCCGGCGCATGCGCTGGACGGCGTAAGCGGCGAACGCGTGAAGGACGTGCCGCTGGATAGCGAACAGTACAAGTACGTGACCCGCACGCTGCGCATGGGCTTTCTCTACCTGTTCTACGAGAAAGGCCCGCAGGGCGCCAACTACTGGGAAGTCTATTCCGTGACGGCCGACGGCATGCTCTGGCGTTGCGACGACGCGGACAGCGCCCGGTTGCAGCCCGCGATGAAATGCGCGAACCAGGGGCACAATGGGCTGCGCATGCATTACATCGTCATAGAGAAGCCGGAACAGTGCGGCAAGGTCTGGCTGGCCTATAGCGAACACAAATGGAGCCCGCAGACCCGCGCTCGCTATGAAAAGCAGGAGCACCGCGCATCGCGGATGCAGGCGATCGAACCTGCCGTCTGGGCGCAGGGCCGCTGCGAGGCCAAGAATCACCAATCCATACTGGCCGTCGAGTCGAACTTCAAGAAGATCCTGGAATACGGCGACCACCAGTTCAGCGGATTGACGGGCGAGCCGCCCTGGCTTCCGTACACCGGCCTCGATCGCCAGCGCAAGTTGAGCAATGTCGACGGGTCTTTCGACGAAACAACGCTGAAAGAGCAATTCACGAAGACGCCCTGGTATCCGCGCAACCGGCCGCTCGGCGGCCTTGTGGATAAGACGCTTGAGCTGCTGTTGGCGCAGATGCTGGATAAATGCGGCGATCCCACGATGGGCGTCAGCTATTGGCCGATGAGCTTGGCGCTGTGGGACGCCATCGGCATCGCCGACGAGCTCAACGGATACTGCAATGACGCGCTGGGTGCGATGGCGCGGTATGGCGAGGAACGTGCGCTGCAGATTACCGCGGCCAGCAACATCGAAGGCGCCAAGGCGGCGCTGGAGAACAAGGCCGACGACGCCGCAAGGCGCACGGCCGAGGCCGTGCAACTGGGGCAGCGGGGCGGCAACCGGCACTACGAGGTGATGCGCCGCAACCAGGTCATCAATCAGCACGTGCCGGACATGAAGGGAAAGCAGGCATTCGCCGGGCTGGAGAACGAGCGGTCCAATGGCGTGATAACGGACGCCGAGTACCACAGCCGCCGTCGCGTGCTGCTGGACCAGTACGTACCGGCGGCCAATAGAGCGCAGGCAGAGGCGGATTTCAACGCCTATGACGCGGAGATCGTGCAGGCGGACGAGACGCGCGCTCGGAATCTGGAGAATTACCGCAAGGATCAGGTCGCGCATGCCTGGGATCGCTACACCGACAATGTCGATTGGGACAAGCTGAATCGCTTCAAGAGCAACTACGAGAAGTTCCAGGAGATGGCGACTACGCTGGCAAATACCAGGACAGTGGAACTCATCAAATGGCTGGAATGGGGCCTTCTGTTCGATACGCTGGAGGACTATAGCGAGGAAGTCGAGGATGACGGCCACGAGTTCATTGAAGTGGTCGGCGACCTGATCGAAGGCATCGGATCCAGCGCGGCGGGTGCCCAGTATCTCAAAACCTTGGTGGAAGAACGGCGTGACGCAGGGGACAGGAAGTCCCTGTTCTGGCGCGCAATCGCCGCAAACCAGAAGCAGCTCAAGCCTGCGGTGACGAGCGCCCTCGATGAAGCCGTGAAGGGCAAGGAAACGCCATTGCCTACGGGTCTCGGTGTCGTCGAACGAGTGCTCAGCAACCTGAAAACCTTCTCGGGGTATTACAAGAGGGCGGTGTCCCTGGTTGGTGAAAGCAAGGTGGAAAAGCTGGGGCCATTGCCGCGCGCTTTGAAAAATGCCGGCATCGACAAGCTGATGATGACGGTGGGCGATACGGCTTTCCGCTGGTTGCAGCTGAACCGCGTAAGCGATTTCGTCGGTGAGAAGATCGTCCAGAATCTCTTTTTGTTGTCCACGGGCATCAGCGACGCCGACGCCTTGGCGCTGGTGAGAGAACAGGCCCGGTCCGAAGGCGTGGCGCGTCAGGTCGCGCTACAGCGATTGCGGACTGCGCGCACTTTCCTGGAAGCCAACGAGGCCATCGCCAAGGAACCCAGCCACAAAGTGCTGCGGGACATGTGGGGCAAGATGCGGCCGGCTACTGGGCGCAACGGGGCTACCACCATGCGCATTACGGTGGTGGTGGGATTGATTGAAATTTGGAACTTCAAGAAGCTCATTTCGGCGACCGACAAGACGGCTACGACCTATGCAAAGCTGGTCGCGTCTACGGCCACCTTGAGCGCCGCCGTGATTGATATCGCTATCGTGCCGTATCAATTGGCGGGGAAAAAAGCATACGGATTCCAGAAATGGAAATTGGTCGGGGGGATGTTGGGCGCCGGCGCGAGTTTTATCGGTGCATCCATAGATTTCAACGAAGCCATGGAGCGCAGGGAAAAGAAGCAGTACACGCTGATGGTGCTGGTCGGCATCAAGTCGGCCATAGGCTTTGTCGCAGGCGGGGCCGCGGTGATCACGGCAATATCGACTTCTGCCTCGTTGCTGAAGATCGTGGGACGGCGCGCAGGTATGAATGTGATGGTGGTGGCTGTGGATGTGGTTGCGTCGCGGATGGCGATAGCTTCATTCGCTCGTGTGCTTGGTATCCTGGTGGGCTGGGAGATCGCGATAGTGTTGGTGGGTATTCAGCTGCTGGTCTGGTACTTCACGCCGAATGCACTGGAAGAGTGGTGTGAAACCAGCGCGTTTGGCCGTCGTACTTTCGGCAAACCTCAGGACGAACCGAAGAAGCAGGAGGAAGGCTTCGTCGCTGCTCTTGCTGATGTGACGTGATTTGATGTGAGGAATGGAATGACCAATGAGCTCAATGGAAATGTCCGAAAGATCTCCGGAAAGATCACGGAGCTGAAGAAGTCCCGTCGTAATCGGGACTTTGTCCTGAGCCAGATTGGCGGTGACGTCGGAGCGTCCGCGGTATCCGCCGCGCTGGCAGGCATGGGAGGGGCGGGTATCGCGATTGCCTCGATCGATAGTTCGGAGAGCGCCGACTTCGTGGAGTTTTCACTGAACGGCGAACCCGTTCAGGGTTGGTTCTGGCGCTTCCCCTTTCAAGAAGGGGACGACGTGGAGCTGGTCGCCGAACGTGGCGAGGGCGCCTGGAGCGCCTATGGCGTCAGGCGCGAATCGGATTCCTTGGTGGCGGTGTATCCCCACTGCTTTGAAGGGCGCAGATCTCACTATCTGTCCACGTTCCGGTTCTGGGGCATCATCGTCGCGGTGATTTTTGGATTCATGATGTGCCTGGATGCGGTGTTTGCCTTGTTCAAAGGCAAGTTCAGCATCGCGGGGCAGCTTGAGGCCTATGGCATTTATGCCATGTACCTGTTGCCGGCCTTGCTCGTCGTGTTCGGCTTCCTGGCCTGGCGGGCGGGGCGCAAGACGGAAGGCTTCGCGCATGTCGCGGAAATGATCTTCAAGGGATTCGGTTGGAGCAATCCCACTGGGATCAATCTGCGCGCAATATCCAAAACAAAGCGGCGGCAGGGCGATGGCAAGGACTACGGCCTGCGCTATTTCAGATACTGACGAGGGAAATGCCCTGAAGAAATTGCGCAGGCCTATCCACGGGCTGATACCGGTCGCGCCGCAACAGAGCCGGCGAGTTCTGGAGCGTTGAATGGATTACACGGGGTTGATACGCAAATTCCCCAACGACCGGCCGCTTGGGGACTTCGACCGCGAACACCGCTTGCAGCAGAAGAAACGGCTGGACGTACCGCTGGCGGCCGAGGGCTGCGTGGTGAAGATGAATTCCAATGCTTTGGTCTTGGTGGACCGCTGGTACGCCTACCGGGGCATGCTGGCGCTGATGGGGCTTGTCGGCGTGGCCTTCGGCGTGGGCATGATCCGGGAGTTGGCTTGGGCCCTGGTGGACGGGCTGCCCAATGAGAACGGGCTTTGGACGGCGGTTTTCATCAGCATGGCGATGGGCGCTGCGTTGGCGGCGGCGGGCGCATGGGTCGCGGGCAAGGAGATGTTCCGGTGGACCTACTATCCCATCGCCTTGGACCGCAAGCACAAGCTGGTACACGTGTTCCGGCTGGACGGAACGGTGCTGACGGCGAAGTGGAACAAGCTCTACTTCACGCTTGGAGGAGGGGTCGACGGGTTTCAGCACCGGACCTGGGATGTCCGCGGCCTGATCCTGGACGCGGATGGCGTGACGGTCAGGGAGACATTCGCGTTCAGCTCGGTCACGTACCGGGCCGAAGATGCCTATTCCCATTGGGAGTTTCTGCGCCGCTACATGGAGGACGGGCCGCAAGTCGTGCAGGACGCGGTCTTGCATTGCGTGCCGGCCGACGGCAAGCCGGAGACCTTCGCCCTATCCAGGCAGCGCGCCTTTGCCGAGGATGCGCAAGGTCCTGGCATCCTGTCCCTGCTGATGATGCCGTTCAATTTTCTACACGCCATCATGCGCTGGGCGGTGATGCACACCAGCAAGGTGCCGACGTTTCCGCCGGAAATCGAGGCCACGCTGCAGCCAGAGCCGGAGGACGAGTATGTGCAAGATGCCTCGATGAATCCCGCGTACTCGCGCTAGGGGATTTCATCGGGCGGCGCGGCCGCCCGGATTTGCGCTAGGATTACCCCGACCTTTCCGCCCCTCCCCCTGGAGCCCCCCGCATGACCGACCTCAGCGCCTTTCCCATCACCAAGAAGTGGCCCGCCCGGCACCCCGACCGCATCCAGTTGTATTCGCTGCCCACGCCCAACGGCGTGAAGGTGTCGATCCTGCTGGAGGAAACCGGGCTGCCCTACGAGGTCCACCGGGTCAGCTTCGACGCCAAAGACCAGTTTTCGCCCGAATTCCTGTCGCTCAGCCCGAACAACAAGATCCCGGCCATCCTCGATCCCAACGGCCCCGAAGGTAAGCCGCTGGGCCTGTTCGAGTCCGGCGCCATCCTGATCTACCTGGCCAGCAAGGCGGGCAAGTTCCTGCCGGCGGACACGGCGGGGCGCTACGAGACGCTGCAATGGGTCATGTTCCAGATGGGCGGCATCGGCCCGATGTTCGGCCAGCTGGGCTTCTTCCACAAGTTTGCGGGCAAGGACTACGAAGACAAGCGTCCGCGCGACCGCTACGCGGAGGAGTCCAAGCGCCTCTTGAACGTGCTGGACCAGCGCCTGGAAGGCCGCGACTGGGTGATGGGCGACGAGTACACCATCGCCGACATCGCTATCCTGCCCTGGGTGCGCAACCTGGTGGGTTTCTACGGCGCGGGCGACCTGGTGGAGTTCTCGCGCTTCAAGAATGTCGCCCGGGTGCTGGAAGCCTTCGTGGCCCGTCCGGCGGTGGCCCGGGGCCTGACGATACCGGCGTAGGCGATGCAGGCCGCGCGGCCGCCGTCAGGGCGGCTGCGGACCTCGGCAAGCCCGCAGCCGGCGGGCTTGCGGCAAATCAAACAAGCCCGCAAGTTATATGCTTTTCGGTCATTAACTTATTACTGAAAGGCGTAAGCTTCCTCCATAAGCTGGACAGGCCGTACGAACACCCCGACGTGCATGCTGCCCAGCGTGCAACGGAGGGCAGTAATGAAGAGGATCGGGATCAAGGTCGCGGTGGGTCTGCTGGCGGCTGCGGGCCTGGCCATCGGCGGCGCGCAGCTGCTGACGGCAAATCGCAAGGCCGACGTGGCGGCGTCCGTCGACATCAACGACAGGCGGCTGGCCGAAGCCGGCGCCTACATTGCGCGCACGGGCGATTGCGTGGCCTGTCACAGCGTGCCCAATGGCAAGCCCTTCGCGGGCGGCCTGGCGATGCAGACGCCGGTGGGCACCATCTATTCGTCGAACATCACGCCCGACAAGCAGACGGGCATCGGCGGCTATAGCTACGCGGATTTCAAGAACGCGGTGCAGCACGGCATCCGCAAGGACGGCACGCCCCTGTATCCGGCCATGCCGTATCCCTCGTACGCCATCATGCCGGACGCGGACGTCCAGGCGCTCTACGCCTACTTCATGTCGCAGGTCGAACCGGTCAACCAACCCAGCGCGGATTCCACGATTCCGTGGCCGCTGAACATGCGTTGGCCCATGGCCTGGTGGCAACTGCTGTTCGCGGGCAAGCGCGAGTTCGCGGCCCCGGCCGGCGCCGATGAAAGGCTGGTGCGCGGCGCCTATCTGGTCGAAGGCCCCGGCCATTGCGGCGCCTGCCACACGCCGCGCGGCCTGGCCTACCAGGAGCAGGCGCTGTCCCTGGCGGACGGCGACGCCTTCCTGTCGGGCGCCGTGATCGACGGCTGGCGCGCCAAGAGCCTGCGCGGCGAGGCCCAGGGCCTGCAATCCTGGAGCGCGCAGGACATCGAGCTGTTCCTGAAGACCGGCCGCACCGACAAGGTGGCGGCATTCGGCGCGATGGCCGACGTGGTCGAGCACAGCACCCGCCATTTCACCGATGGCGACCTCGCCAGCATCGCGGCCTACCTGAAGCAATTGCCCGCGGCCGGCGGCAAGCTCACCGCCTTCCCGCCCAAGGCCGACGGCACCACTGCGTCCCTGCGCGACGGCCGCTACGATTCGCGCGGCGCGGTCATCTACATGGAGCAATGCGTCGTGTGCCATCGCGCCGACGGGCAGGGCATGCCGCGCATCTTCCCGGCGCTGGCCGGCAATTCGGCGGTGTTCGCGCAGAACCCGCAATCCATCATCCAGATCACGCTGGAGGGCGGCAGAATGCCGTCCAACGACATGGACGCCATGACGTTCGCGATGCCGGGCTTCAAGCATCTGAGCGACCGCGATATCACGGACGTGATCAATTTCATCCGCACCGGTTGGACCAACCAGGCGCCCGCGATCGGCGAGAAGGATGTCGCGCATATCCGCGAATTCCTGGCCAGCAAGAAGCCGAACATCGGCGGAGGCAAGCATGAGTAAGCACATCAGGATCGCCGCCCTGTTGGCGGCAGCGGTCGCCGTGGGCGGCTGGACGGTCGCCACGGCCGAACCCGAAGTCGCCGCGCAAGGTGCGCGCAGCACCTTCCCGGTGCTGGACAAGGATGGCAAGCGGCTGCCGGATTACACCATTCCACCGGACACCCAGATCGCCGCGCAGCCCAACGCCGAGCAGATCAACTACGGCAAGCGCCTGCTGACCGAGACGCGTCGGCTGTTGCCGCAGAACACGGGCGCCAGCCTGAACTGCAACAGCTGCCATGTGCAGGGCGGCAAGAAGCCCCTGGGCGCGCCTTACATCAACACGGTCAATTCGTTCCCGCAGTTCAATCCGCGCGCCAACCGGGTGGTGACGCTGGAGGACCGCATCAACGGCTGCTTCATGCGTTCGATGAACGGCAAGCCGCTGGAAAAGGACTCGGCCGAGATGAAGGCCATGATCGCCTACATGAAGTGGCTGGCCCAGGATGTGCCGCACGGCGCAAAGGTGCAGATCGAGAACGCCTGGCCGATAGATACCAAGCTGGTGCCCGACCCGGTGCGCGGCAAGAGCCTGTACGCGGCCCAATGCGCGTCCTGCCACGGCGCCAACGGCGAAGGCAAGCGCGACCGTTCCGGCGACATTGCGTTCCCGCCCCTGTGGGGCGAAGAGTCCTTCAACATCGGCGCGGGCCTGGCGCGCACCTACAAGGCGGCTGCCTTCATCCGCAACAGCATGCCGATGGGCGTGAATACGCATGGCAGCTGGGGCGAGGGCGGCGTGCTGTCCGACCAGGATGCGGTGGACGTGGCCGAGTACTTCACGCACATGCCGCGCCCCGACTTCGCCGGCAAGGACAAGGACTGGCCGCAGGGCAAGAAGCCGAAGGACGCGCGCTACTGAAGCGTTGCGGCCCAGCCTCTACAATCGGCCCTGTCATCCCTTACGGAAAGCCGGGGCCGCCCATGGAACTGCGCCAACTGCGTTACTTCGTCCGCGTCGTGGAGGCGGGCAGCATCGGCCGCGCCGCCCAGTCCATCGGCATGGTGACGTCGGCGCTCAGCCAGCAGATCAGCCGGCTGGAGGGCGAGCTGTCGACGCGGCTGCTGCGGCGCAGCGCCAGCGGCGTGGAGCCCACCGATGCGGGCCTGGCGTTCTTCCGCCAGGCGCAACTGGCGCTGCGCCACGCCGACGATGCCGTGCACGCGGCGCAGCAGGCCAGGCTGGCGGGCCACGTCAGCGTGGGCCTGCCTTCCACCACCGCCGCCATCCTCGGCGCGCCCTTCGTGCAGGCCATGAACGAGCGCTATCCCGACATCCGCCTGCATCTGGTCGAGGCGCTGTCGGGCCATCTGAGCGACATGCTCAATGGCCGCATGCTGGACCTGGCCATCGTGTTCCGGGCCGAATCCGCGCGCCGCTTGCGCGTGACGCCCTTGCTGGACGAGCCGCTGTTCCTGCTGGCGCGGCCGGACATGGCGGGTTTGCCTGCGGGCGAGAGCACGCGGATCGAGGCCATCGCGCATTTGCCGCTGGTGCTGCCCAGCGGACGCCACGGGCTGCGGGCGCTGGTCAACAACGCGTATCAGCAGTCGGGCCGCACGCCGCTGGTGGCGGTGGAAGTGGACGGTCTGCCGGTGCTGATGGACGTGGTGCAGCTGGGGCACGTGGCCACCATCCAGCCCAGTTCCGCCATGGCGCGGATCGCGCCGGGCCAACTGCACATGGCGCGCATCGACGACGCGCACCTGTACCGCCCCAATCTTTTGGCCAGCCTGTCCGAGGACGAGCTGTCGCCCGCGGCGCTGGCCGCGCGCCTGGTGCTGGCCGATGTGTCGCGCAGGCTGGCGCGCGAGGGCAAATGGCCGGTGGTGGCCCTTCACGATTCATGAAGACCTGTTGACGGCTGGCTGATATCGGCGGGCGCTCGCGCTCGCTACAGTTCGTTCCTTGGAAGAGGAACGATGGCATGGTCGACGTCTTGGTGGTGGGAGGGGGTAACGCGGCGCTGTGCGCGGCCCTGATGGCGCGCGAGGCCGGCGCCAGCGTGCTGCTGCTGGAAGCGGCGCCGCGCGAATGGCGCGGCGGCAATTCGCAGCACACGCGCAATCTGCGCTGCATGCACGATGCGCCGCAGGACGTGCTGGTCGAGGCCTATCCCGAGGAAGAATACTGGCAGGACCTGCTCAAGGTGACGGGCGGGCTGACCAACGAGCATCTGGCGCGGCTGGTCATCCGCGAGTCCTCCACCTGTCGCGACTGGATGCGCCGCCATGGCGTGAACTTCCAGCCGCCGCTGTCGGGCGCGCTGCACGTGGCGCGCACCAACGCGTTCTTCATGGGCGGCGGCAAGGCCCTGGTCAACGCCTACTACCGCAGCGCCGAGGCGCTGGGCGTGCGGATCCGCTACGACGCGCCGGTCGACTCGCTGGAGCTGGATGGCGGGCGTTTCGTGGCGGCGCGCATCGGCGATGAGCGCATCGAGGCGCGCGCCTGTGTGCTGGCGGCCGGCGGCTTCGAGTCCAACCGCGAGTGGCTGCGCGAGGCCTGGGGCCAGAACGAGCGCGGCGAATGGCCGGCCGACAATTTCCTGATCCGCGGCACGCGCTACAACATGGGTGTGCTGCTGAAGTTCATGCTGGACGCCGGCGCGGACAGCATCGGCGATCCGTCGCAGTCGCATTGCGTGGCCATCGACGCGCGCGCGCCGCTGTACGACGGCGGCATCTGCACGCGCATCGATTGCGTGTCCCTGGGCGTGGTGGTCAACCGCGAGGCGCGGCGCTTCTACGACGAGGGCGAGGACTTCTGGCCCAAGCGCTATGCCATCTGGGGCCGCCTGACGGCCATGCAGCCGGGCCAGATCGCCTATTCCATCATCGACGCCAAGGCCGTCGGCCGCTTCATGCCGCCGGTGTTCCCTGGCGTGCAGGCCGACACCTTGCCGGAACTGGCCGTGAAGCTGGGCCTGGATCCGGCGGTCTTCGAGCAGACCCTGAGCGACTACAACGCGGCCTGCTGCGTCGGCAAGTTCGACCACACCGCGCTGGATGACTGCCATACCGAGAATCTGGAACCCGCCAAGACACACTGGGCGAGGCCCATCGACACTGCGCCGTTCTATGGCTATGCCTTGCGGCCCGGCATCACCTTTACCTACCTGGGCCTGAAGGTGGACGACACCGCCGCGGTCCGGTTCAACGACGTGCCTAGCGACAACCTGTTCGTCGCGGGCGAAATGATGGCCGGCAACGTGCTGGGCAAAGGCTATACGGCCGGGGTGGGCATGTCCATCGGCACGGCCTTCGGCCGCATCGCCGGCACCCGGGCCGCGGCAGCCGCGCGCGCCCGGCACAACGCGGAAGCACGACATGAAGCAGCTTGAAGCCCTGGCCCGCGAGGCCCAGTCCTTTTCCACGCCGCATGGCGAGGCAGCATCCGTCATGGCAGAGCAGCCGGTGCGCTGGCATGCCAAACAGGCCGAACTCCAGACGGATCTGCTGACGGGCGATGAAACCGAAGTCGCCCGCGTCATGCAGATCTGCAACGCCTGCCGCTATTGCGAAGGATTCTGCGCGGTGTTTCCCGCCATGACCCGCCGCCTGGAATTCGGCAAGGCCGACCTGAACTACCTGGCCAACCTGTGCCACAACTGCGGCGCCTGTCTGCACGCCTGCCAGTACGCGCCGCCGCATGAGTTCGCGGTGAACGTGCCGCAGGCCATGGCCCGCGTCCGGATGCAGACGTACACCGATTACGCCTGGCCCGCGGCGCTGGGCGCCCTGTATAAGCGCAATGGCCTGACCGTGTCGCTGGCTGCCGCTGCGGGCCTGGCGCTGTTTCTGACGCTGGCCGTGCTGATGGCGGGCGGCCTGTTCCATGAGCCCATGGCCGGCAACTTCTACGCGGTGTTCCCGCACAACACGCTGGCGCTGATGTTTGGCGTGGTGTTCGGCTTCGCGATGCTGGCGCTGGGCGTGGGCGTGACGCGCTTCTGGCGCAATGTCAGCCCGGGAGCGGCCACAGGCGCTGCGGTGGCGGAGGCGGCGCATGACGCCCTGCGGCTGCGCTATCTGGATGGCGGGCATGGCAAGGGCTGCAACAACGCGGACGACGCCTTCACCTTGTGGCGCCGGCGCTTCCATCACTTCACCTTCTACGGCTTCATGCTGTGTTTTGCCGCCACCAGCGTGGCCACGCTGTACCACTATGCGTTGGGCCTGCAGGCGCCGTATCCGTTCTGGAGCGCGCCGGTGCTGCTGGGCACGGCGGGCGGCATCGGCCTGCTGATCGGACCGGCGGGCTTGCTGTGGCTGAATCTCAAGCGCCATCCGCAGCAGGGCGACGCGGCGCAAAAGCCCATGGACCGCGGCTTCATCGCGCTGCTGTTCCTGACCAGCGCAACGGGCCTGGCCTTGCTGGCCGGCCGCGACGGCGGCGCGATGGCGCTGCTGCTGGCCATCCACCTGGGCGTGGTGATGGCGCTGTTCCTGACGCTGCCTTACGGCAAGTTCGCTCACGGCATCTACCGTTCGGCCGCGCTGCTGAAATGGGCCATCGAGAAACGCCAGCCCAACAAACTGCAGCTGGGCTCGGATTGAAGCACCGCGCAGCCGCGCGGCCATGACGGCGCCCGTCGACGGCGCCGCGACCGACAACATCCAGGAGACTTCAATGTTCCGCACTTCCTTGCTGGCGCGCGCCGCGCTGGCCGCCTGTCTGCTGCCGGCCTTGCCGGCGGCGCACGCCCAGTCTTTCCCCTCGAAGCCGATCACGTTGGTGGTGCCGCACTCCGCGGGCGGCACTTCGGACATCCTGGCGCGCACCGTTGCGGCCGAGGCCGCCAAGACCTTGGGCCAGACTATCGTCATCGACAACAAGGGCGGCGCCAACGGCACCATCGCCGCCAAGCAGGTGGCCACGTCCGCGCCGGACGGCTACACGCTGCTCTTGGCCACCGCCAGCACGCACGGCATCAATCCGTCCTTGTATTCGCGGATTTCCTATGACGCGGTGAAGGACTTCACGCCCGTGACGCTGCTGGCCACGGTGCCCAACGTACTGGTGGTGGGCAAGCAGGTGCAAGCCGCCAATGTGCAGGAGCTGGTGTCCTACATCCAGTCGCAGGGCGACAAGATCAACATGGGCTCGGCCGGCGCGGGCACCCCCGGCCATCTGGCCGGCGAGATGTTCAAGAGCGCCGCCAAGCTCCAGTTCACGCACATCCCCTACAAGGGCGGCAGCCCCGCCATCACAGACCTGATCGGCGGGCAGATCGACTTCATGTTCACCACCATTCCCGGCGTGCTGCCGCACGTGAAGGCCGGCACGCTGCGCGCGCTGGCGGTCACCTCGCCGCAGCGTTCGCCCGCCATGCCGGATATTCCCACCATGGCGGAATCGGGCCTGCCCGGCTTTCAGGCCGTGTCCTGGCACGGCATCGTTGCGCCGGCCGGCACGCCGGACGCGGTGGTCGCCACGCTGAACCAGGCGCTGAGCGGGGCGCTGGCCGCTCCGGCCGTCAAGCAACGTCTGATGGAAGAGGGCGCGCAGGCCTCCAGCCTGAACACGGCGGCGTTCGGCGCCTTCATCCAGAGCGAGATCGCGGCCTGGGCCAAGGCGGTCAAGGATTCGGGCGCCACGGCCAACTAGAACTTGTAGCGCAGCTGCGCCAGCACGTTGCGCGGCGCGCCGTAGTAGACGGAGTTGTAGTTGCCGATGCCGGAGTAGTAGGTCTTGTCCAGCACGTTGTTCAGGTTCACCGTCACGCGCAGGTCCTTGTTGAAGTCATAGGCCGCCATCAGGCCGAACACGCCGTAGCTGTCCTGCGTGAAGCGGCGGTTGGCGCCATTGACGGTCTGCGAGAAATAGGTGCTTCCCTGCCAGAGCATGTTGCCGCCCACCGTCAGGCGGTGCCAGCTTCCCGGCAGGCGATAAGTGGTGGCAAGCTTGAACAACTGCTCGGGCTGGGTCGTGCTGACGCGTTCGCCGGCACGGTCGCGCGACCGGCTATAGGTGTAGCCGGCATGCAGTTGCCAGCCGGGCAGCAACTCGCCGGATACCTCCAGTTCGATGCCCCGGGTAGTTACGCCGGGTACGGCGATATAGGCGGTGCCGCCAGTGGGCGTCATGGCGCCGCTGGGATCCAGTTCGGCGACGTTGTCCTGCTTGAGCTGGAACAACGCGACGCTGGCGTTCAGGCGGCCGTCCAGGTATTCGCCCTTGGCTCCCACTTCCACGCTCTTGCCCGTCATGGGATCCAGCTGGCGATTGGATGCGTCGAAGTTGAAGGCCTGCGGCTTGAACACGTCGGTGTAGCTGGCGTAGACGGTGTGGTAAGCGTCCACATCGAATGTGACGCCGGCATACGGAATGAACTTGTTCTTCACATCGGTGCCATAGTTGCCGCGAAAGCCGCTGCTGAAGACGGAATTCTGTTCCCAGCGGTAGTCGGTCAGCCGTCCGCCCAGGATCAGCGCGAATCGGTCGGTGGGGTGTAGGACGGTGGCGCCGTAGAGGATCTTCTGCGATACCTCGATATCGTGGTCGAGCAGACGTTTGTAGACCGTGGGCTTGAAGCTGTTGTTGTTCCAGTTGAAGGCGTCTTTGATGATCGTGTCGCTCAGGCCGTCGTCGCGCCGCGACGTTGAGTGCGTGCGCGCGGCGTTGTAGCCGAACACCAGGTCATGGCGGCGGCCCAGCAGCGAGTACGTGCCGGAGGCCTGCACGTCCACGCTGTTCTCGCGCGAATCCGTATCGAACAGGCTGGCCTGGCCCAGGCTGTGGCTGATGCTGTGCGTCTTCGCGTCGATGAATGAACTGCCCATCCCGGCGATCAGCTCGCTGGAGGAATAATTCCGATGCCCCGCGGCCAGCTTCAGTTGCCAGTCGTTGTCGAAGGTATGCGTGACGTCGGCGAAGTAGCGGGTGGTCTCGTGATTGCGCCAAGTCCACTTGTCGGCGGGATTGGTCGAACGCGAGAAGCTCGCCTGCCGGCCGTCCGAGTAGAACGCGGGCAGGTGGATGTTGGATGAGGCGTCGTTCTTGTTTTTTTGATATTCGATACCCAGCGTTGCCGTGGTGCGCGGCGTGATGTCGGCTTCGACTATGCCGTAGAGCACGTCCTCGCGGGTTTTCGTGTACTCGATGAAGCTGGCGCTGTCGTTCACCGCGGCGATCATCCGGCCGCGGATCCTGCCGTTCTCGGCCAGCGAGCCGCCCAGATCCAGTTCGCCCCGGTACTGATCCCAGGACCCGGCGCCGGCGGTGACGCTGCCCTGGAATTCGCGGGTGGGCCGCTTGCGGATCAGGTTGATGACGCCCGAAGGATAGCCGGCGCCATTGACCAGGCCCGTGGCGCCCTTGAGGATCTCGACGCGGTCGTAGATGACCGAACTGCTGATGCTGTAGTTGTCGCGTACGTTACCGCCGTCGCTGGACAGGCTGGGCAGGCCGTCGAACTGGAAATTCTGCAGCTGGAAGCCGCGGGAATAGAAGGCGTAGCCTTCGGAGTTGCTGCGGCTGACGACGACGCCTGGCGCTTGCTCCAGCGCGCCGGCAACGGTGACGATGCCCTGGTCTTCCATCTGTTGGCGCGTGATGACCGTGACGGACTGCGGCGTTTCGCGCAATGACAAGCGCATGCGCGTGGCGGAGTTGGATTCGGGTACGGTATAGGAACCCGTGCCTTCGCTGGGCGGGATGAGGCTGCTGGCCGTGACCATGACCGGTTCCAGGGAGGTCACGGCGCCAGCTGGAGGCTGCAGACGCACGCTCAGCACCCCCGCAGGGGTGACGACGAGTTCCAGGCCTGTGCCCGCCAAGGCCTGCCGGGCCGCGGCTTCGGCGCTCAGCGAGCCGCGCACCGGCGCGGCTTGCTTGCCTGCGACAAGTTCGGCGTTCGCCGAGATGGTGCGGCCGCTATGCAGCGAAATCCGGCTCAGCGTGTCCGCCAGGGGCGCGGCTGGCAGGTCGTAGGACTGTGCGGCCTGATGCGCGGGGGCGGCGTCCTGCGCAATGGCGGACTGCGGCAGCGCGCAAGCGCTGAGGGCGACGGCGACTAGCGCTGCGCTGCGGCTCAAGGGGAAATTCATGATTCAAGATGTCCGGCAAAAGGAGATTTCGGTTGCGTCACAGGTAATGACGGATACCGGACCTCAATCCCCTCATCGCCGCGCGGGCCACGCGATTGTTTTTGTTATGCGGCGTCCACCAGCGTCAGCCATGGACCGTAGCGACGGACCTGTATCGGCAGGGTTTCGCTCAGGGCCAGCAGGGTCTGGCGCGGGACGTCCAGCGGGAATACGCCGAATACGCGCAGCTCGGCGGCTTGCGGCGACAGGCGGATCACGCCGGGCTGATAGGCGCGCAACTGCTCTATCACTTCTGCCAGGCGGGCGTCGCGCACACTGAGGATGCCGCTGCGCCAGCTGGCCTGCGCGGCGCCGTCCCGTTGCCACGCGCGATTGTGGTCGAAGGCCGCCGTGCCGGCTTGCGGCAGCGTCAGGGCGGCGCCATGGTCGGGCTGCAGCGTAAGCATGTTCTCAAGGGCGCTGGCGACGGCGTAGGTATCGAACTGGTTCACAGCCAGATGCGATTGGCCGCCGGTCACGGCGCCGTACCGGGTTTGGACCACGAAGGGCCGTATGTCGGAGCGGGCCTCGGCATAGAGTCCGCCCTGGCGCAGCAAGACGGTGCGTCGCAAGTCGTCATAGCGGACATCGACGGCCGAACGCGCGTTCAGCGTCAGCGTGGAACCGTCTTCCAGCGCGTAGGTCTGCCGTTCGCCGGTGCGGGTGGAATAGGTGGCGGACAGTCCGGCAAGCGGAATGTAGCGGTCGGCCATCAAGGCGCCGGCAGACACGCCGGAGAACAGCATCGCCAGCTTCAGCACGCGGCGTCTGTCCAACCCGCTGCTTTGCAGCAGGGCGGCCCGCGCGGCGCGGGCGGGACCGGGCGCCGCTTCTGCCGCTCCTCGCAACTGGGCCAGGGGCTGGCGCATGATGCCGTCCACCTCGGCCCAGGCGCGCGCGTTTTCCGGATGGCTGGCGAGCCAGCGCTCGAAGCGCTGGCGGTCGTGGTCCGTGGCCTTGCCGGATGTCAGCAGCACGATCCAGTCAACGGCGCGTTCCATCAGCGCGTCGCGGGCGGCGGGGGGCGCGGAGACACCGCTCATGCCAGATCGGCTGCGCGGCGCGAGGCGATGCAGTGCAGAAAGGCGCGCTTTACATGGCGCTCCACCGTCGCCAGCGACAGGCCCAAGGCCTGGGCAATGGCTGGGTGCGTCATTCCGTCCAGCCGGTTCAGCAGGAAGGCATGCTTGACCGGCACGGGAAGGCCGTCCAGCAGGCGATCGATCTCCATGACCGCCTGCTTCAGCATCAGCAGCGTCTCGGGGGATGCCATGACCGGCTCCGGCTCCTGCGACAGCGCCTGCAGGTAGCGGGCTTCGACATCGCGCGTGCGCCATAGGTCGATGGTGAGCCGGCGGGCCAGGGTCAGCAGGTAGGCGCGCGGTTCGGAAGGGACGACGGCGTTGGGCGAGACGAGGACGCGGAAGAACGTGTCTTGCGTGAGGTCGGCGGCGTCTGCGCGGTTGTTGACGCGCCGGTTCAACCAGCCTAGCAGCCAATCATGATGTTCCGCGTAAAGCCGGTGGACGTTCTGGTACGCGAGGGAGTCCATGGATGGCGAGGCGGTAAATGGATGTTAATAAGAATAACACTCATTTATAACGTGAATCGCCGCCCAGGACAACGGGACTAGCCCGCCAGCAGCTTGCCCAGCGTCGCCATGCCTTGCTCCATCTCCGGATTCCAGGGATGCCCGGCGTTCAGACGCAGAAAATTGCCGAAGCCGCCGGATGCCGAGAACAGCGGGCCCGGCGCGATGCTGATGCCGTGTCCCAGCGCGGCGCGATGGACCTTGAGCGTGTCGATGTGCGCGGGCAGCTCCACCCACACAAAGTAGCCGCCCAGCGGCCGCGTGGCGCGCGTGCCCTTGGGGAAGTAGCGGGCGATGGCTTGCAGCAGTTCTCCTTGCTGCTGGGCCAGCGCCTGGCGGAATTGCCGCAGGTGGCGGTCGAAGCCGCCTTTTTCCAGATAGGCGGCAATGGCCGCCTGGGTCGGCGCGGCGGTCGCCAGGCTGGTGGTGAGCTTGTTGCGCATGATGCGGCGCGTGTAGCGGCCGGCGGCCACCCAGCCCACCCGGTAGCCCGGCGCCAGGGTCTTGGAGAACGAAGAGCAATGCATCACGATGCCGTCGCGGTCGTAGGCCTTGGCCGGCCGCGGGCGTTGTTCGCCGAAATACAGCTCGCCGTAGACATCGTCTTCGATCAGCGCCACGTCGTGGCTGGCCAGCAGCCGCACCAGGGCTTCCTTCTTGTCGTCGGGCATGAGGCTGCCCAGCGGGTTCTGGAACGTGGTCATGAGCCAGCAGGCTTTGGGGCGGTGGCGCAGGATGGCCTGCTCCAGCGCTTGCAGGTCTATGCCTTCGCGCGGATGCGTGGCCACTTCGATGGCGTGCAGGTGATTGCGTTCCAGCGATTGCAGCGCGGCGTAGAAGGTGGGAGATTCCACGATGACCGCGTCGCCGGGCTCGGTGACTGCCGCCAGGCTGAGGTTCAGCGCGTCCAGCGCGCCGTTGGTGATGATGATGTCGTCCACCGGCACCGACATGCCATCGGCCAGGTAGCGCAGGGCGATGGCGCGGCGCAGGGCGGCATCGCCCGGACTGAGGTCGTCGATCGAGCCCCAGGGATCCAGGCGCTGCACCGTGGCTGCCATGAACTTCGCCAGGCGTCCGTAGGGCAGTAGCGAGGGGTTGGGAAAGGCCGAGCCGAAGGGCAGCATGTCGCGGCGCAGGGTGGCGTTAAGCACCTGCAGCACGTTGTCGCTGACGTCCACTGGATGGCGTCCTGCGCTGGCGCTGGACAGGCCGTCCAGCTCCGGCAGCGTGGCGTGCGGCGCGCGCAGCACGTAGTAGCCGGAGCGGTCGCGCGCGCGGATCAGGCCGCGCGCTTCCAGCAGGTAATAGGCCTTGAACACCGTCGACGGGCTGACCCCGCGGCTGGCGCTGGTCTGCCGTACCGAGGGCAGGCGGTCGCCCGCCTGCAGCAGGCCCGATCGGATCGAGGCGGTGATTTCTTCTGTCAGCCGTTCATAGCGCTTCATGGGGCGGGTCCGTTTGCGTGGGTCGTTTCAGGTCGACATGCCGATGGATCTCATCACCAGGCGCAGCGTGTAGGCCGCAACGCCCAGGGCCGCGACACTGCATGCCCAGATCATCGCCAGCCAGAGCAGCCGGCTGCGCCACGTGGGCAGGGAGGGTTGGGAGCCGTTCATCAGTGGAACTCCTCGCCGAGACGCACCTTGCCCCGGAACACGTAGTACGACCAGGCGGTGTACATGAGAATAATCGGAATGATCGCCAGCGCTCCCACCAGCGCGAAGCCCAGGCTTTGTGGCGGCGCGGACGCGGTCCAGATGGATACGTCAGGCGGGATGATGGCGGGCCAGATGCTGATGCCCAGGCCGCTGTAGCCCAGGAACAGCAGCGCCAGCGACAGCACGAAGGGGCCGGCATTGGGCATGCCCTTGACGCGGCGGATGAGATCGAAGCCGGCCACGGCGACCAGCAGCGGCACCGGCAGGAACCAGAACATATTGGGCAGGCTGAACCAGCGCTGCGCGATCTGCGGTTGCGCCAAGGGCGTCCAGACGCTGAGCGCCGCGATCACGGCCAGCAGCAGCAGCGTGAGCGGACGGGCGATGTCGCACATGTGGCGGTGCAGGCGGCCCTCGGTCTTCATGATGAGCCAGGTGCAGCCCAGCAGCGCGTAGGCCACGACCAGTCCCGCGCCGGTGAAGAGCGAGAAGGGGCTGATCCAGTCCCAGGCGCCACCCTGGTAAGCGCGGTCCACCACCGGGATGCCTTCGATGTAGGCGCCCAGCGTCACGCCCTGGAAGAACGTGGCGCACACGGAGCCGAGCACGAAGGCGCGGTCCCACAGCGGGCGGTGATGCTCGTCCGCCTTGAAGCGGAATTCGAAGGCCACGCCGCGGAAGATCAGGCCCAGCAGCATGAACACCAGCGGCAGGTGCAGCGCGCTCAGGATCACCGAATAGGCCAGCGGGAACGCCGCCATCAGGCCTGCGCCGCCCAGCACCAGCCAGGTTTCGTTGCCGTCCCACACGGGCGCCACGGTGTTGACCATGACGTCGCGTTCCTCGCGGTCGGAGATCAGCGGAAAGAGGATGCCGATGCCCAGATCGAAGCCATCCATGATCACGTACATCATCACGCCGAACAGGATGATGACGGCCCATACCAGTGCAAGGTCGATGCCCATGGCCTCAGACTCCCGAATGCTTGCGTTGCGCGGGCTCGATGCCCGCCAGGGTGGAGGCGGCCGACAGCGGCCGCGACGGTTGGCGCGGTTCGCCCGGGCCGCCCGACAGCGGCGCGTGGCCGGGGGCGGGGCTGGGGCCCATGCGGATCAGGCGCAGCATGTACGAGACGCCGGCGCCGAACACCAGCAGGTACACCACCACGAACAGCGCCAGCGTCAGCGTCAGTTCGCCCAGGCCGTGCGGGGTGGCGGCGTCGGCGGTGCGCATGACGCCATACACCACCCAGGGCTGGCGGCCGATTTCCGTCACGTACCAGCCAGCCAGGATGGCGATCAGCCCGGACGGTCCCATCCACAACGCGAAGCGGTGCAGCCAGCGCGATTCGTACAGCCGGCCGCGCCAGCGCGACCAGGCCGCCCAGAGGGCCAGCGCGATCATCAGCATGCCCAGGCCCGCCATTACGCGGAACGACCAGAACACGGCCGTGGCGTTGGGCCGGTCTTCGGGCGGATAGGACTTCAGGCCGGGGAACTGGCCGTCCCAGCTGTGCGTGAGGATCAGGCTGCCCAGGCGCGGGATATTGACCGCGTAGCGCGTTTCCTCGCGCTCCATGTCGGGGATGCCGAACAGCGTCAGCGGCACGCCCGCGCCGGGCTCGTTTTCCCAATGGCCTTCGATGGCCGCGATCTTGGCGGGCTGGTGCTTGAGCGTGTTCAGGCCGTGGAAGTCGCCCACCACGGCTTGCAGCGGGGCCACCAGCAGCAGCATGCCCATCGCCATCGCGAACATCTTCTTCACGGCGGGGCTGCGATCGCCGCGCAGCATGTGCCAGGCGCCGGAGGCGCCCACCATCAGCGCGGTCGCCAGGAAGGCGGCGATGCCCATGTGCGCCAGGCGGTAGGGGAAGGACGGATTGAAGATCACGGCCAGCCAGTCCGTGGGCACCACGCGGCCGTCCAGGATTTCGTAGCCGGCGGGCGTCTGCATCCAGCTGTTGGACGCCAGGATCCAGGTGGCCGACACCAGCGTGCCCAGCGCCACCATCACGGTCGAGAAAAAGTGCAGGCCCGGCCCCACGCGCGACCAGCCGAACAGCATCACGCCCAGGAAGCCGGCTTCCAGGAAGAAGGCGGTCAGCACTTCGTAGGCCAGCAGGGGCCCGGTGACGCTGCCGGCGAAATCGGAGAAGAAGCTCCAGTTGGTGCCGAACTGATACGCCATCACCAGGCCGGACACCACGCCCATGCCGAAGTTGACGGCGAAGATCTTGGTCCAGAAATGGTAGAGGTCGCGGTAGACGGTATTGCGCGTGCGCAGCCACAGGCCTTCCAGCACGGCGAGGTAGCTGGCCAGGCCGATGGTGATGGCGGGGAAGATGATGTGAAACGAGATGGTGAAGCCGAACTGTATTCGGGCAAGCAATAGCGCGTCGCTATCCATGGCGGTATTCCTGACTTCTTCGCCAGCGCGCCTCAACCGCCACAAGACGGCGTGCGCTGACGGGTGTTTGACCTACACCGTGAAGTTAGAGCCGCAGCCTGGATCAGTACAGATTCAGAGAGTGAAGAAAAAAGCGGATCAGTTTGGGTGGCTTGCAGGCAAAAAACCCGCTTTTCATAGGGAAAACAACTGTGCTGCAAGTCATGCGAAGGCCGTGAAGTTACAAAAAAAGCAGCACAGCAAAGGCGGGTGCGTCCCCTGATACGCTCGTTCCGAGTACGCAGCCCGCCAGGCCGGCGCCTAGGACGCGCAGGCGCGCGCCGCTTCGTCGATCAGGCCGGCCACTTCGCCGGCGCGCGACGCGAGCGAGGCATGGCTGGCGTCCAGCGTGATGGTCTTGCGAGTGTTCAGGCGCGCGGCCATGCGCGTCTGGTTTTCGGGGGCGATCATCCGGTCCTGGCTGGATATCTGGTACCAGGACGGCTTGCTGCGCCATGCGGGGACGGACACCGTTTCGCCGAAGGCGCTGGCCAGCGGCGCCTTTTGCGTGACGGCCATGACCAGGCCCTCGTCGGCGGACAGGTCCTGGCAGAAGCTCTCATGGAACTTGTCGGCGCGCAGCCAGAGATAGCCGTCGCTGTCGGGCGCCAGGTTGGGCGCGGCCGCGGGCAGCATTTCCTGCGTGATGCCGCCGGGGCTTTCTCCCGCGTCCGGGGCGAAGGCGGCGATGTACACCAGGCCGGCCACGTTGGGCTGGTTGCCGGCTTCCGTGATGACAGCGCCGCCGTACGAATGGCCCACCAGCAGCACGGGGCCTTTCTGCTGCGCGATCATCTTGCGCGTGCGTTCGGCGTCGCCGGCCAGGGAGGCCAGCGGCATGTCGACGGCGTGCAGGTCTTGATAGCCCTTGCGCGCCAGTTCCAGGATGACGCGGCTCCAGTGGGCGGCGCCGCCCCAGAAACCGTGCACAAGAATGATGCTGGGTTTGCTGCTCATGATGCGGCTCCTTCCTCGGGATGGAGCAACGATCATGCGCCGGCCCAGCCGCCGCCGCCACATTTTTTTGCAGCGTTTCCGGCGCGGTTACAGCGGACGCGGGGCGGGCGCGATGGCGGCCGGGCGCTGGGCGCGCTGGCTCAGCCACACGCTGGCGACCACGATCATCATGCCGGCGATCTGCGCGGCGCTCAGTTGCTGCCCCAGGATGCCCCAGCCCAGCAGCACGGCGGTAATGGGGCTGAGAAAACCCAGCGACGACACCACGGCGGGTTCCAGCCGCGCCACGCCCCGGAACCAAAGCACATAGGTCAGGGCCGCGCCGATCAAGCCCAGATAGGCGATGCCGGCCACGTTCAGTGCGGTGAGCGGCGGCAGGGCGGGCTCGGCGGCGAAAGCCAGCGGCGCCAGCAGGATGCCGCCCGCCGTCAGTTGCCAGGACGTGAAGGTGAGCGCGGACACCGGCGGCTGCCAGCGGCGGCTGAGCACCGTGCCCAACGCCATCGAGGCGGCGCTGATCAGCCCGGCCGCAATGCCCACCGGGTCCAGCGCGGCCTTGGGCGTCAGCACCAGCAGCGCCACCCCGCCCAGGCCGCCCAGCGCCGCCAGCACCGACAGGCCGCGCACGGGCGTGCCCAGCAGGCTGCGCGCCAGCAGGATCACCACCAGCGGCTGGATCGCGCCCAGCGTGGCGGCCACGCCGCCAGGCAGGCGGTAGGCCGCCACGAACAGCAGGGCCCAGAAGACGGAGAAGTTCAGCGCGCCCAGGATGAAGGCGCGCAGCCACCAGATGCCTTGCGGCAGCTGGCGCACGATCAGCAGCAGCAGGAAGCCGGCCGGCAGCGCGCGCAGCATGGCGACCGTCAGCGGGTAGTCCTGCGGCAGCATCAGGGTGGTGACGACATAGGTGCTGCCCCAGATGGCGGGCGCCAGGGCAGTCAGCAGCAGATCGGAACCGCGGTTCATGGTCATGCTCCGGCAAGGGTTCAGGCAAGTTCGAGCACGTCGCGGACGGGGCGGCGCGGCTTCTGCGGCCAATTGCCTTCCTGCGCGTAGCCCATGGCGACCAGCATGACCGGCACCTCCTCCTGGCGTAAGCCGAAGGCCCGGGCCACGCCGGCGGCGTCAAAGCCGGTCATCGGGCTGGCGGCCAGGCCTTGGGCCTGTCCCGCCAGCATCAGGGTGGAGGCGCCGAAGGTGGCGCTGCGCACGGCCTCGTCGCGCCGGGTCTGCGGCGAGTCGGCGTAGAGGCGGCTGGCCGCGGCTTCCCAGGACGGCACCATGGCCGCCGGCATGAAGCCCGCGTCCACCGACGGTTGCAGGCGGTCCGCCATCCAGGCGGCCTGGGGCAGCACGCCCAGCACGATGAACGTCACCGCCGATTCGCTCACCTTGGGCTGGTTCCACGCCAGTTCGCGCAGCCGGCGCTTGCCCTCCTGGCTGCGCACGGCGATGAAGCGCCAGTTCTGCAGATTGAAGGCGGTGGGGGCGCGCGTGGCCCAGGCAATCAGGGTATGGATGTTGTCGTCGTCCACGCCGCGGGCGGGGTCGAAGAAGTTGGCGGAAATGCGTTGCGCGATTGCGTCGGTCAGGGCGTGGTTCATGGCTGCCATCCTTGGGATTTGCTGAGATTGCCGGCTCGTCACACGCGCGCCGTCTCCATGTCCACAGGCTAATTGAATCCTCGTTTGGCGATAATATCCAATTCAATGGCAATATCATTCACCAATAGTGAATAATCTATGGATCATCTGACCGCGCTCAGGGTCTTCCGGCAAGTGGTGGAGCGGGGCGGCTTCGCCGCGGCGTCGCGGCAGATGGGCCTGTCGCCCGCCGCCGTCAGCAAGAACATCGCCGAACTGGAAGCCCACCTGGCGGCGCGCCTGCTCAACCGCACCACCCGCCGCATGAGCCTGACCGAAGCCGGTGCGCGCTACTACGAACAGGTGGCGCGCATCCTGGACGACCTGAGCGAAGCCGAGCAATCGCTGGGACCCTTGCAGCAGGCGCCGTCGGGCACCTTGCGGGTCAGCGCGCCCATGTCGCTGAGCCTGGTCCGGCTGTCGGCCGCCATGCCGCGCTTCCTGCAGCGTTATCCGCAGGTATCGCTGGACCTCAACCTGGAGGACCGGCGCATCGACATCGTCAAGGAAGGCTACGACCTGGCGATCCGCGGCACCGACCGGCTGGAGGATTCCAGCCTGGTGGCGCGCAAGCTGATGACGCTGGACCACGTGCTTTGCGGCGCGCCGGCCTACTTCCAGCGCCATGGCGTGCCGGCCTCGCCGCTGGCGCTGCGCAACATGGAGCGAGTGCAGTTCACGTTGTCTGGCCACGCGGACGAATGGACCTTCAAGCGCGCGGGGGAGACCGAACGCGTGCCGGTGCGGGGGCGCTACAGGGTGAGCTCCAGCCTGGCGGTGCGCGATGCCTTGCGCGCTGGCTTCGGCGTCAGCCTGGTGCCGCGCGTGTACGTGCAGCAGGACCTGGACAGCGGCGCGCTGCAGGCCGTGCTGCAGGACTGGAAACCCGACGAGACCTGCGTGTACGCGGTGTATCCGTCGCGCCGCCACATGGTGGCCAAGGTTCGCGCCTTCGTCGATTTCCTGCTGGAAGAGCTGGGCGCGCCGCGGGAATGAGCCGCGGCGGCCCCTTGCCGCATCAATACATGTGCTGGCCGCCGTTCATGGCGACATTGCTACCGGTCATGAACGCCGCGGCGTCGCTGCAGATGAAGGCTACCAGCGCGCCGATCTCTTCCGGGCGGCCGAGCCGGCCCAGCGGGATCTGCGGCAGGATCTTCTCCTTCAACACCTCTTCGGGCACGGCCTCCACCATGCGCGTCGCCAGGTAGCCGGGCGACACAGTGTTCACGGTCACGCCTTTCCTGGCCAGCTCCAGCGCCAGGGATTTGGTGAAGCCGTGGATGCCGGCCTTGGAGGCCGCGTAGTTGGTCTGGCCGAACGCGCCCTTGCTGCCGTTGACCGACGAGATGTTGACGATGCGGCCCCAGCCCCGGTCCGCCATGGCGCCGCATAGCGGCTGCGTCATGTTGAACATGGAATCCAGGTTGCCGCGCAGCACGTCCGTCCAGTTTTCGTAGCTCATCTTGCGCAGGCTGGCATCGCGGGTGAGGCCGGCGTTGTTGATCAGGATGTCGATCTGGCGGCCGTCTTCCTCAAGGCGCCGCGCCAGCGCCTGGCACGAGTCGTAGTCGGCCACGTCCACCTTGTACATGGCGTAGCGGCGACCCTGGGCCGCCTCCGCGTCCACCCACGCCCGCGCGGCGTCTTCGTTGGAGTGGTAGGTGATGATGACTTGGTGGCCGGCATCGTGCAGGGCGCGCGCAATGGCCTGTCCAAGGCAGCCGGCCCCGCCGGTGACGAGCGCAGTGCGTTCAGCCGTCATGATGGGCCCCCGGTTGGCTGGCGTCGCGCATGGCCGAGCACGCCGAAGCCATCTGGTTCGACAGCGTCTTCCAGATCTGCGCCATGGGCGTGTCTTCGATACCCATGGCGCCGCCGGTGGCTTGTTTCAGCCAGCCGCGCATCGCTTCGCTCATGCCGGCGGCCAGGGTGGCTTGTTCTTCGAGCAGCGCGTGGGTGATGGCCTGGCTGGCCTCAAGCTGGCTTTGCCATTGCTTGCGCGTCATCTCGCCCAGCGCGGGGGCGATTTCTTGCCAGTTGCCGGATTGTTGCAGAGGCGCCAGCGCGGCCATGTATTGTTCCGCGTTGCCGCCGGCCAGGCGGCGGCCCAGTTCAACCCAGCGCTGCTGGCTTTCCTGCGCAAGCTGCGCCATGCGCTGGCAGTAGGCGGCATTGGCGCTGGCGAGGCCCTGAGGCGTGGAGGCAGTGGTTTTCTTCATCATCCGTCCTTCTAAGAGAGTGGTAAGGGGTAACGAACACACAGGCCTCAAGCCATCTGGCTGAGGGTCTTGCGAAAGCGCGCCAGCGAGAACGCGAACAGGACCGAGCCTATCAGCGCCAGCGCCAGGAAGGGTTGCCACACGACGCTCAAGCCTGCGCCGCGGTAGAGAATGGCCTGGCCGAGTTCCACGAAGTGCGTGGTGGGGGCGGCCAGCATGATGTCCTGCACGAACTGCGGCATGCTTTCGCGCGGCGTGGTGCCGCCCGACAGCATTTGCAGGGGCAGCAGCACTAGTACCAGCAACATGCCGAACTGCGGCATGCTGCGCGCAAGCGTGGCCATGAATATGCCCATGGAGGTGGTCGCGAACAGGTGCAGCGCCGCCCCGACCAGGAACAGCGCCACCGATCCCTCGATCGGTACTTGCAGCAAGCCGCGTACCACGAAAGTCAACGATAGCCCAGCAGACGCCAACACCACCAGCCCCATCGACCAGACCTTGGCGACCATGATCTCGGTCGGCGTCACCGGCATGACCAGCAGGTGCTCGATGGTGCCGTGCTCGCGTTCGCGGATCAGCGCGGCGCCGGTCAGGATGATGGACAGCATGGTGACGTTGTTGATGATCTCCATCAGCGCGCCGAACCAGGCCTGGGTCAGATTGGGGTTGAAGCGCATGCGCACCGCCAGCTCCACTGGCAGTTCGGTGGGCGCGCGGTAGCGTTTGACGAACTCGTTGATCTCGTCGCTGATGATCTGCTGGATGTAGCTGCTACCCGTGAACGCCTGGCTCATGCGGGTCGCGTCCACGTTGAGCTGGATTTCGGCGGGCCGCCCGGCCAGCACGTCGCGCTGGAAATTAGGCGGAATGTTGACCGAGAAGGTGTAGCGCCCCGCGTCCATGCCGGCATCGGCCTCGGCCGAAGTCGTCACCTCCGGCGGCGTGAAGTGCGGCGGATAAAAGGCCGACGTGATGCGCGCGGACAGGGGCGATACGTCCTCGTCGACCACGGCGATGGGGGCGTTGTGCAGGGTTTCCGGCACGGCCGTGGCGGCGGTGTAGATCATCAGCGTGAACGACACGAGGATCAGGATCAGCATCATCGGATCGCGCGCCAGGCTCCACAGCTCCTTCACGCCCAGGCGGTAGATATTGGCCAGGTGCCGCATCTCAGGTCTCCTGTTTCTTCAGCAGCAGCGCCGAGGCGCCCAGGATGACGGGAATGGCGATCAGCAGCGGCCAGAACGAGCCTTGCAGGTTGGAGAAGTCCAGGGCCTTGCTGAAGACGCCGCGGCTGATGGTCAGCATGTGCGTGGCGGGGTAGACCTGGCCGATCAGGCGGCCGGCGCCTTCCAGCGACGACACCGGGTTCAGCAGGCCGGCGAACTGCACCGCGGGCACCAGCGTGCCTATCATGGTGAAGAACAGCGCCGCGATCTGGCTGCGGGTGAAGGTGGAGGCCAAAAGGCCGATGGCGGTGGCCACCACGTTGTAGATCAGCGCGGCGGCAAGCAGGGTCAGGAAGCTGCCGGTGATGGGTACGCCGAACAGCGTCACGGCCAGCAGCGTCATCAGCAGGAAATTCAGCATGGCCAGCGCCACGTAGGGCGCCTGCTTGCCCAGCAGGAATTCCAGCCGCGTCACGGGCGTGACGTACAGGTTGATGATGGAACCCAGCTCCTTTTCGCGCACCACCGCCAGCGCCGTCAGCATCGCCGGCATCATCAAGAGCAGCAGCGGAATTACGGCGGGCACCATGGCGGGCAGGCTGCGCACGTCCGGATTGTAGCGAAAGCGCGTCTCTATGCCGACGGGCAGGGTCGCGTCCGCGCCCAGGCGTTCGCGCGCCTGCTGCATCAGCCAGCCCTGGTGCATGCCCAGCACATAGCCGCGAATGGTCTCGGCGCGCTGCGGCATGGCGCCGTCGATCCAGACGCCGATCTGCGCGCCGTTGCCGCGCTCCGCGTCGCGCGCGAAGCCTTGCGGAATCTCGATGGCCAGCGACAGTTCGCCGCTGCGCATGCGCGCATCCATCTCCTCGTAGCTCGAAATGGGCGCATGCTCGATGAAGTAGCGCGAACCCGCCAGGTTCAGGCTGTAGTTGTGGCTCAGGCCTGTCTGGTCGCGGTCCATCACCGCATAGCGCAGGTCCTCCACGTCCATGCTGATGCCAAAGCCCATCACGAACATCAGCAGCAGCGACCCGGCCAGGGCCAGCGTGGCGCGCACCGGATCGCGGCGCAGTTCCAGCGATTCACGCCACATGTAACTCAGCATGCGCTGCAGGCTGAAGCCGCGGTGCTCCGGCGCTTCGGCCGGGCTGGACGCCAAGGCGGGAGCGGCCTGCGCGTCAGCGTCTTCAGGCTTGGTGCCGGCGCCCGCGTCGATCAGGTAGGCGATGAAAGCCTCTTCCAGCGTTTGCGCGCCGCGCATGCGCGTGATCTCGTCCGGAGATGCACTGACCAGCACCTTGCCCGCATGCATCAGCGACATGCGGTCGCAGCGCTGCGCCTCGTTCATGAAATGGGTGGAAATGAAGATGGTGACCTGGTCCTGCCGCGCCAGCGCGATCAGCAGCCGCCAGAAGTTGTCGCGCGCGACGGGGTCCACGCCCGAGGTCGGTTCGTCCAGGATCAGCAGTTCGGGCTTGTGCACCATGGCCACGGCCAGCGACAGGCGCTGGCGCACGCCCATGGGCAGGTTCTCGGGCAAGGTGTCCAGCACTTCGCCCAGGTCGAAGCGCTGCACCATCTCGTCCACGCGCGCGGGAATCTCGGCCTCCGGTACGTGGAACAGGCGCGCATGCAGCACCAGGTTCTGCATCACGGTCAGTTCGCCGTACAGCGAAAACGCCTGCGACATGTAGCCCACGCGGCGGCGGGTATCGATGTTGCGCGGATCGACCTCGGCGCCGAACAGCCAGGCCTGTCCTTCGCTTGCCGGCAGCAGGCCGGTCAGCATTTTCATGGTGGTGGACTTGCCGCAGCCGTTCGATCCCAGGAAGCCGAAGATCTCGCCCTTGCGGATGCGGAAGTTGACGTGGTCCACCGCGACGAAGTCGCCGAAGCGCATGGTCAGGTCGCGCGCCTCGATGGCGATCTCGGCGTCCTCGTCGATGGCCAGCGGCACGATCTCCACCGGCTTGTGGCCGCGGCGCTTTTCTTCCGGCAGCAAGGCGATGAAAGCGGCTTCCAGCGAGTCCGCGCCGGTGCGCTGCTGCAGTTCGGCGGGCGTGCCGGTGGCCAGCACGCGGCCTTCGTCCATGGCGATCAGCCAGTCGAAGCGCTGCGCCTCGTCCATGTAGGCCGTGGCCACGATCACGCTCATGCCGCTGCGTTCGCGCCGGATCTCGTTGATCAGGTCCCAGAACTGCGCGCGCGCCAGCGGATCCACGCCGGTGGTCGGCTCGTCCAGGATCAGCAGGTCGGGGTCGTGGATCAGGGCGCAGCACAGCCCCAGCTTCTGCTTCATGCCGCCGGACAGCTTGCCGGCCGGGCGCGACAGGAAGGCCGACATGCCGGTGCTGCGCGTCAGGCTGTCGATGCGCCGGCGGCGCTCGGCTTCGTCATGGCCGAACAGGCGGCCGAAGAACTGCAGGTTCTCTTCGACCGACAGGGTGGGATAGAGATTCTTGCCCAGGCCCTGCGGCATGTAGGCGATGCGCGGGCATACGTCGTCGCGATGGCGGCGGCTGGCCATGTCGCCGTCCAGCACGTCCACCTTGCCTTCCTGCACCGCGCGCGAACCCGCGATCAAGGCCAGCAGGCTGGATTTGCCGACGCCGTCCGGGCCGATCAGCCCGACCATGCGGCCCGCGGGAATGTCCAGGGTGATGCCGTCCAGCGCCACCGTCTTGCCGTAGCGCAGGCTGACGCCGGACAGCGTCACCACGGGCGCGGTGTCCGGGGAGGCCATCAAGGCACCTTGACTTCAAGGTTGGCGGGCCATTGCGCGTCGGCATCGAGCTTCAGCCAGGCCACGCCCGGCAGGCCGGTCTTGACCTGCTTCAGGTGCCGCCGCAGCAGCTCGGGGCTGATCTGGGCCTTGACGCGGAACATCAGCTTCTGCCGTTCGCTGGCCGTTTCCACCGTCTTGGGCGTGAACTGCGCGGTGCTGGCCACGAAGGACACCTTGGCTGGGATGACGTATTGCGGCGCGGCGTCGAGGATGATGCGCACGTCCTGGCCCAGCGCCACGCGGCCGGCCGCCTGCTCGGGCAGGAAGAAGGTCATGTAGACATCGGTCAGGTCCACCATGTTCAGCACCTTGCCGCCCGCGCCCAGCACTTCGCCGGGCTGCGCCACGCGGTACTGCACGCGGCCGTCGCGCGGCGCGCGCAGCTCGCTGTCGGCAATGTCGGCCTCGATGCGGGCGATGGTGGCCAGTGCGGCGGTGACGGCGGATCGGGCGCCGACCTCGGCGGCGCGCGCGGCATCGATGGCGGCCTGCGCGGCCTTCACCTGCGCGCGCGCGGCGTGCACCGAGGCCTGCGCGCTGCGCACGCGGGCGCGGTCGTCGTCCAGCTCCTGGATGGACGAGGCGCCTTCCTTGGATAGCGTCTCGGAACGGGCCAGGCGGCGGCGCGCGGCATCCAGCTCGCTTTCACGCTGCACCACCACGGCCTCGGCGGCCAGCTTGTCGCTTTCGCGTTGGGCAACCTGCGCGCTGGCGCTGGCGGCGCCGTTGACGGCCTGCTGGTGCTGGGCGCGCGCTTCCTCGCGCTGCGCCTGCAGGGTATCGATCTGCATGCGCGCCAGCGGCTGGCCGGCGGAGACGAAGTCGCCTTCGACCGCCAGCACTTCCTGCACCCGGCCGGCCAGCTTGGCGGCCACGTCGATTTCGGTGGCCTCGATGCGGCCGTTGCCGCTGATGAATCCTTCGCCCGGGCCGCGGTCGGACAGCAGCCGCCAGCCGTAGTAGCCGCCGGCGGCGACCGCCAGGGCGATCAGGACAGGGACCAGTTTTCGGGTAGGCAGGCGCATCGGGGATCCTTGGTTATTGGTTTATCGGGGGCTGGCGGCTGGGGCGGGAGTGGAGGCGGTCTGCGCCGCGGGCGCCGCTTGCGTGCCGCCGCCCAGCGCCGCGTACAGGCGGACGCGGCTGGACAGCAGGGCGCGGCGCGTCTGCGCGAGCTTCTGCTGGGCGGCCAGCAGATCGCGCTGCGCGTCCAGCACCTCCAGGTAAGGCGAGGCGCCATGGTCGTAGCGCAGTTGCGCAAGGCGGGCGCGTTCGCTCTGCGCCGCCACGGTGGCGCGCAGCACGTCCACCTGTTCGGCCAGCCAGTAGCGCGCGGACAGCGCGTCGGACACGTCCTTGAAGGCGGTCTGTATGGTCTGTTCGTAGGCGGCCACGGCCTGGTCTCGGCGCGCTTCGGTCAGGTCCAGGTTGGCCGAACGGCGGCCGGCATCGAAGATCGGCAGGCTGATGCTGGGCGCGAAGTTCCAGGCGCGGCTGCCGCCCGAGAACAGGCCGTCCAGCTCGCTGCTGGCGGTGCCGAACGCGCCGGTCAGGGTAATGGTCGGCAGGAAGGCGGCGCGGGCCGCGCCGATATTGGCGTTGGCGGCCTGGAGCTGATGCTCGGCGGCGACGATGTCGGGGCGGTTGACCAGCAGGTCCGAGGGCAGGCCCGCCGGCAGCTCGCGCATGACTGCGTCGTCATCCAGATGCGTGGGCAGCTTGGGCAGGTTCAACGGCGCGCCCACCAGCAGCTCCAGCGCGCTGGCCTGGGCGGCGCGGGTCTGTTCCAGGTCCGCGCCCAGCGCCTTGGCCTGCTGCCATAGCGTTTCGACCTGGGTCAGGTCCAGCTTGGAGATCGCGCCTTCCTCGAAGCGGCGGCGGAAGATGCGCAGCGACTCTTCGCGCGAGGCGATGGTCTCGCGGGTCAGCGCCAGGCGTTCGTCCAGTTCGCGCAGGGACAGGTAGCTGTCCGCCACTTCGGCGATCAGGCTCAGCGTCGCGGCCCGCGCGGCCGCATCGGAGGCCAGGTAGTTCTGCAAGGCGGCATCCTTCAGGCTGCGTACGCGGCCCCAGAAGTCCAGTTCCCAGCTGGCCATGCCCAGACCCACCTGGTATTGGCTGGAGACCAGCGGCTGTCCCGTGAGGTTCAGGTCGCCCGGCACGCGGGCGCGGGAGCCGTCCGCTTGCACGCCTATGGTGGGGAACTGGTCGGCGCGCTGGATGCCGTACAGCGCGCGCGCTTCTTCCACGCGCAGCAGGGCGCGGCGCAAGTCGCGGTTGTTGTCCAGAGCGGTGGATATCAGCGTCTGCAGCGCCGGATCGGGGAAGTAGGTCCGCCAGCCGATTTCGGCGGCTGCCGCGGCGTGGGCCGCTGTCGCTTCAGGCCCGGGGGTTGAATACGCGGCGGGCACGGGCAGGGCGGGGCGCTCGTAGTCGGGCGCCATGGACACGCAGCCGCTGGCCAGCAGCGTCAGCAGGGCTGCGGGAACGAGGCGCGTGGCGATCGTGGCCGGAAACGGGCGGAGTGTCATGCGGGGTCTCTCCAGCGCAGGGGCCGGGCGCGTCCCAGGGCAGGCTTGTGGTCGCCGCCTTCGGGGCGGACCCGATACCGGGTTCGTGCTTGCAGATATTGTGCAGTGCGGCGGCTGCGCATTCCTTGATCAGAATCAAAGTAGCGACTGACTGGTCGGTTTTTAATGAATTGCACATGTACAGGGAGCAGAGGGATGGTCATGCAGCGCCGTCGTCTTCCTCCGGCGGTGCGGGTCGGGCAGATCCTCGACGCCGCGCTGCAGGAGTTCTCGCAGGCGGGCTATGCCGGCGCCAGGATGGATGACATCGCGCTGCGCGCTGGCCTGTCCAAGGGCGGGCTCTATGCGCATTTCGAGAGCAAGGAAGCGGTCTTCGAAGCCCTGCTGGCGCGCCACCTGAGCCCCTCGCGGCTCGACATCGACGCGGTGGTGGATGGCGCGCAGTCGCCGCGCCATCTGGCCGAACGCATCGTCAACCATCTCTACGTCAGCCTCGGAAATCCGGCCATGATCAGCACCATGCGGCTGCTGTTGGCCGAAAGCGGGCGCGTGCCCCATCTGGCCGCGCGCTGGCGGCAGGAGACCGCGCAGGCGCATCAAACCGACATCGCGCGCCTGCTGGAGCGCGCACGCGACCGCGGTCTGTGCGCCGATTGCGTGGCGCTCAAGCATCCCTGGCTGCTGCTGTCGCCCATTGTTCATACGCTGGTCATGTCCGCGCTGATGGGGCCTGACGAGCGCATCGACCTGCCCGAACGGCGGCAGGCGCATGTGGCGCTGATCTGCGAACTTCTGCGCCAGGGACCCGCCTGACGGAGCGATACCGAGTTCCTTGACGCTGCGCCCGGCTTGGTGTCCTATCCAGAGTGGTCGCGCGGCGGCCATGCACGACCTACGCGGCGAGGTGACATGGCGACATCGGGAGTGACCGGCGACACACCGTCCTGGCGTTATCTGCCAGTGGCCCTGGCTTTGGTGCTACCCATCCTGGCCTGTGTCGGCTGGACCTGGCTGCAGGCGCACAACGCGCAGCGGCTCGAAGGCGAGACCGCCGCGCGCATCGTGCGCGCCCAGGCCGAGAGCATCCTCATCCAATCCCAGGACATGTTGGGGCGGGTGGCGGAACAGGCTGGCAAGCCTTGCGACGAGGTGCTGCCCATGCTGCAACGCTGGGGCGCCCTGAATCCGTATTTCCGTTCCCTGGTCCTGGTGCGCGACCAGCGCGTCTACTGCTCATCGGCGGTAGGCGCCGTGGACGCGTCGCTCGACGATTTCAGCAAATGGATAATCAACGTCGTGTCGGATCACTGGCAGATCTCGGTGGCTGGCACCCCCTTGGCGCCGGAGCGTCCGGCCATCCTGATAGGCAAGTCCGGCGCCGACGGCCATGGCGGCATCGTGGTGGTGGATGGCCGTTACGTGCAGGACCTGGTGAATGCCGTGGCCACCATGGACGACCTGCAGCTGGAATTGGTCGTCGGCAGGAACGGCGCGCCGATACGCAGCGATTCCTGGGGCGGCGCGGCGGCGCGCGCGGTGCCGCTGCGCGACGGGGACGACGCCACCGCGACGGGCCTCAGGGTCAACGTCCTGGCGCCGCCCGAAACCCTGGTGCGCGCGTGGTCGCGGTCCATGACGACGTATCTGCCGGTGGCGCTGCTGCTCGGCCTGGGCCTGGCCGTGGCCACGCACCGGCTGCAGGTCAGCAGGCGTTCGGTCAGGGAACGGCTGCGCCGCGCCATGGCGGCCGGCGAGTTCCTGGTGCACTACCAGCCCGTGTACGGGCAGGCCACGGGCCGTTGCGAGGGTGTGGAGGCGTTGATGCGCTGGGAGCGGCCGGGTATCGGGCCGGTACGTCCGGATGTCTTCATCGCCGAGGCCGAAGCCGAGGGCATGATCATTCCGCTGACCCAGCACCTGCTCACGCTGATCGTGCGCGACATGCGGACCTGGCCCACGCCGCCGGATTTCCACATCGGCGTGAACATCGCGGCCGAGCACTTGTCCAGCGCGGAACTGCTGTCCGACGTGCAGTCCTTTGCGGCCCAGGTCGCGGCGCGGCATCCGCTGGTGGTGCTGGAGATCACCGAACGCAGCTTGATCACGGACAACGGGCAGGCACGACGCAACATCGATGCCTTGCGCGCCCAGGGCCTGCGCGTGGCGATCGACGATTTCGGCACCGGCCACTGTTCGCTGTCGTATCTGCAGAAATTTCCGGTGGACTACCTGAAAGTCGACCAGGGCTTCGTGCAGGCCATCGGACCCGCGGGCGAAGAAGCGCCCGTGCTGGACGCCATCATCACGCTGGCGCATCGTCTGGGGCTGTCGGTCGTGGCGGAAGGCGTGGAAACGCCCTATCAATTCGACTACCTGAAGGCGCGCGGCGTGGCGTTCATCCAGGGCTATCTGTTCGCGCGGCCGATGCCGTCGGCCGAATTCGTGCGCTGGTACGCCGGGCATGAACAGCCCGGCGACGCATAGTCCTCAGGCGGCCTTGCCGTTGGGGGCGGCCTTGGCGAAGAACAGGTCGGTGATGCTCTGGCTGTCCATGGGCTCGCCATTGATGGCGCGGGCCAGCAGCTCGGCGCCCAGCAGTTGCACGGAGAACACCAGGTCGGGGTTCACCCGGCGGATCTTTTCCAGGTGCTTGCTGGTGTTGACCAGCGCGACCGTCTTGGCGCCGTTTTCGCCGCAAGCTTCCTTTGCTGCCAGCACGATGAAGGCGTTCTCGGCGTCGTCGTCGCGCAGCGCCAGCACGTAGCGCGCGCGCGTCACGCCCGCGTTGTGCAGCACGTCCACGCTGGACGGGTCGCCTTCGATCAGGTCCGTGGCCGCCGGATATTCCTGCGGCACGCCGGGAGGCACGATGACGGTGACTTCGTCGCCGCGGCGGCGCAGGCCGTCGTAGACGCTCATGGCCAGGGGCGTCGCGCCCGCGATGATGATGTGGTTTTTGCGCATGGCGGTGGAGAACCTGCCTTTGACCAGCCGTTTCAGATTGCCGCCGATCACCGGCCCGGCGATCGCGCTGATGGAGGTGGCGAAGATGGTGATGCCCAGGATGATAATCGACGCGGTGAACAGCCGCGCGGTTCCGGTGTGCGGGGTGATGTCGCCATAACCGACCGTGGACATGGATACGATGGAGAAGTAGAGCGCGGTGGTGGCGTCCGTGATGGGCGGATTGAATTCGTTGCCCAGATAGAGCGTGCCGAAGACCGCGTAGATCAGCAGCGACAGCATGCTGACCAGGGCGAACAGCGAACCGGCGGTCACGCTGGCGCGGTCGAAGCGGCGCCAGTAGGCGATCAACGCGATGACGAGGACCAGCGTATAGATGCCCAGGCCGGCGCGGCCGCTGTCTCCCATGATGGCGAAGGTGCCCACGCCGATCAGCAGCACCAGCGAGAACGCCCAGGCGATGCGCGCCTTGAGGATCAGTCCCAGCGCAATGACCTGCAGCCCCACGCCCAACACCAGGCGCGGTATCTCCAGCAGGCCCACCACGCGCATGACCTCATGCCAGTTGTCGATGGCGAGCCAGAATCCGTACTCGCGCGCCCGCACCTCGCGCAGCACCGGATGCATGAAGGCATAGCCGTCCAGCGCCACCAGGATGGCCAGGCACCAGTTGGGCGGAAACAGCGCCAGCAGTTTGCGCAGGCGGTGCTTGAGAGGAACGGGCAGTGTGGGCATGGCGTTGGCGGGAACGGGTCCCAAGTCCTTTGCCGGCATTGTAGGGGGCGTGCCGCGCTATATCAGATATGTATGGAAGGCTATCAACAAAGAATTACTGGAAACCTGTCCGAGGTCCTAAACTTCGTGCATCAAGCGGCTATCCATGAGGAACGCCGCTGATAAGGGCGGGACGCCCGCTGTTTTAGCAAGCGGACGAATCGCCAGGCGTTGATCACGTTGCAGCCTGTGCAGGGACTAGAGACCCGGCCCAGGTTCACGGTCTGACCGTACGTGAGTATGAGGCACGAATGTTGGAATCGCGTGATCCAGGTAGTAGGCATCAGTGCCGGCTGATGACTCCAGGCTCACGTGTTGTTTTAGCGCGGCGTCTTAGCCTTTCGAGGCAGCGCCGCGTTTTTTTCGTCCAGGCCCGTTGTGGGCCGGACCTCAGATGGACGCGTTCGCGTCCGCCGTTTCGCGGCGCCAGTCGCCCTGGGCCTCCAGGCGGCTTTCTTCCCCGGTTATCCGAAAATCCAGGTCCAGCGCGATGTCCGCTGCGAACATGTAGCCCCAGCCGTGCACGGCGCGGATCGGCAGCGTCATCTGGTTGGCCGTCGCCTTGCGCCGCAAGCGGCTGATCATGACGTCCACGAAACGGCGCCGCGAGATGCCGCTGTCGGCGTCGTCCGCGCCGTCCGCGTAGAAGGCATCGCGGCTGACCTTGCGGTCGGGCGCGTTCACCAGCCGCGACAGGAAGTCGCGCTCGCCGGTGGTCAGCCCCAGCGTGCGGCCCGCGGGGCTGATCAGGGTCCAGCCCTTGTTCGCAAGGCGCCAGGTGTCGTGCGCGGATTCATCCGGCGTGTGTCCGTCGGCTGCGGAGTCCGCGCCGTCCAGGCCGACCGCGCGGCGCACCAGCGCCTGCAGCGCCGCCGCCAGCTCCAGCCCGGATACGTCCGGGGGCAGGCAGGCATCCGCGCCGCAGAGCAACGTGCGGATGCGGCTTTCGGCATCGGCGAATGCGGCGATGGCGACAATGCCCAGGCCGCGGTCCACGGCGCGCAGCCGGACTGCGGCATTGTGGATGTCGGGCAGCGGCGCCTTCAGCACTACCAGCGGGCAGGGGCGGCGCGAGTATCTGTCGTAGACGTCGGCCAGGTCGTGGCAGCGGCGCACGTTGAAACCCAGGTGCGAGAGGGCTTCGATGAGTCCCGCATGCCGCGCGTCGTCGTGACCCAGAAATATGACATCCAGCGTGTTGTTCATTGATGCTTCCAATGAGGAGACCGGCCTGGGCGGCTGTGCCTGATGCCTAGGCGTGGCGCTGCGTGTCATGCCCGTCTCCCTGTGCTGCGCGCCGAGGCGCGAGAGCGCCGGGCGGTGTTGTTCGGATGGGCGCGAGGCCGGGGGGATTGCCCCTGGTTTCGTGCTTATGCCGATGGCCGCCCATGCTTCGATGCTGCTTGGAAGTCACGCCCGTGTTTCATTTAAACACGGGCGTGTTTTTTTGTGAAGATACGTTTCTGTAGTTTCTGACAGTAACAGAAAGCGTGGGGGCTGCGCCATGGAAACGCTTGAAATACTGTTTGTTTTGGGACGCGGGTGTTAACGCATTATGTATCGCCGATACATTATTTTCGATTTTGAATACGTGAAACGCCATAAACTCGCCAGGCTTTTGCCCCTGCAGTGCGCTTGCAGGCCGAGGGGCGCCACCGCGCCGTGATACTGGTTGGCCTATGCAAGCCAATGATAGATATGGTCTTTTTGATGGCGCCTCGGCCTTCTGCGAGGCGCTTGGAACCGGCTTGATGCGTGCGCAGGCGGCCGCAAGGCGCGATTTACGGATTAGCCCCGCAATTGGGGCGCAATCCGTTTATTTGGCGCCAGTATTGAGATGTTTTAATCAAAAAATAAATTCTTATTAATGTCTCAGGTTGATCGATTGGACACGTTTAGCCATCGTCTGCGCAACGCAAGAATGCTTCAGGGATGGACTCAAAAGGACTTGGCGGTCGCAAGCAACCTGTCGCAAAGCGCTATCGGCAACTACGAGAGCGGGCAGCGCCGGCGGCCGTCCAGCGACGCCCTCATCAAGCTGACCCGTGCGCTATGCGTCAATCCCATGTGGCTCAGCACCGGCGAAGGGCCGATGCTGAACCCGGAGCCGGGCGCCATCCAGGCGGGCGCGGAGCGTGTGGCGCTCCCTGCCGCCTGGCCGTTCGAATCCATCTCCTATGCCACCTATGCGCGCCTGAGTTCCCAGGAAAAGCGGCAGATCGAACAAGTGCTGGCCGCCTACATCAAGGCACGCGGCGAATAGACCCGAGGGGCTGCGCGGGGGCGCCAGCGGGGCGCCGCCTGGCGTCGGACGCAGGCGCTGGATCGCGGTCGTCGGTGCGCAGGCGGCTGCGCAGGCGTTCGATGGGGTCCGCAATCACGCTGTTGAGCAGGGCCGAGAATGCGATGGTGCTCGTGATCACCAGGGCCATGAACAGCAGCGGCTGATCCAGATGCGCTTCTTCAAGCAGCCACTTGAAGAACATGATCACCAGCGAATGGCAGATGTAGATCGGGTAGCTCAACTCGCCTATCGCCTTGTCGAGCCTGTGGCGCGACTGGAACAGGAAGGCCAGCGGCAGCAACGCCGCGAACAGCAGCACGGCCAGACCGTCGCGCACATTGTGGTTCATGGCGATCGAGAAATGCAGCACACAGTAGGCCGCCAGCACGGCCGTGCCGATTTCCGGCAGGCGCTTGATCCGCTGCGTCCAGGCCTTGTAGCGCGGCAACAGCACCTGGTGCGACAGCGAACCGAGCAGGAACAGAGCGAGTTCCGTCGGGAAGAACCGATACGTCCAGGGATCGCTCAAGCCTATGCCCGTGGCGATCAGCACGCCGCGCAACGCCAGCGATGCGGCCAGCAATGCCAGCAGCCGGCGCGGCGAATGCAGGATGAAGGGAGCGACCAGATAGAAGCTCATCTCCACGCCCAGCGTCCATGCCTGCGGCACCAGCAGTCCTTCGTAAAGCGGAACTTCGCTGTGCGCGAAGCTGCCGGTGAACTTCAGCGCTGAATGTTCGATGCCGAAGAACATCAGCCAGTCCTGACCCATGATGAAAATGTTGGAGAGCACCAGGAACAGCTCGGCGCTGAAGGGCAGCGCGTCGTAGATGCGGAAGAATGCGCCGCCGCTCATCACGTGCGCAGCCAGCGTCAGCGCCGCAACGGCAAGATAGATCGGGAACAGCCGCAGGAAGCGGTTTGCATAGAACTTGCCCACCGCGCCTTGATAGTGGTCGGTGGCGGTGAGTACATAGGAAATCAGGAAGCCTGAAATGACGTAGAACAGCTGTACCGCGAGACGGCCGCCCACCAGATGATCGGTGGCGCCTGCGCCCAGATGGTCCAGCACCACCGACAATGCCAACAAGGTTCTCAAAAAGCCCATCGCCGTGTCTCCCCGGATTGATCTTATTTTTGGCCCCCGTGAGGAGCCGGACACCTGCGCCTGCGGTCGTTGCGATCGGCTTCCGCGCTTGCATGCCGGCCTGGCACGGATGGCGATCTGTACTGATTCTGCGCGTCGATGTGCGCCGCCGCCATGGGGCGTTCGATGCAGCAAGGCCATGCAATTGGAGCGTGGTCCCGCAACGCCGTGCTGCTTTTGGATACCGCTTATGGGCTGAGAACACGCATGCGGGACCACAAGGCCGGTTACAGTCGAGGGATGTGTAATTGATGGAGTCCCGTACATGTCCAAGCTCTTGTCCACGCGCTGCCGCCTGATTGCCCCGGCTCTGCTGGCCGCGGCCCTGGCGGGTTGCGCCGGATCGACTGGCGGCGCGCGCCCGCAAGGCGCGGCTGCGGCCAACGCCGCCAGCAGCGCGGATTCGCTGGCCCAGACCAGTTGGGAACTGGTGCGTTGGACCCAGGCGGGCGGCGCGCTGCGCGACATTCCCCATGGCGACAACGGCGAACCCGTGCGCCTGACGTTCCTGGCGCAAGGCAAGCAGTACCGCGTCAATGGCTTTTCCGGCTGCAATCGCTACATGGGCACCTACAAGCTCGAAGGCGGCAAGCTCTACATCGACGCCCCAGCCGCCACGCGCATGGCCTGCCCCGCGCCGGAACGCGCCCGTCTCGAGGCGGACTATCTGCGCGGCCTGGCGTCCATCGACACGTTCACGCTGGACAACGGCGGCGCGCCACGGCACCTGACTTTCAATCTGCGCGGCGGCGACGTGCTGGAGTTCGCGCGGCGCCAGGACCCGCCCACCCCCTGACGCGGCCGGCGGGGCGCGCATCAAAGAGTGTTAAGCCGTGAATAACGGTGCCGGGGCAAGCCTACAATGGCGTGGTCCGGCCCGCCGCCTTGCGCGGGCGCTGCATTCCTCGCTTTTCCCCGGGAGACTCTCATGCCCTTTTCCGCGTCTTTGCGCTGGCTGGCGCCTTGCCTGTTGTCCATCGGCCTGGCCGCCTGCTCCGCGCCGCCTCAGCGCGCCGCGGATGGCCAGGATCCGCGCTTCCAGCCCGCTTCCGCATCCGACATGCTGGCGCAGACCAGTTGGGACCTGGCGCGCTGGACCTTGCCGGGCGGCGGCTTGCGGCAGATTCCGCATCCGTCCTCCAATTCGCGTCCGCTTACGGCGAGCTTCATCCATGACCAGGGCTCGCCGCGCATCTCCGGTTTCTCCGGCTGCAACCAGTACAACGGTTCCTACACCGTCGCCAACGGCTTGCTGATCGTGCAGGGACGTCCGGTGTCGACCAGGATGGCCTGCGCGCCGCAGAACATGAAGCTGGAGCAGGATTTCCTGGCCGCGCTCACCAGCATCACCGCCTCGTCGGTGGACAACGCCAACAATCCGCAGCGCATGACCTGGGTGCTCAGCTCGGGCGACCGGCTGGACTTCGGGCGTCGCACCGACCCCATCGCGGGCGGCCAGCAGGGGCCGACCAAGCTGGTCTACGTGAACTCGGAGCGCGTGCCTTGCACCGCCGGCGCGGGCCGCGCCATGTGCTACCAGGTGCGCGACAGCGCCGGGCAGCCCTGGCAGCTCTGGTACGGCGAAATCACGGGCTTCAACTTCCAGCCTGGCGTGCGTTACCGCCTGCGCGTGGTCGAGGTCCGCAACCCGAATCCGCCGGCCGATGCGTCGACGGTGCAATGGGTGCTGGACGCGGTAGTCGAGCAGGAAATCGTCAATCGTTGAGCGGGATCAAGCGGGGCGGCGGGTGGTAAAAACCGCCCAGCGTTTACTATTACGCCTTTCGTCGCCCGCTTTTTTTCCGCTTTTCCATGACTTCCGTCGTCAATATCGCCGCTTACAAATTCGTTTCGCTGGATGCCCTGCCCGAGCTGCGCGCCCGCCTTCTGGACGAGGCCGGCCAGGCCGCGCTCAAGGGCACCATCCTGTTGGCCGAAGAGGGCATCAACCTGTTCCTGGCGGGTTCGGCGGATGGCATCGACGCGTTTCTGCGCACGCTGCGCGCCGATCCGCGCTTCGCCGACCTGGAAGTCAAGTTCAGCCATAGCGCGGCAGTGCCGTTCCGCAAGCTGCTGGTGAAGATCAAGCGCGAGATCATCCGCATGGATCATCCGGCGATCCGCCCGGAAGCGGGCCGCGCGCCCGGCGTCGATGCGAAGACGCTGGCGCGTTGGCTGGAGGCCGGCGTGGACGACGCCGGACGGCCCGTGGTCATGCTGGACACGCGCAACGCTTTCGAGGTCGACGAGGGCACCTTCACGAACGCCATCGACTGGCGCATCGAACGCTTCACCCAGTTTCCCGCTGCGGTACAGGCGCACCGCGCCGAGCTGGAAGGCAAGACCGTGGTCAGCTTCTGCACCGGCGGCATCCGCTGCGAAAAGGCCGCGATCTACATGAACGAGGCCGGCATCGAACACGTCTACCAGCTCGACGGCGGCATCCTCAAGTACTTCGAGGAAACCGGCGGCCCCGGCTATGACGGCAAATGCTTCGTCTTCGATGAGCGCATTTCGCTGGATCCGGCGCTGGCGCCCAGCAAGGCCTGATGTACCGCGCTTAGTGACAAAAAGCCCGCCGATTTGAACTGGCGGGCTTTTTGCATTCAGCGGGGCGCGGGATCAGCGCACGCGCATGCCGGGCTTGGCGCCGGGGAACGGTTCCAGCACGTAGATGCCGGCGTCCACGGACTCATCCGCATGGCTGGCGGCCAGCACCATGCCTTCGGATACGCCGAACTTCATCTTGCGCGGGGCCAGATTGGCCACCAGGACGGTCAGCTTGCCGATCAGGTCTTCCGGCTTGTAGGCGGACTTGATGCCCGAGAACACGTTGCGGTGGCGGCCTTCGCCCGCGTCCAGCGTCAGGCGCAGCAGCTTGGTCGAGCCTTCCACGTGTTCGCAATTGACGATCTGCGCGATGCGCAGGTCGACGCGCGCGAAGTCGTCGATGGAGATGGTCTCGGCGATGGGCTCGCCGCCAGGCACCACCACGGGGGCGGCGGGCGGCTCGAACAGGTCTTCCAGCATCTGCGGTTCGACGCGCTGCATCAGGTGCTTGAAGGGCGCCACGCGCTGCGGCAGCACGGCGGCATCGGCCCAGGTGAAGGGCGCCTGCGCGCCGAACAATTCCAGGGCCACGCGTTCGGCCAGTTCGGGCAAGACCGGGGCCAGCATCACGGACAGCGCCTTGAAGCCCGCCAGCGAGCGCGAGCAGATGTCCTGCAGGGCGGCCTTCTGCGCGTCATCGGCGGTGGCGATGCCCTTGGCCAGCACCCAGGGCTGGGCCGTGTCGAACGCCTGGTTGATGCGATCGGCGTAGGCCATGATTTCGCGGATGGCGCGGTTGTACTCGCGCGCCTCGAACGCGGCGCGGATGGACTCCGCCTGTTCGGCGTACTCCGCGGCCAGCGCCGAGGTGTCGCCCGAATAGCCGAGGACTCCATCGAAATGCTTGGTGATGAAGCTGGCGGCGCGGCTGGCGATGTTGACGTACTTGCCGATCAGGTCGCTGTTGACGCGGGCGATGAAGTCCTCGGGGTTGAAGTCCATGTCTTCGACCCGGGCGTTCAGCTTGGCGGCGATGTAGTAGCGCATCCATTCGGCGTTCATGCCGAGTTCCAGGTAGCGCAGCGGCGAAATGCCGGTGCCGCGGCTTTTGGACATCTTTTCGCCGCTGACAGTGATGAAGCCGTGTACGTTCACGGCGTCAGGCGTCTTGCGCCCGGCGAACTTCAGCATCGCGGGCCAGAACAGCGCGTGGAAATACACGATGTCCTTGCCGATGAAGTGGACCTGTTCGGTGGGGCCGGCAGGATCGAGCAGCGCGTCGAAGTCCATGCCCTTGACCGCGCAATACGACTTCAGCGAGGCCAGGTAGCCCACGGGCGCATCCAGCCAGACGTAGAAGTACTTGCCCGGCGCATCCGGGATCTCGATGCCGAAGTAGGGCGCGTCGCGGGAAATGTCCCAGTCGCCCAGCTTGGCCTCGCCATCGTCCGAGCCCAGCCATTCGCGCGTCTTGGCCAGCATCTCAGGCTGCAGGTGCTTGCCGCCGGCGGCGTTGGAGCCGGTGGTCCATTGCTGCAGGAATTCCACGCAGCGCGGATCGGACAGCTTGAAGAAGAAGTGGTCCGAGGACTTCAGCACCGGCGTGGCGCCGGTCAGGGCCGAGTACGGGTTGATCAGCTCGGTGGGCGCGTAGACCGCGCCGCAGACCTCGCAGGAATCACCGTACTGGTCCTTGGCGTGGCACTTGGGGCATTCGCCCTTGATGTAGCGGTCGGCCAGGAACATGCCCTTGACCGGATCGTAGAACTGCTCGATGGAGCGGGTTTCGATCAGGTCCTGGGCCTTGAGCGCGCGGTAGATGTCCTGCGACAGCGCGACGTTCTCGGCCGAATCGGTCGAGTGCCAGTGGTCGAAGCGGATGTGGAAGCCGTTCAGGTACTGCGGGCGCTCGGCGGCGTAGCGCGCCACCAGGGCCTGCGGTGTGATGCCTTCCTTTTCCGCCTTCAGCATGATCGGCGCGCCGTGCGCGTCGTCCGCACCCACGAAGTGCACCGTGTGGCCTGCCATTCGCATCGAACGAACCCAGATATCGGCCTGGATGTACTCCATGATGTGGCCGATGTGGAAAGATCCGTTGGCGTAGGGCAGCGCTGTGGTGACAAAAAGGGTGCGAGACATGGTTGTCTTTGGAGGTTGAGGGAAAAAAGGGGTAGGCCGGCCATTTTAGGGCAACCGCGCAGACTTGCCGGACAGCGGCCCATCAATGGCTCAACCCGCCCTTCGCGGCAGGCGAATCAGGCGGGTTGCGAAAGAATGCGGGAATGGGCGCCGATACAGGGGAGCCGGCCGTCCGGCAATTCCGCCGTGCGGACGCACAAACCCATGGCCCGCTTGCGCCGCGCGCGGCGCAAGCATGCGGGAAAGCCGCCGTCAGCGGATTTCGCGGGCTTCGACGTCGATCACGTCGCCGCGCGGCTGCGTGGCGAAGGGGGCGGTGGCGGACTGGAACGGTCCCGGGCGGGCGCCTTGGCGCTGGCTCCAATAGGCGCGCACGCCGAAAGGTTTGCCGCGCACCTTGGCGACCACGTACAGGATCGCCACGGCGATCGCCGTGGAAAGCATGAACACCAGCGCCATCGCCATGCCGATCAAGGCCAGGGCGGCGAATAGGACGGCACGAAAGAAGCGGATAAGTGTGTTGGTCATGAAGATCGGATGCAAAACGCAGGGAAAGGTTCCCGGGTATCCGCTATCCTTTAGGGGATGGCGGGCCGCAGAAGCCGCGCTGCCTACGGAACCATAGTGACATGAGTATAACGATAGAACAAATTCGCGCCGCGCTGCGCGCCGCGCAGGACCCGAATACCGGTATGGATTTGGGCGTTTCTGTAAAAGATCGTGACATCAAGCTGGAAGGCGGACGGGTTTCGCTGGCGCTGGAGCTGGGGTATCCCGCCGACGCCGCGCGCGCCCAGGTCCGCGACATCGCCGTGGCGGCGCTGGCCGCGGCCGGCGTGGCCGATGCCCAGGTTGAAGTGAGCTGGAAGGTCGCCGCCCATGCGGTGCAGAAAGGCCTGAAGCCCTTGCCCAATGTGCGCAACATTATTGCAGTGGCATCTGGCAAGGGCGGCGTGGGCAAGAGCACCACGGCCGTGAACCTGGCCCTGGCCCTGGCGGCGGAAGGCGCCAAGGTGGGTGTGCTGGACGCCGACATCTACGGCCCCAGCGTGCCGACCATGCTGGGTATCTCGGGCCGTCCCGAAAGCCTGGACAACAAGAGCATGGAGCCGCTCACTGGCCACGGCCTGCAGGCCAACTCCATCGGCTTCCTGATCGACGCCGACTCGCCCGCCATCTGGCGCGGCCCGATGGTGACGCAGGCGCTGGAGCAACTGCTGCGCCAGACCAATTGGCGCGACCTCGATTACCTGATCGTCGACATGCCTCCCGGCACGGGCGACGTGGCGCTGACCCTGGCGCAGAAGGTGCCGGTAGTGGGCGCCGTCATTGTCACCACGCCGCAGGACGTGGCGCTGCTGGACGCGCGCAAGGGCTTGCGCATGTTCCAGAAGGTTGAGGTGCCGATCCTGGGCGTGGTCGAGAACATGGCCATCCACATCTGCTCGCAATGCGGCCATGCCGAGCATATCTTCGGCGAGGGCGGCGGCCAGCGCATGGCCGAGCAATACCAAACGCCCTGGCTGGGCAGCCTGCCGCTGACCCTGGCGATCCGCGAGCAGACCGATGCTGGCTCGCCGACCGTGGTGTCGGATCCGGGCAGCGAAGCCGCGGCGCTGTACCGCGGCATTGCCCGCAAGCTGGCGGCTGGCGTGGCGGCGCTTCCCCGCGACATGGCTGGGAAATTCCCGTCCATCGTCGTGCAGCAACCGACCTGACGCATGCGGTGGGCAGCCCGCGCCTTCTTGGCAGGACTTGTGGTGATGACGGGCGAGGCATTGGCCAAGCGCCCGGAAATCATTGTGGACCCCGGCGGCGTGCCGCCGGCCGCCCTGCAGGCGATTACCGAAGCCGTCGATGCGATCGCGCGGCTGGCGGAGGACCAGGACGGCGGTGAAATCAACCGCCTGCGCCGCCGCGCGCGCGACGCGACGCTGGCGGCCCTGGCCACCCAGGGCTATTTCTCGCCCACCGTGAAGCTCGAGGCCGGCACCGATATCGGCGGAGAAACCTGGGACATCAGCATCGTCTCGGGCAAGCGCACCACCGTCGCATCCGTGGACCTGAATTTCACCGGCCGCATTACCCGGCCCGAGTTCGCTGCCCGGGTGCAGAAGCTGCGCGACGACTGGCAGTTGAAGACGGGCCAGCCCTTCATCAACAGCGACTGGAACAAAGCCAAGTCGAGCCTGCTGGACGCGGTGTCATCGCGCGACTTCATGCTGGCGCGCATGACCGCGTCGCAGGCGGAAATCGAGGCCGATACGGCGTCGGCCGCCCTGCGCGTCACGATAGACAGCGGTCCCCAGGTCCGCATGGGCGAACTCACCACCGAAGGCCTGAAGCGGGTGCCCGAGAAGCTGGTGGAGCGCTATGTGCGCTACTCGCCGGGCGCTGCCTATGACCAGGACAAGCTGGACACCTGGCAGCAGGACCTGCAATCGACCGCGTTCTTCCGCGGCGCGTTCGTATCGCTGGAGCAGCCGGGCCAGGCGCAGCCGACGCCTGGACCCAACGCCGACCGCGCACGCGCGCCGGGCTCGACCGATCTGGCCGCCTCCACGCCGGCAGGAGATCCTTCCGTGTCCGGCGGCATGCCACCGCCAGCGCCCGCCTACGACTCGAACGGCGAAGTGACCCTGCCGGTCCAGGTGCGGGTGGTGGAAGCGCCGCCCAAGCGGTTCACCGGCTCGATAGGCGTGGACGACGAGGCCGGCCTGCGCGTGGAATCGCTGTACCGGCAGAACGTGGTCTTTGGCCAGCCGCTCACCATGGAGACGGGCTTCAGCGTGGACCGGTTGCAGCAGCGCGTCTACGCGGACTTCCTGTTGCCGCCGAATCAGCGCGGCTACAAGGATTCGTTCGGTGTGCTGTACGACCACTCCGACATCCAGGGGCTGGATGTGACGCGCTACGCGTTGGGCGCGACGCGCCTGCAGGAGCGCAAGGGCGCGGGCAACAGCCGGGTCGAATACGAAACCCGCTGGGGCCTGCTGCTGGCGGAGGATCACGTGAAGATCGACGGCGGCGACCAATACAAGCTGCCGACCCTGACCGCCACGGCCGAATGGCTGCGCCGCGATGTGGACAACAAGTACGACCCGCGTGAAGGCAATCTGATCGCGGTGGGCGGCGGCGTGGGCGTGACGCTGGACTCCGGCGAACCCTATACCCGCGCCCGGCTGCGGGCCCAGAAATGGTGGCCCATCGGCAAGCTGGACGTGCTGACCGTGCGTGGCGAAGTCGGCCGGGTGTGGTCCAACAGCAAGGTGCGGGTGCCGGACGATTTCGGTTTCCGCACCGGCGGCGCGCGTTCGATCCGCGGCTACAAGTACCAGAGCATAGGCGTGCAGCAGGATGACGCCGTGGTGGGCGCGCCCACGCTGCTGGTCGGCAGCATCGAGTACGACCACTATTTCAATGAGCGCTGGGGCATGGGCGTGTTCGTGGACGCGGGCGACGCCGCGGAATCGTTCGGCGACATGTCGATGGCGGTGGGCTACGGCGTAGGCGCCCGCGTGCGCACGCCGGCCGGGCCCTTGTTCCTGGATGTGGCCTACGGCCAGCGCGACCGCGACCTGCGTCTGCACTTTTCCTTGGGGATCGCGTTTTGAAGGGCCTGCGCAAATTCCTGCGCCATGTGCTGGTGTGGTGGTTGCCTGGCCTGGCCATGCTGGCTGTGCTGGCCGGCGGATTCCTGTTTTGGCTGGTCGGCTCGCAGAACGGCACGCGGCTGCTCCTGACCACGGCCGCCCAGCAACTGAACGGCCAGGCGCTGGACGTGAGCGGTTCGCTGCTGCGTGGCGTGTCGGTGGGCAAGCTGGACCTGGACGCGGGCGGCACCCGCGTCGACATCACGGACCTGCACCTGGACGTGAACTGGCGCGCCCTGGGCGACCGCCTGCTGCACGTGCGCGATGTCTCGGCGGGTTCGGTGTACATCGGCCTGGCCGCGTCGTCCGAGACGACGCCGGCGGAGGACAACGGCGAGCCGTTCTCGTTGCCCGAACTGCCGGTGGACATCGCCGTGGACCGGCTGGCGCTGGGCGACTTCCAGCTGGAACAGGACGGCGCGCCCTTGCCCGTGACCCTGGGCAATCTGGACGCCACGTTTGCCGCGGGCAAGCAGGGCGCGCAGCTACGCATCGCCAGCCTGAGGGTGGGACACGAGGCTGCGCAAGCGGACATCTCCGGGCAGGCCGAGCTGCAAAGCATGGCCGATCCGTGGCCGTTCGCCGCTCGCCTGGACGTGACCGCGCGCGGGACCGGCCCCGATTCTCCGCTGTGCGAAGCCGACAAGCTGAGCGGCGTGTATGAGCGTCAGGCGGGCGCTGCCAGGAAGCCGGAACCCAAGCCAGGCGCCAAGACCGACCCCAAGGCCGAATCGAAGGACGAATCCAAAGCCGGGGCCAAGGCGGATCCCAAGGCCGCGCCTTCCGAGCCGCCCCGGCCCGCTTGCCAGGTGGTGCTGCGCGCCGATGCCGCCGGTTCCCTGGATGGTATCCAGGCCAAGGTGGACGGCGAGGGCTCCGGCCTGCTGCTGGACTTGACCACCGACCTGGCCCCGCGCACGGCGCTGGTGCTGCGCAGCGCCCGGGCGCAGGCGCAATTGCCAGACAAATCGACCCTGACCGCGCAGCTCGACCTGCAATCCGATACCACGCAAGGCTCGGGCCGCGACCGCATCGCGGGCACGATAAGCGCCCAGCGCCTGGACCTGTCGCCCTGGCTGGGCAAGGATATTCCGCCTGCGGTGCTGACCGTGCGCGGCGACGTGCAAGCCGACATCGAGAACCTGAGCCAGCTGCGGCATGCCGCGGTCGATCTGCGCTTCGAAGAGGGCACGCGCTGGAACAAGCAGCCCCTGACCGGCGCGCTCAAGGCCCAGGTGGATATCGCGGCGGCGACCGATAGCGGGGGACCCGCCGCCGCGCCCGAGGCCGATCCTCTGGCCGGGCTGCGCATCCACGGCCTGGACGTGGACCTGAAGCTGGGCCGCAACCGAGTCCAGGCCAAGGGAGAGCTGGACGCCAAGGACGGCGCGCTGTCGCTGGACGCCCAGGCGCCCCAGCTCGACGCGTTCTGGCCGGGCATTCCCGGCGGCGCGGAATTGAAGGGCAAGCTGACGGGCACGCCGGCTGCGCATCGCGGCGAGCTTGCGGCCGGCTACACGCCGCCCAAGCCGCGCGCGGGCGTACTGGGCGAGGCGCCCGCCAAGGCCAACATCGTTTTTACCGGCGCCTGGGGCAAGGGTCCTGCGGGCACGCCGGATGCCGCTCTGCCGGGATGGCGCGGCACGTTTTCGCGGCTGACGGCCGAGACCGCCGGCTTCGCAGTGGCCGTGGACCGGCCGGTCACGCTGGCTTTCGTGCCGTCCGCCGTGGAACCGCAATGGCAGTGGCAGGTGGGGCAGACGGCGCTGAGCCTGACCCTGCCCGGCAAGGAACGCGTGGTCCTGGCGCACCAGGGGTCGCGGGGCGGCGGCAAGCGTTGGGAAACGGCCGGGCAGGCCGACAACCTGGTGATCACGGCCGCCATGGCGCGCCAGGTGATAGGCGCCGTCGATCCCGAGGCTGCGGCCAAGCTGGGCAAGCGGCCCGGCCGCGTGAACGCGATGGTGCCCGAGGGCCAGCGCCGCATCGCGCTGGACGTGTTGTGGGACCTGAAGTTCGATGGCCGGCTGGGCGGCCGCGCGCGCATCGCGCGCCGCGAGGGCGATCTGCTGATACCGGGCGATCCTCCCATTCCGCTTGGCCTGAAGGCGCTGGTGTTGGACCTGACCGCCACGCCGACCTCCGCCAATGCCAGCCGCCTGGACGCCAAGGTCAACCTGGCCACCGATAAGATGGGCCTCATCAACGGCACCGGCACCGCCGTGCTGGTGGTGGACGCCAAGGGCGGCATGGCGCTGGACCCGCGCCAGCCGCTGCGCGCCAAGCTGGACGCCGACATCGCCGACCTGGCCTGGGTCGGCCTGTTCGTGGGCGACTCGATGGAAGTCGGCGGCACGGTCAAGGCCAATCTGGAAGCCCAGGGCACCCTGGCGGGCAAATGGTCGGCCAGCGGCAACATCCGCGGCGACAAGCTGCGCGTGGTGCGCATCGACGACGGCGTGCGGCTGATCGACGGCACTTTGTCCGCGCGCCTGGAGGGCGACCGGGTGGTGCTGGAAAGCCTGCGCTTCCCGGCTTCCCTGCGGGTGATGCCGGCCGAATGGCGCACCAAGGAGTGGATCACCACCAATCCCGAGGCCAAGGGCGGCTACGCCGAGGCCAAGGGACAATGGAATTTCATCGACGGCGGCGGCGATATCCGGCTGACCCTGTACCGCTTCCCGGCGCTGCAGCGCTCGGACCGCTACGCCATGGTTTCCGGAGTCATCGACGTGAAGGCGGCCATGCCGCGCATCGACATCGTGGGCGACCTGAAGGCGGACGCGGGCTGGTTCAGCCTGGAAATCCTGCAGGGCGTGCCGTCGCTGGACGACGACGTCAAGGTGCGCCGCCCGGGCGACGACCCCGGCACGGTCTCCACGCCGCTGCAGACCAGCATGAACCTGAAGTTCGACATGGGGCCGCGCTTCTACATCACCGGCATGGGGCTGGACGCCGGCCTGCTGGGCTCCATCCAGATCATGCTGAATGATGGGCGCCTGACCGGCGTGGGCGCGCTGCGCACCCGCGGCGGCGGCATCGAGGCCTACGGCCAGAAGCTGCGCCTGAGCCGCGGCACGCTGACCTTCCAGGGCCGTCTGGACAACCCCTTGCTGGATATCGAGGCGCTGCGCACGGGCGAACAGGTCGAGGCGGGCGTCAAGGTGGTCGGCACGGCGCAACGGCCGCGCATCGATCTGGTGTCGTACCCGGACGTCAGCGACGTGGAAAAGCTGTCCTGGCTGCTGCTGGGCCGAGGTCCTGACGAAAGCGGCGGCGACGCGGCGCTGCTGATGTCGGTGGGTACCGCGCTGCTGGGCGGCGGGCAGCCGTTCTACAAGCAGTTCGGGTTGGACGACGTCAGCATCAAGACGGGCAACATCGGCAGCTCCGGCAGCATCCTGCCGGACCGCACGGTGGCCGGCGACGTCAACCGGGACAGCGACAGCCAGCTGGCCACGCAATTCCTGGTGGCCAGCAAGACCTTCGCCAACGGCATCACGCTGAGCGTGGAGCAGGCGCTTTCCGGCACCGACACCGTGGGCCGGGCCAGCTACCGGCTGGCGCGCGGCCTGTCGGTGGACCTGAAGGGCGGGGCGGTCAACGGCATCGCGCTTGTCTACCGGACCTTCTGGGGGAACTGAGGCGGAATCGGGCGGCACGCACGGTCCCGCCCGGCCCCTCGCCGGTGGCGCATCCGCACTCGGGATAAAATGGCGTCCACTCCATTCCCTAGCACCATTCCCACCATGAGCATCAAAAGCGACCGCTGGATCCGCCGCCAGGCCGAAGCCGGCATGATCGAACCCTTCGAAGCAGGGCAGGTCCGCACGGCCAATGGCGGGCGCATCGTCAGCTACGGCACCAGCAGCTACGGCTACGACGTGCGCTGCGCGGACGAATTCAAGATCTTCACCAACATCAATTCCACCATCGTCGACCCCAAGAATTTCGACGAAGGCTCGTTCGTGGATTTCAAGGGCGACGTCTGCATCATTCCGCCCAACTCCTTCGCGCTGGCCCGCACGGTCGAGTATTTCCGCATCCCGCGCAGCGTCCTGACTGTCTGCCTGGGCAAGAGCACCTATGCGCGTTGCGGCATCATCGTCAACGTCACGCCGCTGGAACCCGAATGGGAAGGGCACGTGACGCTGGAATTCTCGAATACCACGCCGCTGCCGGCCAAGATCTACGCCGGCGAAGGCTGCGCGCAGATGCTGTTCCTGGAAAGCGACGAAGTCTGCGAGACCTCTTACCGCGACCGCGGCGGCAAGTACCAGGGTCAGCGCGGCGTGACCCTGCCGCGCACCTGAGGCCTCAGCCTGCGCGCCCGGACACCGGGCGCAGGTAGTCGATATCCCACTCGCTTTCGCCCGTCTGCACGAACCCGTGCCGGCGGTAGAAGCGGTTCGAGTCGCTGCCGCGCAGCGCGCCCAGGCTTACCGCCAGCCCCAGGCGGTCGGCCTCCAGCAGGATCTTGCGCATGACCTGTCCGCCCAGCCCCGAACCCTGGGCGGCGGGGCGGATGTACAGATGATCCAGGCGCAAGCCGTCGCCCTCCGGGCGCAGCGCGTAAAACCCGATGCGTTGGCCGTCCTGCTCGATGGACCAGGTATGTTCCGGCCGGAACGTGCTGCGCAGCCGCGAGCGCGCGCGCGCAGGGTCGAAGCGCCCCAGGCGCTCCAGGCTTTCACGCATGGCTTCGATGCGCAGCGCCAGCAGGTCTTCGAAATCGGCTTCCGAGACCGGCGAGTATTGCAGCGGCGGCGTGGCGAACTCGTCGTAGCCCCGGCCCAGGAACTGCAGGATGCAGATGCCGTGTCCGTAGGGATCGCTCAGGTGGGCGATGCGGCCCCAGGCATGCGAGACGGCTGGATCTTCCAGGCGCGCGCCGGCGGCCACCGCCTGTGCGACCGCGCGGTCCGCGTCCTCCACCACCACGTCCAGATGCACTGGCGTCCAGTGCCGCGCGTAGTCGCGCGGCTGGCGCATGGCGCCGGCGGCTGGCGTGCCCGCAGCCTTTTCCAGCAGATAGATGGGCGCCTCGGCCCCCAGCATCTCGGCCGCTTTCGGTCCCAGCCGGCGTCGCAGTGTCAGGCCGAAAGCGCGGTGATAGAAGTCGATGGCGTGTTCGAGATCGGGCACGTCGATGTTGACCAGGATGCGCATTGGGGATCCGTCTGCTGAGTGAAGGCGAAAAACATATCATGGCCGCGGCGCCCGGTGTTACTTGCAAATCCGCTAAAGAACATCGCCGCCGCGTCCGTAAATGACAGTACATGTGTTTGCCGATTTGGCGACGTCATCTCCGCAAGCGTAAAAAAGCCCCGACCCGTGCGTTACCCCCATATCCCCTGGCTGCCTTTGTTGTTCTATCCTGCGCTGCCGGTGGCCGCTGCGGTGGGGCTGCTGCTGTGGCGCGAATGGCCGCCGGCCTTGACGCAGATCGTGCCGTTCGTGCCTTGGGTGATGGCGTTGATCGGCGTGGCCGTGTGCCTGATGTACCAGCGCGCGCAGACCATGGTGCTGATGCTCAGCGTGCTGGCCGCCACGGCGGCTTGGCCGGCGCTGGCCACGGAAGCACCCTGGGCCGTCGGACCGGCGCTGGCGTGGTGGTCGCTGGCCTACACCATCAACGCCCTGTGGTCCGAACGCTCCAGCATGCTGCTGGACCTGGCCGCTCGCATCGGCCTGATCGCCGCTGGCGCGGCCGCGATCGCGCTGGCCGGCAAGGACGGCGTGTCCGATCTGTTCGGCATGCTGTCCGTGCAAGGCAGGTTGGCGCACCTGAGCGTGCCGATCGAAGGGTTGATTGCGCTGCTGGCCACGGGCCTGACGCTGACCCTGCTGCTATTGCGCTATGGGCGTCCGCAACAGGCGGGGCAGTGGCTGGGCTTCGTGTGCATGGCGTGGGCCTTGCCGCGCGGGGCGGAACATCCCGTCGAACTGGCGCTGATGTCCACCGCCGCGCTGACGGCCCTTTGCATCTCGCTGGCCCATGAAGGTTTCCACATGGCGTTCCGCGACGAGCTCACCGGCTTGCCGGGCCGGCGCGCGCTGAACGAACGGCTGCAGCGCATGGGCCGCGTCTATACGCTGGCGATGGCCGACGTCGACAACTTCAAGGCTTTCAACGACACCCACGGCCATGACGTGGGCGACCAGGTTCTGCGCATGGTGGCGGCCCAGTTGCGGCGCGTGCCGGGCGGCGGCCGGGCCTACCGCTACGGCGGCGAGGAATTCACGCTGGTGTTCCCGGGCAAGACCGCGGCGGAAAGCATGCCGCACCTGGAAAGCGTCAGGCGCTCCATCGAGGCCTACCAGATGCGGCTGCGCGACAAGCCGGTGCGCCCCAAGGCCGACCAGATCGGCCTGCGCCGCCGTGGCGGGCGCGATGTGCGCAATGCGCGGCCGCTGCGGGTGACGGTCAGCATAGGCGTAGCCGAACGCAGCGACGCCCTGCGCGCGCCCGAAGCGGTGATCAAGGCGGCGGATCAGGCGCTCTACAAGGCCAAGGACGAAGGCCGCAATCTGGTGCGGGCCTACGGCACGCGGCGCCGGGCTGGCGCGGGCTGAGGCGGCGCCGCTACTTGCCGGCCAGCGGCAGCGCCATCAGCGCTTCGTCGTAGAGTTCACCGTTCACGCACAGCGCTTCTCGCTCGCGTCCGTATTCGGCAAAGCCCAGGCTCAGGTACAGCGCGGTGGCGGCCTGATTGTTGGCGGTCACGCTCAGCTGCACCTGGCGGATGCCGCGCATGCCTGCTGCATGGGCGATCGCCGCCTGCATCAGTTGCCGCGCCAGGCCCTGGCCGCGCTGCGCCGGCGCCACGTACATGCTCCAGATGTGCGCCTTGTGGCGCATCTTCAGTTTGCGCTGGCGGCCCACGCCGACCATGCCGGCCAGGGTCTTGCCGCAGAACACGCCAAACATTGCACTGTCGTCCGAAGGCTGGATCCAGCCGCGGATATCCTCCAATGTCAGCGTGTGTTCCTCTTCGTAACTCGATCCGAACGATTCAGGGGTTTCCACCAGGGCGTCCAGGCGCAATTGACGCAGCGGCGCGGCGTCGGCGGGAACAAGGCGTCGGACGGAGATCGGGGACATGGTCGGCAAGTGTTGGGAATAGGGAACGTTCGGCGGTGGATTGGGCAGTATAGGGGGACACGCTGCCTATAATGGTCCTAACGCCGCTTGCGGTTTTCACAAAGGAGCCAATGATGTTCGGTTTCCTCAAGACAAACCAGGACGCCAAGCGCGACGAAGTCCAGGAAGAGTTCGTGGCGCGCGTGGCGGGTGCTGCGCAGGACTTCGTCCAGGCAGCCGGCTCGGCCGGCGCCGTGCTGGATTACACGCCGTCCAGCGTCCATGCGCTGGACGAGGCGCTGGAGGCCGCCCATCTCGGGACCTTGCCTCTTACTCCCATGCAGACCGTCGGCGCCGCCGCCTACCTCTACGAGGTGGGACGCCGCGCGTATGGCGGTCTCTATGAAGTGTGCGACGACGAGGACCCGGTGGTGCTGGTCTGCGGCGAACCCGAAGCCGAGGTCTGCTTCGGCGCCATCGCCAAGGTCGAAAGGCGCATCCGCTACGGCTCCGCCGAGGCCATCCCGCCCTATTTCGAACAGTTCCTGATGGCCTTGCAAGCGGGCGAAGCCCGCACCATCCGCTAGCGTCCCGGCGCTTCGGGCGCCCGGTTTGCTCCCCGGCGCGGCCCGGCTCTCTGTGCTGAAAACGTCCGCTTTTGGCGCGATGACAACGGCCGTCCGGGCCATTCCGGGATTTCCCTTAGGACTGTAAGAAAAACAGCCCTACAATTCGGCCATTCCCGCCGCCCTGGCGGGTGCTCGCGCCGTCTGTCATCAGGCGGATTTTTACTAGAAGTACACTCGCGCCGCGTTACGCGTCCGAACCCGCCTTGCCCCCAGGAGCGCCTGCATGAAATTCCGCTTCCCCATTTTCATCATCGACGAAGACTACCGTTCCGAGAACGCGTCCGGTCTGGGTATCCGCGCCTTGTCCGCGGCGATCGAGGCCGAGGGCGTCGAGGTGATCGGGGTGACCAGTTACGGCGACCTGAGTTCGTTCGCCCAGCAGCAGAGCCGCGCCAGCGCCTTCATTCTGTCGATCGACGACGAAGAGTTCGACGTGGATTCGCCCGAGGACGTGGCCAGCGCCATCAAGAACCTGCGCGCCTTCATCGGCGAGCTGCGTTTCCGTAACGCCGACATCCCCATCTACCTGTACGGCGAGACGCGCACTTCCGAGCACATCCCCAACGACATCCTGCGCGAACTGCACGGCTTCATCCACATGTTCGAGGACACCCCCGAATTCGTGGCGCGCCACATCATCCGCGAGGCCCGCAGCTACGTCGACAGCCTGCCGCCGCCGTTTTTCCGCGAACTGGTCAAGTACGCGCAGGACGGCTCGTACTCCTGGCACTGCCCCGGTCACTCCGGCGGCGTGGCGTTCCTGAAGAGCCCGGTGGGCCAGATGTTCCACCAGTTCTTCGGCGAGAACATGCTGCGCGCCGACGTCTGCAACGCCGTGGACGAACTGGGCCAGTTGCTGGACCACACCGGCCCCGTGGCCGAATCCGAACTGAACGCCGCGCGCATCTTCCACGCCGACCACTGCTTCTTCGTGACCAACGGCACCTCCACCTCCAACAAGGTGGTGTGGCATGCCAACGTGGCCGCGGGCGACGTGGTGGTGGTGGACCGCAACTGCCACAAGTCGATCCTGCACGCCATTACGATGACGGGCGCGATCCCGGTGTTCCTGCGTCCCACGCGCAACCACCTGGGCATCATCGGCCCGATCCCGCTGGAAGAGTTCCACCCGGACAATATCCGCAAGAAGATCGAGGCCAACCCCTTCGCGCGCGAAGCGGTGAACAAGAATCCGCGCATCCTGACGCTGACGCAGAGCACCTACGACGGCGTCATCTACAACGTCGAAATGATCAAGAAGCAGTTGGGCAGCTATGTCGACACGCTGCACTTCGACGAAGCCTGGCTGCCGCACGCCTCGTTCCACGAGTACTACCAGGACATGCACGCCATCGGCCAGGACCGCCCGCGCAGCCAGGACGCGATGGTGTTCGCCACCCACTCCACGCACAAGCTGCTGGCCGGCATCTCGCAGGCCTCGCAGATCATCGTGCAGGAGTCCGAGACCCGCAAGCTGGACCGCAACGTCTTCAACGAAGCCTATCTGATGCACACGTCCACCTCGCCCCAGTACGCGATCATCGCGTCCTGCGACGTGGCCGCCGCCATGATGGAACCGCCGGGAGGCACCGCGCTGGTCGAGGAGAGCATCCGCGAAGCCCTGGACTTCCGCCGCGCCATGCGCAAGGTGGAGTCCGAGTTCGGCAAGAACGACTGGTGGTTCAAGGTCTGGGGCCCGAACCGCCTGGTTTCCGAAGGCATCGGCAACCGCGACGAATGGATCCTGGAGTCCAACGACCATTGGCATGGCTTCGGCGAAATGGCCGAAGGCTTCAACATGCTGGACCCGATCAAGGCCACGATCATCACCCCGGGCCTGGACATGTCGGGCAGCTTCGGCGAAACCGGCATTCCCGCCGCGCTGGTCTCCAAGTACCTGACCGAGCATGGCGTGGTGGTCGAGAAGACCGGCCTGTATTCGTTCTTCATCCTGTTCACCATCGGCATCACCAAGGGCCGCTGGAACACGCTGCTGACCGCCTTGCAGCAATTCAAGGACGACTACGACCGTAATCAGCCGCTGTGGCGCATCCTGCCGGAATTCTGCCGCGACCATCGCCGCTACGAGCGCATGGGCCTGCGCGACCTGTGCCAGGAGATCCACGAAGCCTACCGCGCCCGCGACGTGGCGCGCCTGACCACCGAGATGTACCTGAGCGACATGGTGCCGGCCCTCAAGCCGTCGGACGCCTTCGCCCGCATGGCGCACCGCGAGGTCGAGCGCGTCGACATCGACAAGCTCGAAGGCCGCGTCACCGGCGTGCTGCTGACGCCGTATCCTCCGGGCATCCCCCTGCTGATCCCGGGCGAACGCTTCAACCGCACCATCGTCCAGTACCTGCAGTTCGCGCGCGAGTTCAACCAGCGCTTCCCGGGCTTCGAAACCTACATCCACGGCCTGGCCGACGAAGTGGGTCCGGACGGCGAAAAGCGCTACTACGTCGACTGCCTGATCGAAGACTGATGTTCGATGTAGCAGTACTCGGCGCCGGCGCCGCGGGCATGATGTGTGCCGCGGTCGCCGGCCAGCGCGGCTTGCGCGTGGTGCTGGTCGACCACGCCGAGCGCCTGGCGGAGAAGATCCGCATTTCCGGCGGCGGCCGCTGCAACTTCACCAATATCGGCGCCGGCCCCGCCAACTTCCTCTCCGACAACCCGCACTTCTGCCGTTCGGCCTTGGCGGGTTACACGCCGCAGGATTTCCTGGCGCTGATGAAGCGTCACCACATCGCCTGGCACGAGAAGCATCGCGGCCAGCTGTTCTGCGACGATTCCAGCGAATCCATCATCGAAATGCTGCGCGCCGAGTGCGACGCGGGCAGGGTGCAGTGGCGCATGGGATGCTCGGTGGCCGAGATCGGCCATGGCGAGCAGGGCTACGAGCTGCGCACCAGCCAAGGCCCGATCCGCGCCGCGAAACTGGTGATCGCCACCGGCGGCATGGCCATTCCCCAACTGGGCGCCACTGACTTCGGCCTGAAGATCGCGCGGCAGTTCGGCCTGAAGGTCGTGGAACCGCGGCCCGCCCTGGTGCCGCTGACCTTCGATGCCGAGCAATGGCGGTCCCTGTCCGAATTGTCCGGCGTGGCGCTGGAGGTCAATCTGCACACGGGGCAGGGCAAGGCGCGCGGCGAGTTCCTCGAAGACCTGCTGTTCACCCATCGTGGCCTGTCCGGCCCCGCCATTCTGCAGATATCCAGCTACTGGAAGCCTGGCGAACCCATCGTGATCGATCTGGCGCCTGGCCGCGATCTGGCGGAAGAACTGTTGGCGTCGAAGTCGGGCAACCGGCAGCAGCTGCATACCGTGCTGGCGGGCCTCTGGCCCAAGCGCCTGGCCGACCGCTGGCTGCACCTGGCGGAGCAGGGCGGCAAGCCGGGCCTGGCGGCGCTGCGCCTGGCCGACGCGCCGGACAAGACCCTGCGCGCGCTGGCGCAGGACATCCATCAGTGGAGCCTGGTGCCCAGCGGCACCGCTGGCTACAAGAAGGCCGAAGTCATGCGCGGCGGCGTGGACACGCGCGGCCTGGACCAGAAGTCCATGCAGGCCAAGACCGTCGCCGGTCTTTATTTCATCGGCGAAGCCGTGGACGTCACGGGCTGGCTGGGCGGCTACAACTTCCAGTGGGCCTGGGCCTCGGGCGTGGCCTGCGGCAAGGCGCTCTAGCTTCCCCAGGCGGGACAGGGCGCCGATAGGCCGGCGCTATGGCAGGTATTGGAAACCTGCCATTGTTATATCAAATAAAAATACTTATCATTTATGTTTTCGATATAGATCCAAGCCCTGAATCGGGGCGGATCTCACGGAGACATGCATGGCCTATACCCTCCCGCCCCTGCCGTATGCCTACGACGCCCTGGAACCCCACATCGACGCGATGACGATGGAGATCCACTACAGCAAGCACCATCAGACCTACGTCAACAGCCTGAACGCCGCGCTGGAAGGCGCGGGCATCGTCACCAACGAGCCGGTCGAGTCCCTGGTGGCGCGGCTGGAGCAGTTGCCCGAAGCCATACGCGGCGCCGTGCGCAACCATGGCGGCGGCCACGCGAACCACAGCCTGTTCTGGTCGGTCATGTCGCCCGAGGGCGGAGGCGAGCCGGATGGCGCGTTGGCGTCGGCCATTGACTCCGAACTGGGCGGGCAGGCCGCCTTCCGCGATGCGTTCACCAAGGCCGCGCTGACCCGCTTTGGCAGCGGTTGGGCCTGGCTTTCGGTCACACCGGCCGGCAAGCTGGTTGTGGAAAGCAGCGCCAACCAGGACAGCCCCCTGATGCACGGAAACTCGCCCATTCTGGGGCTGGACGTGTGGGAGCACGCCTACTACCTGAAGTACCAGAACCGCAGGCCCGAGTACATCGGCGCCTTTTACAATGTCGTGAACTGGCCTGAAGTGGCGCGCCGCTACGCGGCGGCCCAGCGCTGAGCGCATCTCTCGCAAGGAGGGCAGCGGCACATGAATACCTTCAGCCGTCATCGCGTGCGGCCGGCGGCCACCAGCATCAGCGTGTGGACCCTGGCCGTATTGGTGGCCTGCCTGGGCCTGCACCAGCTGTGGGTCTATCTGGACGTGCGTGCGCCGCACGTGGGCGATGCCCTTCTGGGCGGACTGGTCGCAGCTGGCGCTACCGCCCTGGGCACCTTGCCCATCCTGTTCGCCCGGACCATCCCCCAGAAAATGCAGGACAGCATGTTCGGCTTCGGCGCCGGCGTGATGCTGGCCGCCAGCGCCTTTTCGCTGGTGGCGCCGGGCATCGCGGCGGGTCGTGACCTGGGTTATGGCCCCTGGGGCGCCGGCTTGACGGTGGGCGCTGCCGTGTTGCTGGGCGCGGCGGTGCTGCTGCTCATGGACCGTACCCTGCCGCACGAGCATTTCATCAAGGGCCGGGAAGGCATCGAGGCGCACCGCCTGCGCCGTACCTGGCTGTTCGTTTTCGCCATCACCCTGCATAACCTGCCGGAGGGCCTGGCCATTGGCGTGGGCTATGCGGGCAACGACGCCATGCGCGGCACCGCGCTGGCCACCGGCATTGCTATCCAGGACATTCCCGAAGGGCTGGTGGTGGCGGTGGCGCTGCTGGCGGCGGGCTACCAGCGCGCGTTTGCCGTGGCGCTGGGCATGCTGTCCGGCCTGGTCGAGCCGCTGGGCGCGGTCCTGGGCGCCGCCGTGGTGGGCTGGTCCGAGCCGCTGCTGCCCTGGGGCCTGGGTTTTGCCGCGGGCGCCATGCTGTTCGTGATCAGCCACGAGATCATCCCGGAATCTCACCGCAAGGGGCATGAGGTCTACGCGACCTGCGGGCTGATGCTGGGTTTCGTGCTGATGATGTTGTTGGACACGGCGCTGGGCTGAGGCCGCCGCAGGCATTCCCTGGCTGCGGCTTTCGTTGTATGCTTGCGCCGCTGTCACGCATGTTGCGGGAGAGAGCGGCCTGTACGTCCGGCCGCCGCCGAAGGCGCAATTCGCCCGGAATCGCTCAGGTAACCCATACCGCCCATGCTTGCCCTGTCCCGGTTTTTTTACCGCGCGGACGCGGCAAAACAGTACTCTGGAGAGACCTGGCGCCGCCCCTGAACTAGGGACATAGCGAGCAGCCCAGGCGCCGAAGGTGCAAACCCGCCATGCGGGGCAACTCTCAGGCAAAAGGACAGAGGGGCGGAAGATTCAGCCGTTGTACAAGCGCACCCCGCTTGGCACCACTGGCATTCCGTAACCCTGGCAACACTGCCGCCCCGGAGTTTCCGCGCATGTCCGCAACACTCAAACGCACCCCGCTGGCTGAAGAACACATCGCCTCTGGCGCCCGCATGGTCGACTTCGGCGGCTGGGACATGCCGCTGGCCTACGGTTCACAACTGGAAGAGCACCACGCGGTGCGGCAGGACGCCGGCATGTTCGACGTGTCGCACATGCTGAACGTCGACGTGGCCGGTCCGGACGCGTTCGCCTTCCTGCAGCGTCTGGTCGCCAACGACGTGTCCAAGCTGACCGTGCCCGGCAAGGCGCTGTACAGCTGCATGCTGAACCCGCAAGGCGGCGTGATCGACGACCTGATCATCTATTTCTTCGCCGCCGACGAATGGCGCGTCGTGGTCAATGCCGGCACGGCCGACAAGGACGTCGCCTGGATGCAGCGCGTCAAGCAGGCCGGCCAGTTCGACGTCGCCATCAACCCGCGCCGCGACCTGGCCATGGTGGCCGTGCAAGGCCCGAACGCCCGCGCCAAGGTCTGGGCCGCGCGCCCGGCCTGGCAGGCCGCCAGCGAGCCGCTGACGCCCTTCGTGGCCGCCCGCGTGGGTGACGACACCTTGGTGGCCCGTACCGGCTACACCGGCGAGGACGGTTTTGAAATCGTGCTGCCCGCCGCCGACGTGGTGCAACTGTGGCGCGACCTGGTCGCCCAGGGCGTGCGTCCCTGCGGCCTGGGCGCGCGCGACACGCTGCGCCTGGAAGCCGGCATGAATCTCTACGGCCAGGACATGGACGAGCTGACCCAGCCCGACCAGGCCGGCCTGACCTGGACCGTGTCCCTGAAGAACGCCGAGCGCCGCTTCATCGGCCGCGACGCGCTGGAACAATTCGCCACGCCCGCCACCTTCATCGGCCTGAAGCTGCAAGAGCGCGGCGTGATGCGCGCGCATATGGCCGTGCGCACCAAGGAAGGCACGGGCGAGCTCACCAGCGGCACCATGTCGCCGACGCTGGGCGTGTCGATCGGCTTTGCCCGCCTGCCGCAAGGCGTCAAGCCGGGCGACACGGTCGAGGTCGACATCCGCGGCAAATGGGTGCCCGCCCTGGCTTGCAAATTGCCGTTCGTGCGTAACGGCAAAGCGGTCGAACACTCGTAAACTCGAAGCTTCGCGCGAGCCGCCGGCCCCTGGGGCGACGGCCGCCCGCGCGAGGCGCGCAACACCATTCATCTACCCGCATTCCCTCAGGAGTTCCCATGAGTCTGCCCACCGATCGCAAGTACACCGAGTCCCATGAATGGGTCAAAGCCGAAGGCGACGTGTTCGTCGTCGGCATCACCGATACCGCCCAGGATCAATTGGGCGACCTGGTCTTCGTTGGCGACGTGAAGGTCGGCGCCAAGCTGAACGCCGGTGAAACCGCTGGCGTGGTCGAATCGGTCAAGGCCGCTTCGGACATCTACGCTCCCGTGGCCGGCGAAATCGTCGCGTTCAACGAAGAGCTGGAAAACAATCCCAACCTGATCAACGAATCGGCCTTCACCGCCTGGATCTTCAAGATCAAGCCGGTCAACGCCGCCGACGCCGACAAGCTGCTCGACGCCGCCGGCTACGAAGCCGTCGCCAACGGCTAAGCCGCCTGGCCGGACCGGGCGCGCAGGCGTCAGCCACGCGCCCGGTCCGCAAGATGCAATACCGTCCGTCCTCCGACGACACCCGCTATCCCGAGACCTCTCCATGTCGCGCGCCCTAGACACCCACACCGACTTCATTCCCCGCCACATCGGCCCTTCCGACGCCGACCAGGCCGCCATGCTTGCCGTCATCGGCAGCGCCAGCCTGGACGCCCTGATCGAAGAAGTCGTGCCGCCCAAGATCCGCAGCCAGGCCCCGCTGGCGCTGCCCGCCTCGCGCAGCGAAACCGACGTGCTGGCCGAACTGAAGCAGATCGCCGGCCGCAACAAGGTCTACCGCAGCTACATCGGCCAGGGGTATTACGGCACGCAGACGCCCAACGTGGTGTTGCGCAACATTCTTGAGAATCCCGCCTGGTACACGGCCTACACGCCTTACCAGCCCGAGATCTCGCAGGGTCGCCTCGAAGCCCTCCTGAACTACCAGACCATGGTCGCCGACCTGACCGGGCTGGACATCTCCAACGCCTCGCTGCTGGACGAAAGCACCGCCGCCGCCGAAGCGATGACGCTGGCACGCCGCAGCGCCAAGTCGAAGAGCCCGGTGTTCTTCATTTCGCGCCACGTGCATCCCCAGACCATCGAAGTCGTGCGCACGCGCGCCGAAGGCCTGGACATTGAAATCACCATCGGCGACGAGGCCGAAGGCCTGCCGGAGTGCTTCGGCGTGCTGCTGCAATACCCGCACAGCACCGGCTCCGTCGCCGACTACCGCAAGCTGGCTGAAGCCGCGCATGCGCAAGGCGCCATCGTGGCCGTCGCCACCGACCTGCTGGCGCTGGCCTTGCTGGCCGCGCCCGGCGAATGGGGCGCGGATATCGCCATCGGTTCGGCCCAGCGTTTCGGCGTGCCGTTCGGCTTCGGCGGCCCGCATGCCGGCTTCATGGCCTGCAAGGACGCCTTCAAGCGCAACATGGCTGGCCGCCTGGTCGGCGTGTCCAAGGACGCGCAGGGCAACCCGGCCATGCGCCTGGCGCTGCAGACGCGCGAACAGCACATCCGCCGCGAAAAAGCCACCTCCAACATCTGCACCGCACAAGTGCTGCTGGCCGTGATGGCCGGCATGTACGCCGTGTGGCACGGTCCGGCCGGCATCCGCCGCATCGCCGAGCGCGTGCAGCGCAGCACCGCCATCCTGCGCGCCGAGCTGGTCAAGCTGGGCGTGAAGGTCGTCAACGACACCTTCTTCGATACGCTGCTGCTGGAAACCGGCGCAGCCACGCCGGCCATCCTGACCGCCGCCGATTGTGCGCACATCAACCTGCGCCGCGTCGACGGCGCCCGCCTGGCGGTGTCGCTGGACGAGACCGTGACCGTGGCCGACCTGCGGGCGCTGGTCAATGTCTTCGCCGCCGGCCTGGAACGTGACGACGTTGAGCTCGACATCGACGCCCTGGACGCGGCCGCCGCCAGTGGCATCCCCGCCGGCGTGGCGCGCGAAAGCGCGATCCTGACGCACCCGGTGTTCTCCAGCGTGCAGTCGGAAACCGACATGCTGCGCTACCTGCGCAAGCTGGCCGACAAGGATCTGGCGCTGGACCGCACCATGATCCCGCTGGGCTCGTGCACCATGAAGCTCAACGCGACCGCCGAGATGATCCCCATCACCTGGCCCGAGTTCGCGCTGATCCACCCGTTCGCGCCGGCTTCGCAAAGCCAGGGCTACAACGAACTGATCGACCGCCTGTCGGCCGCGCTGTGCGAGATCACCGGCTACGACAACATCAGCCTGCAGCCCAACTCGGGCGCGCAGGGCGAGTACGCGGGCCTTCTGGCGATCCGCGGCTACCATCAGGCCAACGGCCAGCATCAGCGCAACATCTGCCTGATCCCGTCGTCGGCGCACGGCACCAACCCGGCCTCGGCGCAACTGGCCGGCATGGACGTGGTGGTGGTGGCGTCGGACGCCAACGGCAACGTCGATCTGGTTGATCTGCGCGCCAAGATCGAACAGGTCGGCGACAAGCTGGCCGCTTTGATGATCACGTATCCGTCGACCCATGGCGTGTTCGAGGAAGCCGTCACCGAGATCTGCGATCTGGTGCACCAGGCCGGCGGCCAGGTCTACCTGGACGGCGCCAACATGAACGCGATGGTGGGCGTGGCCCAGCCGGGCAAGTTCGGTTCGGACGTGTCCCACCTGAACCTGCACAAGACCTTCTGCATTCCGCACGGCGGCGGCGGCCCCGGCGTGGGTCCCGTGGCGGTGCGCGCGCACCTGGCGCCGTACCTGCCGGGCGTGGTGAACGAGCAGGGCAAGCTGCCCGGCGACGCCAAGGTCGGCCCGGTGTCGGCCGCGCCGTTCGGCTCGGCCGGCATCCTGCCGATTCCGTTCGTGTACATCTCGCTGATGGGCGCCGACGGCCTGCGCCGCGCCACCGAAGTCGCCATCCTCAATGCCAACTACATCGCGACCCGCCTGCGCGACCACTATCCGGTCCTGTATGCGGGCCGCAATGGCCGCGTGGCGCACGAGTGTATCCTCGATGTGCGTCCGCTCAAGGAAACCAGCGGCATCAGCGCCGAAGACATCGCCAAGCGCCTGATGGACTACGGCTTCCATGCGCCCACCATGAGCTTCCCGGTTGCCGGCACGCTGATGGTCGAGCCGACCGAATCGGAAGGCGTCGCCGAACTGGACCGCTTCATCGACGCGATGATCTCGATCCGCGAAGAAATCGCCCAGGTCGAGCGCGGCGAGCGCGATGCCGAGGACAACGTCCTGAAGAACGCGCCGCACACCGCGCAGATGCTGCTGGCCGAGGAATGGCTGCACGACTACCCGCGCCAGCAGGCCGCTTACCCGGTGGCTTCGCTGCGCGACGCCAAGTACTGGCCGCCGGTTGCCCGCGTGGACAACGCCTACGGCGACCGCAACCTGGTCTGCGCCTGCTTGCCGATCGAAGCCTACGCCTGAGCGTGGGGCGCGAGGCCCGGCGCGAGCCGGGCCCCTAGGCAAAAAAAATCCCCCATCCGAAAGATGGGGGATTTTTTTGTCTTGCGTCAGCCGAGGCTTACTTCGCCGGCGCGGCCTTGCTGGCTACCGAGAAGTCTTCCGCGATGCTGAAGAACGTGTTGAGCATGATCTGCAGGTTTTCCTTGCCGATGCCGCCTTCCGAGTTCATGTCCATCTGCAGCACGGCCCGGTTTTTGTCGTCCAGGTAGGCGCGGGTCCAGCGGTATTCCTGGTTCCAGGCGTTGATGGCCTTGAGCGAGACCGGCTTCTTGCTGCTGTAGGTCGCGGTCACGACGAGGTCATGGCACTTCTCGGTGAAGTCGTTGCACAGGAAGTCGACGCGCAGCTCGCTGGCGCCGGTGTCGCGGGGATCCAGGATCAGGACGGGACCTTCGTCGCCGTCCTGCTTGCGCGGGTTGTAGACCATGTCGTCCAGCATGGTCGTCACGGTGTCCACGTCGAAGTCCTGCATGTAGCCGGCCACGGACGCGGTGTCGGAGGGCGCGGCAAGTTCCGTGCCTTCGGCCGGTTCGCCTTCCTCTTCCATGCCGTCCATGTCGTCGTCCATGCCGGTCGCGCCCAGCAGGCCCGAGAACAGTTCGTCGGCGGGGATCTTCTGGCCGTTCAGGTCGCCCATGCCATCGGCGTAGTGGAACTTGCCGATGATGTTGTCGCCGTCGTTCTTGCCGACGTTGAGCATTTCAGCCATGCCGGACATCGAGCGCATCTGGTCGTCGGCTTCCTCGGCGGCCTTTTCGGCGGTCAAGCCTTGCTTCTTGACGGCGTACTGCACGATCAGGTCGCGCACCATGGGCTTGGAGATGACCAGGGTGGCATCGATCTGCTTGATGGCCTTGACCATGATCTCCTGGGGCGTCAGGTCTTTGACGTTGGGCGGATTGGTCAGGTCCAGGGCGAAGGTCAGCTTGCTTTCGCCCTTGTCGGTCTTCCAGCTGATCGGGTCGATGCTGAACGTGGGGTTGCCGTTGAGCAGCTTGCCGGCGTTTTCCAGCACGGCGTCGAACTGCTCGTCCTTCAGGCCTTCGTCGCTGGCGCCCAGCATGTACTGGCGCACGATCTGGTTGTAGGTGTCCGACAGCTGCTTGATGGCGGCGCCGTCCAGCTTGGCGAGCTTGATCACGGCCTGGCCGTTGCCCAAGGCCACGTCATTCAGAGTGATGTTGCCGGTCTGGTAGGTGGCTTCGACGTTGACGTTCTTGTCGTCTTCGGCCAGCTTGACGCCGTAGCCCAGGTTGTCCAGCGAGACCTTGACGTCGTCGCCAGGGCGGGTGACGTCGATGCGCTTGAGCTTGACGCTGGAGTCGCCAATGGACAGGCCGAACTTGCCCATGCGGCTGTTGACGTCCATCGTCAGGCCGGACACCAGCATCTTGATGGGATCGTCCGATTTTTCGCCATCCACCGACAGCGTTTCCATCAGGGCGTGCGCCGTGACGGCCTGCAGCGCGCGGTCGAAGGTGCCGTTGATCGCCATGCCGCTGAAATTGACGGCGTTGCCTTCGTGCGTGATCTGCACGGGGGCGATATTGGCGGTGGAGGTGGCGAAGCCGCCGAAACTGATGATCGTGTCGGCGCTCAGGGGCGCGACGCCCTTGGTCAGCTCGAACAGCTCCTTGATGTTTTCGGTCTTGGCGAGCTCGGCGTGCGTGAACGCCAGCTTGGGCGCGATGGCGCCGCGCGCCAGCGCGCTCTTGGGGAAGGGGCCGTGTTCGATGGATGCGTCGAACTCGATCATGCCCTTGGGCAGGTCTTCGGCGACCTTGTCGCCCTTGACCAGCGACACGCCATAACGCGCCTGCGTCGAGAACAGGCCGCGCTCGTACTTCAGCTGATCGATGCGCAGACCGAACAGAGGCGTGATCTTGGCCAGCTTTTCGTTGGCTTCCGCCAGGTGGCGCTGCGAGCTTTCCTCGATGCGCTTGCCGGTGTACCACGTGGCCCCGACCCAGCTTCCCGCTCCCACTATGACCACGCCCAGGGTGATCGCTACGCTCTTTTTCATCGTTCTGCTTGTATCGTTGATTATCGAGTCATATCCGGTGAACCGCGGCTGCTTATGGCCGCCGGACGCTGACGCCCGCCATCGGAATACACGTATTCATCGGCCTGTAAGGCCCGCGGCGAGTATACCGAGGCCGATGGTCATCTGAGGGCGCTCACCGTTACAGAAGATTTCAAAATGAAAGCCGGCGCAGTTGCGCCGGCTTTCCGGGGTGGGCGCTGCGGCCGGGTCTACATCGGATCGAGGGGATAGATGGGTCGGCGCACGTGCTTGAAATCAAGCTGGCCGTAGTCCGAGGTGGTCACCCCCACGCCGGTGCATTCGATGACCTGCGTCGCCATGTCGGAAAAGCCCGCGCGCCAGTGCACGCGGCTCTTGAGCACGACATAGCGCTTTTGCAGCGGATCGATGCCGGCCGACAGCAGGCAATTGATGTCGAACGGCTCCTGGTGACGGGACACCACCACGATTTCCACGCGGCCCGTGTCGATCACGACCGTCAGGCCGGTGTCGTTGCGCACGCCGCGGTACATGGGGCCGCGGTTCAGGTAGACGCCGTCGAACACCAGCTTGACGCGGCCGGTGACCTCCAGCGGCTCGCTGGGTTCCTTGATGGCGGGCATGGCCAGCTTGCCGCCGAGCTGGATCGTGATGGTCTGGCCCACGCCTGCGGCAGCCGCCTCGAGTGCGGCCTGCGGGTCGCAAATGGCGTAGAAGACCACGTTCTCCAGTTCCTGGCGCAGCACTTCGGCCAGCACGGCGGTGGTGTCCATGGTGCCGCCGGAACCGGTATTGTCGTAGTGGTCCAGCAGCACGACCGGGCCTTGTTCGATGGCCTTGGCGCGGGCAATGGTGGGCGCCAGCGGCTCCGGGTGGAACACCCAGTCGGCGCGGCCGTTCCAGGCTTGGTCCAGCAGCTCGTCGCGGTGGCGCTGCGCCTCGGCCAGGTTGCCGTCGGTACAGACCACGGCGCTCAGGCCGGCTTCGCGAATGTCGGCGTGCGGGAATCCCACGAAGACGGAAGCGGCCAGGACGCCGCCGGCTTCCATTGCCTTGCAGCGTTCCTGTAGCGGCTGGTTGGGCGCCGCGTGGGTGCCCTGGCACATGATGTGCGGCAGCATGGGTTTGTTGGCCCAGGACATGACCGGCTTGATCTCGCCCTTGAGGGTGCGCGCGATCACGTTCGCGGCGCGCAGGCCGGCCGCGCGGATGTCCACGTGCGGATAGGTATGGAAGCCCGTGATGACCGTGGCGTGCTTGACGATGTCGTCGTAGATGTTGGCGTGCATGTCCAGCGTCACCGCCACGGGCGTGTGCGGATCGATCTCGCGCAGGCGGCGTAGCAGGTCGCCCTCGGCGTCCTCGACGCCTTCGGCGACCATGGCGCCGTGCAGGTCGAGCAGGATGGCGTCGTAGCCGCCGCGCTGGACCTCGTCCAGGACCAGCTTGCATAGCCGTTCGTGGGTTTCGGCGCTGGCGGGGCCGCTGGGCCAGGACTCGGCCGCCACGGGCACGACCATCTCGGCGCCTTCGCGCCGCGCCACTTCGATATAGCCGCCCAGGCCGCTGTCGGTGTTCTCATAGGCCTTGATGGCGCGTTCGCCGGCCAGGATCTCGGGATTGCCGCGGAAGAAGCGTTCAAGCGGGGTAGGCACGGGCGAAAACGTATTCGTCTCGTGCTTGATCATTGCCAAAAGCCAACGCATGGGAATTCCTGTGGGTTTGCTGTTGAGGATCGGTCAGGCCGCGCGCGGCGGCTGGGGCCAGGGGTGTTGTTCAGGCCGCATGGCTTCCCAGGCGCGCGCCATGCGCAGCACGCCCAGGTCGTCAAAGCGCGCGCCGGCGATCTGCAGGCCGATGGGCAGGCCGGTCTTGGTATAGCCGCAATTGACGGACGCCGCGGGCTGCTCGCTCATGTTGTAGGGCAGCGTGAATCCGATGTGGTGCATGGTGGTCGCGACCTCGTTGGTGGGCGACGGCCATTCGGCGTTGTAGGCGACCACCGGGGCCACGGGCGAAAGCACGTAGTCGTAGGGCGCGCAAGCCGCTACCGTCTTGGCGCGCACGTTCATGGTTTCGTAATAGCTGCGGAACACGGCCTCGCCGGACTGGCCGCCGCCGCTTTCCGCCCAGGTGCGGATGAAGGGCAGGATCTTGTCGCGGCGCGCCTGCGGCAAGGCCGACAGGTCGACGGCCGAGCGCGTGCGCCAGAAGCGGTCCACGCCTTCCAGCATGTCCGGCGTCATCCAGGGCTGCATCGGCGTGACGATGGCGCCGGCGGCTTCGAAGGCGCGGGCTGCGGCCTCGACCGCGGCGCGGATCTCGGGATCCAGCGGCAGGCCGCAGCCCGCGTCCATCAGCAGGCCGATGCGCAGGCCGCGCAGGTCGAGTTCCAGGTCCAGCCAGTCGAAGTCCTGGTAAGGCAGGCTCATGTGGTCGCGCGCGTCGGGCTGCGACAGCACGCCCATCATGAGCGCCGAGTCGGCGACGGTACGCGTCATGGGGCCGGCGCAGCGGCCCATGAACGGCGGGTCGATGGGGATGCGGCCCAGGCTGGGCTTGAGCGTGGCGATGCCGCACCAGGCTGCCGGCAGGCGCACGGAGCCGCCGATGTCGGTGCCGATATGCAGCGGGCCGTAACCGGCCGCCGCTGCCGCGCCCGCGCCGGCGCTCGAGCCGCCCGGGTTCTTGGACAGGTCCCAGGGGTTGCGGGTCAGTTCATGGAAGCTGGACAGGCCCGAGGACAGCATGCCGAAGTCGGGCATGGTGGTCTTGCCCAGCAGCACGGCGCCGGCCTCGCGCATGCGGGCGGCTGGCGGCGCATCGGCGGCGGCAGGCTTCAATTCCGTCGCTGCCGTGCCCAGCGGCACCGGCACGCCGCGCGTGGCGATGTTTTCCTTGATGGTGGCGGGCACGCCGTCCAGCGTGTGTCCGCCGGTCGACAGCGGTTCGCCCTTCATCCAGCGGGCTTCGGAGGCGCGGGCCTGCGCCAGCGCGCCATCCGCATCCAGCGCGTAGGTGGCCTTCAGCTGCGGTTCCCAGCGCGCGATGTGGTCCAGCACGGATCGGGTGACCTCGACGGGCGAGAGCGTCTTGTCGCGGTAGGCCTGGAGCAGCTCCACGGCGGACAGTTCATGCGGTTGCGGCATTGCGGTTCCAGTGTGTGTACAGGCTGCGCGCGTTTCAGGGCGCGGCGGCGTGGCCCAGGCCGGCCGCGACCGGCCGGAAGTTGCGGAAGTCCCAGTCGCGTCCGGGGGCGGCGTCGATCAGGGCCCGTGTGTATTCGTGGCGCGGTTCGGTCAGCACGGTTTCGGCGGAGCCGGTCTCGACGACCTTGCCCCGCTGCATCACCATGATGGTGTCGCAGATCTGCGCGGCCACGCGCAGGTCGTGGGTGATGAACAGCACGCCCACGCCGGTGCGCTGGCGTACCTGTTCCAGCAATTCCAGCACCTGCGCCTGCACCGATACGTCCAGGGCGGACACGGCTTCGTCGGCCACCAGAATCTCGGGGTCCATGACCAGGGCGCGCGCGATGCAGATGCGCTGGCGCTGGCCGCCGGAGAACTGGTGGGGATAGCGGTTCATCGCGTCGGGGCTCAGGCCCACGACGCTCAGCGTTTCGCCGGCGCGTTTCAGTGCTTGTTCGCGGGCCACGCCGAAATTCAGCAGGCCCTCGATGATGGATTCGCCGACGGTGCGGCGCGGATTCAGCGAACGGTACGGATCCTGGAACACGATCTGGATGCGGCGGCGCACCGGGCGCAGCGCCGAGCCGGACAAGGTGCTGAGGTCTTCGCCGCCCATCATCATGTGGCCCGCGGTGGGTTCGATCAGGCGCACGATGCAGCGCGCCACGGTGGATTTGCCCGAGCCGGACTCGCCCACGATGCCCAGGATCTCGCCCTTGCGCAGCGTCAGGTTGACGTCGGCGGCCGCGATCACGTTGCGCGCAGCCTGGCGCGAAAACAGCGAACTCTTGGTGCCGTAGGTGCGGCCCAGGCCCTTGACGTGCAGCACCGGCATGCCGGCCGGCGCCTCGCGGCGCGAGGGCACCAGGCTGGGTACCGACGACACCAGCCGGCGGGTATAGGACTGCTTGGGCTCGGCCAGGATCTCGTTGCGCGTGCCGCTTTCGATCAGGTCGCCGCGGTTCATCACCACGATGCGGTCGGAGATCTCGGCCACCACGCCGAAGTCGTGGGTGATGAACAGTACGGCGGTCTGGTGCTTGACCTGCAGTTCCTTGATGAGCGCCAGGATCTGCTTCTGCGTGGTGACGTCCAGCGCCGTGGTCGGCTCGTCCGCGATCAGCAGCTTGGGCTCCAGGATCAGCGCCATGGCGATGACGATGCGCTGGCGCTGGCCGCCCGACAGCTGGTGCGGATAGGCCTCGAAGATGCGCTCGACGTCGGGCAGGTGCACCGACCGGAACATGTCCAGCACTTTGGCGCGGCGGTCCGCGGCCGACATCTGCTTGCGGTGCAGGCGCAGCACCTCGTCGACTTGCTTGCCCACGGTGTGCACGGGGTTCAGGGCGGTCATGGGCTCCTGGAACACCATGGCCATGCGCGTGGCGCGCATCTCGCGCAGGCGGCGCTGCGTGGCGGTGACCACGTCTTCGCCTTCCACGCGGATCGAACCCGCGCTGACGCCCAGCACGCCGGGAGGCAGCAGGCCCATGACGGCCAGCGAGGTGACGGATTTGCCGGAGCCGGATTCGCCGACGACGCACACGGTTTCGCCGGCATGCACGTCCAGGCTCAGGTTGCGCACGACGCGGTTGCCGGCGCCGGCGACTTCCACCGAGAGGTTGCGGATGGCCAGGATGGCGGTGGAGGTATCGCCTGCGGGAGGAGTGGGGGAATAGGTCATCGGCATCAGATCCTGCGCACCATTTTCGGGTCCAGCGCGTCGCGCAAGGCGTCGCCCAGGATGTTCACGCTGAGCACGGTCAGCGACAGGAACAGGCCGGGGAACAGGATCAGGCCGGGCAGCATGCGGAAGTACATGCGTCCTTCGGACATGATGTTGCCCCAGGAGGCGATCTCGGGCGGGATGCCCGCGCCCAGGAAGCTCAGGATGGCTTCGGTGAGCATGGCGGAGGCGAACACATAGGTACCCTGCACCGTCAGCGGCGCGATGGTGCTGGGCACCATGTGGCGCCACAGCAGCAGCGGCAGCGGCGTGCCCAGGGCCAGCGCGGCTTCGACATAGGGTTCGCCGCGCACGGTCAGGATCTGGCCGCGCACCAGCCGCACCACCCGCGGAATTTCCGGGATGGTGATGGCGACCAGCACGGTGGTGATGCTGGCGCCCGTGACCGACACCAGGGCGATCGCCAGCAGGATGCCGGGGATGGCCATGATGGCGTCCATGGTGCGCATGATCAGCCCGTCCAGCGAACGGAACCAGCCGGCGATCACGCCGATGACCAGGCCGATGGCGACGCTGACCAGCGCCGCGCCCAGGCCCGCGATCAGCGAGATGCGCGCGCCGTAGGCCACGCGCGACCAGACGTCGCGGCCAAAGGCGTCGGTGCCCAGCAGGTAGTCGGAGAAGGGCGGCTTCAGGCGCGCGCCGGGGTTGATGGAAATGGGGTCGACCGTACCCAGCAGCGGCGCGAACAGCGCGATGGCGACGACCGCCACCAGCACGATCAGCGCCAGCATCACGGGCCAGCTCTTGAGTCCCTGGCGGATCTGGCGCCAGGCGGTAGCCTGGGGCGTGCCGCCTCCGGGGAGATCGGCGGCCGCTTGCGCGGCGGCATCGGTTGGCGTTTGCATGGCGTTAATACCTGATTCGCGGGTCGAACACCGTGTAGGCGCAATCGACAACCAGATTGATGAACACGTAGACGAACGCGAAGAAGAGCGTCAGGCCCTGGATGACGGGGTAGTCGCGCGCGAGCACGGCTTCCACCACCAGCCGGCCCAGGCCGGGGATGTTGAACACCGATTCCGTCACGACCACGCCGCTGATCAGCAGCGCGATGCCCAGGCCCACCACCGTGGCGATGGGCACGGCGGCGTTGCGCAGGGCGTGGCCCAGCAGCACGCCGGTTTCGCCCAGGCCCTTGGAGCGCGCCGTGCGGATGAAATCCTCGCCCATGACCTCGATGACGCTGGTGCGCGTGATGCGCGCGATCAGCGCCACGTAGACCGTGGACAGCGCCAGCGACGGCAGGATGAGGCGGTGCAGGTAAGGCCAGAAACCCTTGGCCAGCGGCGCGTAGCCCTGCACGTTGAACCAGCCCAGCTTGATGGCGAAGAGCCAGATCAGCACGTAGCCCGTGACGAAGACCGGCACGGAGAATCCCAGCACCGAGAAGCCCATCACGGCGCGGTCCAGCAGCTTGCCTTGGCGCCATGCGGCCAGCACGCCCAGCGGAATGGCGACGAGCAGGGTGAACACCAAGGTCAGCACCGCCAGGCTGAGCGACGGTTCCAGGCGCTGGCCGATCAGCTTGGTGACCGGCACGCCGGACATGAGCGAGGTGCCCAGGTCGCCTTGCAGGAGCTTGCCGCCCCAGATGAAGAACTGTTTGATGACCGGCTGGTCCAGGCCCATCGTCTGGCGTATCTGGACGATGCGCTCGGGCGTGGCGCCGTCGCCCGCCATGATGATGGCCGGATCTCCCGGGCTGAAACGCAATATCGCGAAGACCACCACCGCGACCATCACCAGAACGGGGATGGTCGCGAGGAGCCGGCGTGAGACAAATGCCAGCATGTATTTCCCCCTGAACTACTTGCCCATCAAGGGGCTTTCTTGACGTTCCAGAACGCGAACACCGGCGCGTGCACCAGGCCCGAGAGCTTGGTCGAGTAGACGGTGGGCACGGACATCTGGCCCAGCGGCACGTACAGGCCTTCATCGATGCCGATGCGCTGCACTTCCTCGGCGATCTTCTTCTGTTCCGCGGGGTCGGAGGTCAGCGCCATCTTCGTGCGCAACTCTTCGATCTGCGGGAAGTCGGGCCAGCCGAACCAGGCGTTGTCGCCGTTGGCCGCGGCCGGGGCGGAACGGACCGGGTCCATCACGTCCGTGGCGTACCAGTTGGTGTTGTGGATGTTCCAGCCGCCTTCCGCGGGCGCAGCCTTCGAGGCGCGGCGCGTTGCGACGCTCTGCCAGTCCATCGCGGCCAGGTTGACGTTGAAGCCAGCCTTGCGCAGCGCCTGCGCCATCACCACCGGCTGGGCCGACAGCGTGCCGACGTCGGTCGCGTGCATGACCAGGATGGGCGTGTTGTCGTAGCCCGCTTCCTTCAGCAGCGCCTTGGCCTTCTCGATGTTGGACGGCACCACCATGTCCTTGCCGATGTCGCTTTCCAGCGGCGTGCCGCAACCCCACAGCGAGGCGCAGGTCTTCCAGTATTTCGGATTGCCGACCAGCGCCTTCATGACGTCTTCCTGGCCGATGGCGTACATCGCGGCCTGGCGCACCTTCTTGTTGTTGAAGGGCGGGTACTTGAAGTTGAAGCGGTACATCGTGAAGTAGCCGACCGGGCTGAGCGACTCTTCCTTCAGATCCTTGTTGCCTTCGATCATCGGCAGCAGGTCATAGGGGAACTGCTCGACGAAGTCGATCTCGCCGCCCAGCAGCGCGTTGGCGGTGGTCAGCGCATCCGGCATGACGTCCCATTCGACCTTGTCGACGTTGACGACCTTGCCGCCGGCCAGGCCGCTGGCGGGCTCCTTGCGCGGCACGTAGTCGGCGTTCTTGGCGTAGACGGTCTTCACGCCCGGCTTGAATTCGATGACCTTGAACGGACCCGAGCCGGTCATGTCGGTGATGGGCTGGCCGATGGCCTGTTCGGCGATGCGCTTGGGCATCATGAACGGCGCGGTGCCGGTGGGCTTGGACAGGGCGCGCAGCGCCAGGTCCGTGGGTTCCTTCATGACGATGCGGAAGTTCTTGTCGTCGATGACTTCGATCTTGTCGGTGAACTTCAGCAGCGTGCGGCCCATGCCGTCGCCGGCGGCCCAGCGCTTGATCGAAGCGACGCAGTCCTCGGACGTCACCGGCTTGCCGTCATGCCATTTCTGGCCGTCGCGCAAGGTCATGGTGTAGGTCTTGCCGTCGGGGGAGACTTCCCACTTTTCCAGCATCTGCGGCTGGATCTTGTTGTCGGCGTCGGTAGCCAGCAGGGTGTCGTAAATCATGTAGCCGTGCCACGTCGTGATGTACGCGGTGGTGGCGTGCGGGTCGGTCAGGCGCAGAGGCGAGTGCATCACCGACTTGATGACGGTCTCGGCGTAGGCGCCGTGAGCCATCATCATGGTGGCGCCGGCCAGCGCGGCCGCTCGGACGTACTTCAGCATGAATGTTCCCCTTGATGCGTAGTGAGCGGCGCCATCGCGCCGCTGCGTCGTTGGTCCGCCGCGCGGTGGCGGCGTGCGAGCTTCAGGCGGTAGCGGACCCGCCGGAAAAGACAGGTCCGCAAGGCGCCATTCTGATGCCGGGACGCAACCGTGTCCATGGTTGTTTTGCCGCATCCATCAGCATGGAACCCGGGGCCGCGCACACCAGGATCCTTTCCGCGATGCCGGTGAAATCGGCGCGGAAGTGGGCCGAGCTCTTGACCACCAGGATCGCTGCGCGCTGCGGTTCCACGCCGGCGAAGCGGAACATCTCCTGGTCGGCCATCTGCACCTTGTTGGAGGCGACGATGATGCGTACGCCGCCGATCCGCAGACAGGCGCTGGGGCCCAGGTCCATATGGAAGCCGCGATAGAAGGCGCCGTGCGTATCGAAGCGTCCATCCGAAGTTTTCTCGACGATGAACTCGGTGTCCAGCGGCTCATCGTCGGGAATACCCGAGTGTCCACCCAATGCAATGCGTACCTTGTTTCCAGCGCCCGCGCGGTGGGCGGCCAGCGCGGCCGCGGGGTCGACGATGAGGCCGATGGCGGTGTCGCGCGCATCGTGCCGGATCAGGGCGCGCAACACGCCAGTGGTGTCCGAGCTGCCGCCCGCGCCCGGGTTGTCCTGCGCGTCGGCGATGACCACGGGCTTGTGCGCGTCGCGCGCCAGCCGCATGGCTTCCTGTACGGCTTCGTCGGGCGTGTAGAGCTTGCCGCCGAAGTCGCGTTCCGCGTTGAGCACGGCGCGCGCCATTTCGTCGGCAGCGGCGTCGGCTTCGGCTTGGGTCGCGCCGTAAGCCCACACCGTGGGGGCGCACTCGGGGAAGTCGGCTGCGGGAAAACCCGTGGCGAACGACAGGCTGAGCGCGCCGCGTGTTTCGATGTCGCCCACCATCTGGTACAGGCTGCGCGAGGGTTCGATATCGGTGGACTGCCAGCACAGTGAAATCAGATAGGGCAGCGCACGCAGGGCCACGCAAGGCCGCGGCGCGCCCGCCAGCCGCTTGGCCAGCAATTCGGCTGCGCGCTGCCCGGTTTCGGCCATGTCGATGTGAGGATAGGTGCGGTAGCAGACCAGCGCGTCGGCGTGGCGCACCATGGCGCGGGTAACGTTGGCGTGCAAGTCCAGGCTGGCGACGACGGGGACGTCCGGACCCACCAGTTCGCGCACGCGCTTGAGCAGTTCGCCTTCGCCATCGTCCAGGTGCTCCGTGACCATGGCGCCGTGCAGATCCAGGTAGACGCCATCCAGCGGCAGCGCCTGCGACAGGCCTTGCAGGATCATCGCGCTGATGCGTTCGAACGCATCCTTGGTGACCGGTCCCGAAGGACTGGCCGCGGCCCAGGTGGTGGGCAGCAAGGTGTGCCGTCCCATGGCTTCAATAAAGCCCGCCACAGGTATGTTGGCGCCCGCCACCGCCTGGAACATCGCTGGCCCGCTGACCAGCTTGGGCCAGCCGCCGCCTTTCTCGGCAAAATCTTCCCACGCCGCGCGCGAAGGCGCGAACGTATTGGTTTCATGCTGAAAGCCGCCTATCCCGATGCGCATCAGGATTCCCCTTGTCGTTTTTGATATGAGGAAGACGCGGCTACGCCGCGCCCATTTCAGTTCCCGCTGCAAACGGGCACAACGCAACTAACTGGCAAGACCTTCCCAAGCGGGGTCGCGCGGATCCGGCTCCGCCGGTCCGCAGCGACGCCCCCTTGAGGGGGAAGCGCGCAGCGCTTCGGGGGTGGGCTCACTTAGCGACAGGCATCGTGAATTCCGCACCCTTGGCGATGCTGTCGGGCCAGCGCTGCATCACGCTCTTGTAGCGGGAATAGAAGCGGATGCCTTCTTCGCCGTAGGCGTGATGGTCGCCGAACAGCGAGCGCTTCCAGCCGCCGAACGAATGCCAGGCCATGGGCACCGGAATTGGCACGTTGATGCCGACCATGCCGACCTTGATCTGGCGCGCGAAGGCGCGCGCCACGCCGCCGTCGGACGTGAAGCAGGCCACGCCATTGCCGAATTCATGGGCGTTGATCAGTTCGACCGCCGAGGCGAAGTCCGGCACACGCACCACGCACAGCACCGGGCCGAAGATTTCTTCGCGGTAGATGTTCATCGCGGGCTTGACGTGGTCGAACAGCGTGCCGCCGAGGAAGAAGCCCTTTTCGTTGCCCGGCACCTTCAGGCCGCGGCCGTCGACCACCAGCGTCGCGCCGGCGGCGATGCCGTCCTCGATGTAGCCCACGACCTTGCCGCGATGCTGCGAGGTGACGAGCGGGCCCATTTCGGCATCGCCCTGCATGCCGTCCTTGACCACCAGCGCCTTGACGCGCGGCGTCAGGCGTTCGACGACCTTGTCGGCCACGTCGCCCACCGCCACGGCGACCGAGATGGCCATGCAGCGTTCACCGGCCGAGCCGTAGGCCGCGCCCATCAGCGCGTCGGTAACCTGGTCCAGGTCGGCGTCGGGCATGACCACCATGTGGTTCTTGGCGCCGCCCAGCGCCTGCACGCGCTTGCCGCGGCGGGTGCCTTCGGCATAGATGTATTCGGCAATCGGCGTCGAACCGACGAAGGACAGGGCTTCGACGTCGGGATGCGCGATCAGCGCGTCCACCGCCTGCTTGTCGCCGTGCACGACGTTGAACACGCCTTCAGGCAGGCCGGCTTCGGCCAGCAGTTCGGCCAGGCGCACGGACGCCGAGGGATCGCGCTCGGAAGGCTTGAGCACGAAGGTGTTGCCGCAAGCGATGGCCACCGGGAACATCCAGCACGGCACCATCATGGGGAAGTTGAACGGCGTGATGCCGGCCACCACGCCCAGGGCCTGGCGCATGCTCCAGTTGTCGATGCCGCCGCCGATCTGGTCGGAGTACTGGCCTTTCATCAGCTGCGGAATGCCGCAGGCGAATTCGACGATTTCGATGCCGCGCGTGACCTCGCCCTTGGCGTCGGAGAAGACCTTGCCATGTTCGCGCGTGATCAGTTCGGCCAGTTCGTCCTGGTGCTTGTCCAGCAGCGCCTTGAAATTGAACAGGATGCGCGCGCGCTTGAGCGCGGGCGTTTCGGACCAGGCAGGAAACGCGGCCTTGGCAGCGGCCACGGCCAGCGCGACTTCGTCGTTCGACGCCAGCGGAATGGAAGCGGTGACTTCGCCGGTGGCGGGGTTGAAGCCGTCGGCGTAGCGGTTGCTGCGGCCGTCGTAGTGCTGGCCATTGATGAAATGCGGGATCTTCTTCATGGGAACGCTCGAATCTGGGGCTTTGAAAAATGCCACAGGGCGGCCGTCGGCCGCCCAGGCGAAAAACCGCCCCTCGCGGGGCGGCGGACGATCAGGCGACTTCCTTCAGGATGCGGCCGATCTGTTCGAAGATCTGGCCGATCTGCGCCTCTTCGATGATGAGCGGGGGCGAGATCGCGATGATGTCGCCGGTGTAGCGCACCATCAGGCCGTTGTCGAAGCACTTCTGGAAGACTTCGGCGGCGCGCGCGCCGGGAGCGCCGGCGCGCGGCGCCAGCTCGATGCCGCAGACCAAACCCAGATTGCGCACGTCGATGACGTGCGGCGCGCCCTTCAGGCTGTGGGCGGCGTCCTGGAAGGCGCCGGACAGCTTGCGGGCGCGCCCGAACAGGTCTTCGCGGCGGTAGATGTCCAGCGTGGCCAGGATGGCGGCGGCGGCCAGCGGGTGCGCCGAATAGGTGTAGCCGTGGAAGAACTCGATGCCGCCGGCCGGGCCGTTGACGATGGCGTCATGCACTTCGCGCTTGACCGCGACCGCGCCGGCCGGCACGGCGGCGTTGCTCACGCCCTTGGCCATGGCGATGATGTCCGGCGTGACGCCGAAGAACTCGGATGCCGTGGCGGCGCCCAGGCGGCCGTAGGCGGTGATGACTTCGTCGAATATCAGCAGGATGCCGTGCTTGGCGGTGATTTCGCGCAGCTTTTCCAGATAGCCCTTGGGCGGGATCAGCACGCCGGTCGAACCTGCCATCGGTTCGACGATGACCGCGGCGATGGTGGACGGGTCGTGCAGCGCGACGATGCGCTCCAGTTCGTCGGCCAGGTGAGCGCCCCAGGCCGGCTGGCCCTTGGAATAGGCGTTCTGCTCGATGTTGTGGGTGTGCGGCAGATGATCCACGGCGGGCAGCAGCGCGCCGGAGAAGGTCTTGCGGTTGGTCGAGATGCCGCCCACCGAGATGCCGCCGAAGCCCACGCCGTGGTAGCCGCGCTCGCGGCCGATCAGGCGGGTGCGCTGGCCTTCGCCGCGGGCGCGGTGATAGGCCAGGGCGATCTTCAGGCAGGTGTCGACGGATTCGGATCCCGAGTTCGTGAAGAAGACCCGGTCCAGGCCCTGCGGCATCAGGCTGGCGACGGCGGTCGCGGCTTCGAAGGCCAGCGGGTGGCCCAGCTGGAAGCCCGGCGCGTAGTCCATCACGCCTGCCTGTTTGGCGATCGCGGCGACGATTTCCTCGCGGCCGTGGCCGGCGTTGACGCACCACAGGCCGGCCGTGCCGTCCAGGATCTGGCGGCCGTCGGTCGAGGTGTAGTACATGCCCTTGGCGGTCGCCAGCATGCGCGGGTGCGCCTTGAACTGCTTGTTGGCAGTGAAGGGCATCCAGAGGTGGGACAGGTCGGGCAGTTTGTCGGGGGCGTTCATGGCGGCTCCAGGGGACGGACAAGCGCTGGACTTGGGCGACGGTTGTGCAGCCAGCGGGATTGAAACGATTCTGGTGCGTCCGGATGGGAATGAAAATATACGATCCGCGCAAATGCGGCTAACTGTATAGTTATGAACGACACAACTGTACAGTTATCTCCGTGATCGATTTCCAGCCCAACCGCGCCCGTGGCCGCGGACAGGCGCCGACCCTGGTCGAGCAGCTGGTCGCCGCCATCCTGCGCGCCATCGAAGAACAGACGCTGCGTCCGGGTATGTCCCTACCTTCGGTGCGCGAGTTTGCGCGCCTCTACGAGGTCAGCACCTTCACGGTGGCCAGCGCCTACAGCAGGCTGGTATCGCTGGGCTGGCTGGCGGCGCGGCCGGGCGCGGGCTATCGGGTCGCGACGCCGGACGCGCCGGCGCGCCCCGTCCAGCCGCCGTCCTGGGAGCCGCCGCGCCTGAACGCCGGCTGGCTGCTGTCGGACATCTTCGCGGACCATTCCATCCCGATCAAATCGGGCTGCGGCTGGCTGCCGGGCGAATGGCTGAACGAGGAGGGGCTGCACATGGCCCTGCGTCACATGGGGCGGGTGCCGGCCATGCGTATCGCGAACTACGGGCATCCTTATGGCTATGCGCCACTGCGCGAGACCATCGCGGCCAGCCTGAGCGCGCAGGGCATGGAGGTCGAGGCCTCGCAGGTCGTGCTGACCCAGGGCGTGACGCATGGGCTGGACATGGTGATACGCACCTTGCTGCGGCCAGGCGACACGGTGGTGGTGGAGCAGCCCGCCTATGCCAATCTGCTGCAGATGCTGCGTTTGGCCGGCTTGCGCGCGGTGTCCGTGCCGCGCACGCCGGACGGGCTGGACTGCGAGGCGCTGGAAGCGGTGGTGGCTCGCCACCGGCCCAGGGCGCTGGTCGTCAACACCGCATTGCAGAACCCGTCGGGCGCCAGCATCAGCATGGCCAATGCCTTCCGCATCCTGCAGGCGGCTGAGCGGCACGGCTTGTGGGTGGTGGAAGACGATATCTCGCGCGAGCTCGCGCCCGGCGTAACGCCCATGCTGGCCGCCCTGGACGGGGCGCGGCGCGTGGTCTACCTGGGTGGCTACTCCAAGGTCATCAGTCCGTCGGTGCGGGTGGGTTATGTGGTGGCGCACCGCGATCTGGCGCGCGACATCGCGCGCACCAAGATGGCGGTGGGCCTGACCTCGCCGGAGATCATGGAGCGCATCGTGCACCAGGTCATCCGCGAGGGCCGCTACCGCGCCCACATCGCCCGCACCCGCGAACGGCTGGCGGAGGCCCATGCGGGCGTGGGCGAGCTGATGGCGCAGCATGGTTTCGAGATCTATGGGAGGCCGCAAGGCGGCCTGTTCCTGTGGGCCAAGGTGGCCGGGCAATGGCGCGAACGCGGCGCCAACGGACTCGCGGAATTGGCGCTGAAGGACGGGATCTGGCTGGCGCCCGGGTCTTACTTCGAGGCGGACGAGGCCGATACGCCCTGGGTGCGCTTCAACGTGGCCTACTCGGAAGCGCCGGCCCTTTGGCGTTTCATGCGCAACGCCGGGGCGGCCGCCTGAGTCACTGCCGCTCGTAAGTCACGAAGTCGTATTCGTAGCCGTTTTCGGCCGGCTGCGCTTCGCGCGCCGTTTCCTTCCATTGAAAGGCGGGCAGCAAGGGGAAGAAGGCGTCGCCTTCGACCTCGGCGCGGACTTCGGTGGCCAGCACGCGTTGCGCCAGCGGCAGGGCTTGCGCGTAGATTTGCGCGCCGCCGATCACATAGGCCGCGTCGATGTCGCCGCAGGCCTGGATCGCCGCTTCCAGCGACGGCGCCACGATGGCGCCCGCGGCGCTGAAATCGGGATTGCGGCTGATCACGATGTTGCTGCGGCCGGGCAGCGGCCGGCCCAGCGAGTCCCAGGTCTTGCGGCCCATGATGATGGGGTGGCCCAGGGTGCTGCGCTTGAAATGCGCCAGATCGCCCGGCAGTTTCCAGGGCAGGGCGTTGTCGCGCCCGATGGCGCGATTGGTGGAATAGGCGACGATGAGGGTAAGGCTGGCGGGCATGCGGGGTCGGGACGGTTGGGGTTCGGCCGGTTGGCTACGGCAAGCGTAGCAAATTTGCGCGGCGGCTTGCGCCGCGCCGGCCGCTCAGTCGACCGCGTGTTCCAGGAATTCGGTGGCGGGCATGGGTTTGCCCAGCAGGAAGCCCTGCAGCGAATCGCAGCCCAGGCCGGTCAGGAACTTCTGCTGCGCCGGCGTTTCCACGCCCTCGGCCACGATGCGCAGGTTGAGCTGCTGCGCCAGCGCGACAATGGCCGACACGATGGCCGCGTCTTCGTTGTCGTTTTCCAGCTGGTTGACGAAGCCGCGGTCGATCTTCAGCTCGGTGGCCGGCAGCCGCTTCAGATAGAGCAGGCTGGAATAGCCGGTGCCGAAGTCGTCGATCGAAATCGTCACGCCCAGGTTCGACAGGCGCTTGAGCACCGCCAGGCTGGCCTCGGCGTCGCGCATGGCGGTGGATTCGGTCACTTCCAAGGTCAGGCAGGCCGGCGGCACGCCATGGCGTTCCAAGGCCGAGCGCACCGTTTCCACCAGGCTGGCGTGGGCGAACTGCAACGCTGAAATATTGACGGCGATGGTCCAGTGGCCCTGGCCCGCGTTGATCCATTCACGCATCTGGCGGCAGGCCTCGTTGATCACCCATTCGCCGATGGACAGGATCAGGCCGGTCTTTTCCGCCGTGGGGATGAACTGGTCCGGGCCAACCAGGCCGCGGGTCGGATGGTTCCAGCGCAGCAGCGCCTCGGCGCCGATGATCGGGCCGGCGGGCGCTTCGTACTTGGGCTGGTAGTGCAGCACGAGCTGGTTGCGTTCCTGCGCCAGGCGCAGGTCGTGCAGCAGTTCGATCTGCTCGTGCGCGTCCGCGTTCATGGACGGTTCGAAGAAACTGTAGCCAGTGCCGCCCAGGCGCTTGGCGTGGTACATCGCCGCGTCGGCGTTGGTCAGCAGGGCGTGGGTGTCCTGGCCGTCGTTGGGATAGATGGCGATGCCCACGCTCGAGGTCACCATCACCTCATGCCCGTAGACCGTGACGGGGCGGGCGATGGCGTCGATGAGACGGTCGGCCACATTGGCCGCGTCGGTGGGTTCGACCACTTCGCTCAGTACGATGAACTCGTCGCCGCCCAGGCGCGCCACCGTGTCCTGTGTGCGCAAGGTCTGGCGGATGCGCTGCGCCAGGTCGATCAGCAGGGCGTCGCCGGTGTGGTGTCCGTACGCGTCGTTGACCGCCTTGAAGCCGTCCAGGTCGAAGAACAGCACCGCGAAATAGCCCTTGCGCCGGCTGGCGCTTTCGATCGCCTGCTCCAGCCGGTCTTCCAGCAGGATGCGGTTGGGCAACTTGGTCAGCGTGTCGTGCAACGCCAGTTGCACCAGCTCTTCATTGGCCTCGGCCAGCGATGAAGCCAGGGCCGAGGTGCGCGCCTCCAGCCGGTTGTCCAGCACCGCGACCAGCAGGGCGATGGCCAGCACGCTCAGGGTCACGGCGGTCACGGCGATGGCCAGCCAGCCGGCCGAAATGCCGCTGTTGGCCGCCATGCAGATACTGCCCGCGGGGAAGCCGGCGGCGGCCATGCCGGTGTAGTGCATGCCGACGATGGCGATGCCCATGATCGCTGCCGCCAGCGGCCGCGACCAGACCATGCGGGGGCCGCCGTGGCGCAGCCGGTAGGTGATCCATAGCGCCGCGCCGGAGGCGGCCACGGCAATCACGATGGACAGTGCGAACCATTTGGCGTCATAGACAATGCCGGGCTCCATGAGCATGGCGGCCATGCCGAGGTAATGCATCGCCGCGATGCCAGCGCCCATGAGCAGGGCGCCGATCACCAGCCGCCGCCGCGGCAGCTCGTCCTTGCTCACGGTCCACAGGGCGAAGGCGGAGCAGCCGATGGCGATGACCAGCGACAGGACGGTCAGCGGCAGGTCGTAACCCATGGGAATGGGCAGGCTGAACGCCAGCATGCCCACGAAATGCATGGACCAGATGCCCACGCCCATCGCGAACGCGCCGCCCGCCAGCCAGTAGCGCGCGCTGGGCAACCCGTTCGAGGCTCTGACGCGGTTGGCCATGCCCAACGCCGTGTAGGACGCCAGGATGGCGACTCCTAGAGATACGAGGACGAGCGAAGGGTTATAAGTTCCGACGAGCATTGGTAGGGTCCTGTCCTTGGCGCATGCTGCCGCCGCGCGGGCTTCATATCAATTCAATTGGTAGTCTATGGTTGCAAGTCGGTCGCAAGACAGAATTCGGCGGTCGACGCTGGTGATACACGTGCTCTCTTTTTGGGAAGGGGAGTGCGGCTGAGCAACGCCTGCGGACGGCGCTGCCGGGCGAACGGCCCGGTTTCGCTGCGAGCGACAGGCACGGCGCGGCAGGTGCCGGTCGGAAGCAATGGCGCGCGGGCATTTCTGGACGCGCGCCCATGGCTAAGGGATGGGTTATACCGAAAACGCGCTTCCAGAAGCTCACCAATCTTCACCTGCGGCCCAGGGCGCGCAGGCAGCCACTGTCTACACGGCCATGGCGGCGGTGAGGGGGGCGTGATGGGTGTAGCCCGACAACGAAAAGTCGCCTGGTTCCACCTTCTCCAGCCATTCGGGCTCGTAGCGTCCGGTGACCGCAAAATCGGGAATGCGGTCCGACAGCACCAGCGTGGGCGCTTCGTAGGGCTCGCGCGTGAGTTGCTCACGCAGCATCGGCAGGTGGTTTTCGTAGATGTGCGCGTCGCCGATGAAATAGGTGAACCAGCGCGGCGTGTAGCCGGTCAGTCGGCCAACCAGATGCAGCAGGGCCGCGCCTTCCGTGAGGTTGAATGGCGTACCCAAACCGACGTCGTTGGAACGGATGTACAGGCACAGCGATATTTCGCGGGTGGTCGCGTTCGGCAGGAATTGATAGAGCAGGTGGCAGGGGGGCAGCGCCATTTCCTCGATCTGCGCCCAGTTCCAGCCGTGGAACAGGATGCGGCGGTCGCCCGGCCGTTCGTGGATGGTGTCCAGGCATTGCCGCAGCTGGTCCACCGCCTTGTAGAGCAGCACCTTGGGCGCGCCGCCTTCCTCCAGATCGGCGACCTTGGCGTAGCCGCGCGACAGGGCGTCGGCGATCTGCGCCGAGCGGCTGGCGTCCAGCATCTTGTAGGCCGGCCACTGGCGCCATTGCACGCCGTAGACCGGACCCAGGTCGTCGGGACCTTCGCGGTACGGGTTGGCCAGCCACTGGCTGTTCTCGTTGGCGTTCTGGTCCCAGACCTTGCAGCCCAGCTCGCGGAATTCCGCCGCGCTGCGCGAGGCGCGCAAGAAACCCACCATTTCGCCGATGGCGGACTTGAAGGCCAGCTTCTTGGTGGTGACAGCGGGGAAGCCCTTCTGCAGGTCGAAGCGCAGCGACGCGCCCGGCATGCTCAGGGTGCGTATGCCCGTGCGGTTCTCCTGCCACGCGCCGGTGTCCAGGATGGATTGAACGAGGTCCAGGTATTGTTTCATGGCGGTCCTTGCGCACGCTCGCCCGGCGGGTGACGCAGACAGCCGCCGCGAACGGATCGCGGCGGCTCTTATAAGTTACGGATAGACGAATTACACCACGCGGGCGCGGTTCAGGCCGCGGCGGGCGTTTCCTGCGTGTCGACGATCTCGACCGAGAAGGTCAGCGCCGCGGTTTTCTCCAGCATGGCCGAGGCCGAGCAGTATTTTTCGTGCGACAGCTGCACTGCGCGTTCGACCGCGGCGCGCGGCAGGTTGCGGCCGGTGACGGTGAAGGCGAAATGGATGCGGGTGAAGACCTTGGGGTCGGCATCGGCGCGGTCGGCCTGGAGCTTGACGCTGCAGCCGCTGACCGCGTGGCGTCCGCGCTTGAGGATCAGCACCACGTCGTAGGCGGTGCAGCCGCCGGTACCGGCCAGCAGCATTTCCATGGGACGGGGGGCCAGATTGTGCCCGCCGCCGTCCACGGCGCCGTCCATGACGGCCACGTGGCCGCTGCCGGTGCTGGCGGTGAAGAGCATGCCGTTCGGGCCGCCCCAGTCGATCGTGCATTCCATATTGTCGTGTCCTTGAGCTTGAGCGCTGTCAATGGCCGATGATACCTGTTGCGTACAATTCCGGGCATGAGAGCCCCGCCCCGCATCAGGGGTGTGCGTGCCAGCCTTGCCGAGGAGTTGCCCCATGTCCACCGCTCTGTCCCGCCCCAGCCCCGTTTCCTTCCTGCGCCGCATCAGCCCCGTGGATGCGCTGCTGGCCGAGGCCGACCGCGCGTTGCGGGTGCTGTCCGGCAGCGCCACTGCCGGCCGCCCGTATCCGGCCACTGCCGACGAGGCGCCGCAAGCCCTGTCGGCCCAGGAAAAGCGCCACGCGGCCGGCCTGATGCGGGTGAATCATGTAGGCGAGGTCTGCGCCCAGGCGCTGTACCGAGGCCAGGCTTCGGTATGCCGAGAGCCCGCGCCCCGGGCCCTGCTGCTGAACGCGGCCTCCGAGGAAGTGGACCACCTGGCCTGGTGCAATCAGCGGCTGACGGAACTGGGCAGCCGCCCCAGCCTGCTGAATCCGGTCTGGTACGCGGGTTCGTTTGCGCTTGGCGTGCTGGCCAGCTACGCCGGCGTGCCGCGCAACCTGGGTTTCATGGCGGAAACCGAAAAGCAGGTCGAAGTGCATCTGGAAGAACATCTGCGCACCTTGCCGGTGCAGGACGAGCGCTCGCGCCAGATCGTGCAGAAGATGAAAGAGGACGAGGCGCAGCATCGCGCCAGCGCGGAAGCGGCGGGCGGTGTTCCTTTGCCGGCGCCGGTAAAGGCCGCGATGCGGGCCATGTCGAAGGTCATGACGACCACCGCTTACTGGGTCTGATACGCCTGAAACGTGAAATGTTGCAATGCGCAAAAATAGCTGCAAGTTGGTGCCGGACGCACCATCTCGGTGCAAAATCCAGAGCGGGATAACCCGATAGAGGCTAGGGTAAGCCCCGGGCGGGTTTACCCATTTGGCAAAAACCCTGTTTTTGGAATAGCCATTGATTGGCGCGGGTTTCCAGAGGAGAGTCCAGGACTTTGCGGCAAATTTGCAACGCGAAAAATCTCTTGCGCGACAGGCTAAAAAAATTCTTGCATCGCACAAAAAACCTCGGTACTATTCATACATCGGATGTTGAAACGCAGTCGGCGCGGTGCAAAACCCCGAAAGCGTAGCGAGCGGAAGGCCAGCTCCCAACATGCCACGGTTGTCTCCTCCACCCTCCTCCTTTGGTGGATTTAGCCCGAGATCTCACGATCTCGGGCTTTTTTTTCGATGTTTTTGGTGTGTCCCCATTTAGCTGTGGCGGAGTATCGCCTGTAGCCCTGCCTGGCACTTCCGTCAGAGGACGGCCTTCGCGTTTTCCCTTGGATATTTCGCGTGCGTCAGGGCGGAAAGTTCTACAATCGTTCCATGAAACCCCTATTTCCGCGCCTGCGCGGTTTCGCCTTGGCGATCCTGCCAAATGACAGTTTCTGCCTGGGACTGGCGACATGGCGCAATGCGTTACGTTCTGTGCCGGTGAATTGCACTTCCTTATTCCTCCCATATATGGGCGTTACACCTGCCACCGATAATGGCGGGCCTGTCTCGATAGACCAACCAGAGGTGACTCGGTGACCTGGCTGTACATTTGCGTGGTCGCATTCATGGTGGGGGGACTCATCGTGGCGTCGGAGCGCTGGCATGGCGCCTTCACCGGCGACAGCGACCTCAACAAGCCCCAAGCCAACCATTCCCGCGCCACGCCTCGCGTCGGCGGGCTGGCCGTGCTCGCGGGCACGCTGGCGGGCCTGCTGGTCCTCGGACCCAGCAACATGACACTGACCTGGCTGTGGCCCGCGCTGTTCGTTGCGGCGCTGCCCGTGTTCGTGGCAGGCCTGCTCGAAGACATCACCAAGGACATCGGCGCCAGCAAGCGCCTGCTGGCTGCCTTCCTGTCGGCCGCGATCGCCTGGTGGCTGCTGGGCGGCGTCAGCCGCGTGGGGATGGCGCCGGTGGATTACGTGCTGTCCTTCTGGCCGGTGTCGCTGCTGTTCACCATGTTCGCGGTGGGCGGCTGTACGCACGCGCTGAATATCGTTGACGGCATGAACGGCCTGGCCGGCATGGTGGCTACGCTGATGGCCGTCTCGATCAGCCTGGTGGCGCTGCAAGTGGGCGACGTGCCGATTTTCCTGGTGGCGGCGGCGCTGGCCTCGGCCACGCTGGGCTTCCTGGTCTGGAACTTCCCGTTCGGGCGCGTGTTCCTGGGCGATGGCGGCGCGTACTTCCTGGGCTTCATGCTGGCCGAGCTGGCCGTGCTGCTGGTGGTGCGCAATCCTTCGGTGTCGCCGTTCTACGCGCTGGCCGTATTGTTCTATCCCGTCTTCGAAACCGGTTTTTCGATCTGGCGCCGGCGCTTCAAGCGCGGCGTGCCCGTGGACCAGCCGGATGCGCTGCACTTGCACCAACTGGTGTTCCGCCGTCTGGTGCGGGTCACGTTCAGCCGCGGCCGGCGGCATGCGGTGCCCGCGCTGTGCAATGCGCTGGCCTCGCCTTACATGTGGGTGCTGGCCCTGATCGGCCTGGTGCCCGCGACCATCTGGTGGGACAACGCCTGGGCGCTTTGCGCCAGCCTGGTGGTGTTCGCCGCCGTCTATATCTGGCTGTATTCGCGGCTCGTGTCCTGGCGCCGGCCAGGCTGGCTGCTGCTGCCATCCGTTTTGCGGACTTCCGATTAGTTTTGGGCGCCCCGGCGGCTGCCGCCGGGGGCTCGGTAATCTTTTCTTAATTACCCGACCATATTTGAAATGCCGTAATCGTTCTACGGTGAAGGGAGAGTTATGTTGCGAATTCAGGATGTGAAACTCGCTGTTGTCGGCCTGGGCTATGTCGGCCTGCCCCTGGCGGTGGAGTTCGGCAAGAAGCGTTCGGTCATCGGGTTCGATATCAATACGCGCCGCATCGACGCGCTCAAGGCGGGCCACGACCATACGCTGGAAGTCAGCGATGAAGAGCTGAAGGAAGCAACCCAGCTGAGCTACACGGCGGACCGCAGCGTGCTGGGCCAGGCCAACGTGTTCATCGTGACCGTGCCGACCCCCATCGACGAATACAAGCAGCCGGACCTGACCCCGCTGGTCAAGGCCAGCGAGACCATCGGCGCCGTGCTCAAGCGCGGCGACATCGTCATCTACGAATCCACCGTTTATCCTGGCGCCACGGAAGAAGACTGCGTGCCGGTGCTGGAGCGCGTGTCGGGCCTGAAGTTCAACGTGGATTTCTATGCCGGCTACAGCCCCGAGCGTATCAATCCGGGCGACAAGGACCACCGCGTCAGCACCATCAAGAAGGTCACCTCCGGCTCGACGCCCGAAGTGGCCGAGCTGGTCGACCAGCTGTACAAGCAGATCATCACCGCCGGCACGCACAAGGCGTCCAGCATCCGCGTGGCCGAGGCTGCCAAGGTCATCGAGAACACGCAGCGTGACGTGAACATCGCGCTGATCAACGAGCTGGCCCTGATCTTCAACAAGATGGGCATCGACACCGAAGCCGTGTTGCAGGCAGCCGGCACCAAATGGAACTTCCTGCCGTTCCGTCCGGGCCTGGTCGGCGGCCACTGCATCGGCGTGGATCCGTACTACCTGACCCACAAGGCGCAATCCATCGGCTACCACCCCGAGATCATCCTGGCGGGCCGCCGCCTGAACGACTCGATGGGCAGCTACGTGGTGTCGCAACTGGTCAAGGCCATGACCAAGCGCCGCATCCACGTGCAGGGCGCCCGTGTGCTGGTGATGGGCCTGGCCTTCAAGGAAAACTGCCCCGACCTGCGCAACACGCGCATCGTGGACATCGTCAAGGAACTGGGCGACTACAACGTCGACGTCGACGTGTACGACCCGTGGGTCGATCCCGAAGAAGCCATGCACGAATACGGCCTGACCCCGGTGGCCAAGCCCGACGAAGGCAAGTACGACGCCGTGATCCTGGGCGTGGCGCACAATCAGTTCAAGGCGATGGGCGCGGAAGGCATCCGCAAGCTCGGCAAGGCGCAGCACATCCTGTATGACCTGAAGTACGTGCTTTCGCCTTCCGAATCCGATCTGCGCCTGTAAGGACTGCCCATGACCACACGCTTTGAGACCATCAAGAAGGAACTGTCGGCCGCGCCGCGCAAATGGCTGGTGACCGGCTGCGCCGGTTTCATCGGGTCGAACCTGCTGGAGACCCTGCTGAAGCTGGGCCAGACCGTGACCGGCCTGGACAACTTCGCCACCGGCCATCAGCACAACCTGGACGAGGTGCGCGACTCGGTCACGCCCGAGCAGTGGGCGCGCTTTACCTTCATCGAAGGCGACATCCGTGACCTGGAAGCCTGCCGCCGCGCGGCGCAGGGCGTCGATTTCGTGCTGCACCAGGCCGCGCTGGGTTCGGTGCCGCGCTCTTTGAAGGATCCGATCACCACCAACGAGGTGAACATCGGCGGTTTCCTGAACATGCTGGTGGCGGCGCGCGATGCCGAAGTCAAATCCTTCGTCTACGCGGCCTCGAGCTCGACCTATGGCGACCACCCGGCCTTGCCCAAGGTCGAGGAGAACATTGGCAATCCCCTGTCGCCGTATGCGGTCACCAAGTACGTCAATGAACTCTACGCGGACGTCTTCGCGCGCTCCTACGGCTTCGAGTCGGTCGGCCTGCGCTACTTCAACGTGTTCGGCAAGCGGCAGGATCCCAACGGCGCCTATGCGGCCGTGATCCCCAAGTGGACGGCCGCGATGATCCAGGGCGAAGACGTCACCATCAACGGCGACGGCGAGACCAGCCGCGATTTCTGCTTCGTGGACAACGCGGTGCAAGCCAACATTCTCGCGGCCATGGCCGCGCCGGAAGGCCGCAACCAGGTCTACAACGTGGCGGTCAGCGGCCGCAGCACCTTGAACCAACTGTTCGGCTTCCTGGTGCAAGCCCTGGGCAATCAAGACGTGGCTTATGGCAAGAAGCCGGTCTACGCCGACTTCCGCGCCGGCGACGTGCGCCATTCGCAGGCGGACGTCAGCAAGGCGGGCCGGTTGCTGGGCTACGAGCCGACGCACACCGTGCTGCAAGGCCTGGAAGTGGCCATGCCCTGGTACACGCAATTCCTGCGTTGATTTGAAAGCACTCGTCAGAAAACTCGGCAGCATCCACCCGGACCATCAGCGCATCTTCAAGGGCGCCTTCCGGGTGGCGGTGTTTCTGCTGCTGGGCAAGGCCGCCGGCGCCATCAAGGAGATGGCGGTGGCGTACCGCTACGGCGTCAGCGACGCCGTGGACGCCTACCAGTTCACGATGACCATGGCTACCTGGCTGCCGGTCACCATCGTGGGCGTGCTGTCGGTGGTCCTGATCCCGGTGCTGGTGCGGCTGCGCCGCGCCGATGCCGCCGAAAGAAATCTGTTCATCCGCGAACTGCAGGGCTGGGTGGCGGCCGCAGGCATTGCGCTGGCGCTGCTGACCTGGTTCGCCTGGCCGCAGGTGGTCGGCGTGCTGGGCCAGGGCTTGTCGGCCCGCGTGAGCGACATGACAGGCCAGCTGCTTGCCGCGTTCGCGCCGGTGTCGGCGCTGCTGCTCGTCGCCGGCATCAGCGCTGCGCGGCTGCGGGCGCAGGAAAGACACGTCAATACCCTGCTGGACAGCGTGCCGGCCGTGGCGACGCTGGCCTGGGTGATGCTGGCCGCCAGCGCCGACGGCGTCGGGCCGCTGCTGTGGGGCACGCTGGTCGGCTACGCGATCCAGACCGTCTGGCTGGCTTGGCTGGCGGCGCGCGCCGATGGCGGTTTCTGGGGCGCGCCCCGGCTGACGCTGCAATCGCCGCATTGGCCCGAACTGCTGGGCGCCGCGGGCGTGATGCTGATCGGCCAGGTGGCCATGAGTTTCGTCGGTCCGCTGGACCAGTACGCCGCCGCCAATCTGGGAGCGAACGCCAACGCCACGCTGGGCTACGCCAGCCGGCTGTTGTCGCTGGTGCTGGGGATCGGCGCCGTGTCAGTGGGGCGCGCGGCCTTGCCGGTGCTGGCCGATGTGCAAGCGCGGGGCGATACCGCTCGTGCGCGCGGCATGGCTCTCAAATGGTCGGTGCTGATGGTGGCCGCAGGCGCTGTTGCCGTCGCCGTGGGCTGGATGCTGGCGCCGTGGGGCGTGTCCGTGCTTTTCCAGCGCGGCGCCTTCACCGCCGAGAATACCCAGGCCGTGGCGCATGTGTTCCGCTGGGGGCTGCTGCAGTTGCCGTTCTATTTTGGCGTGCTGATCCTGGTGCAACTGCTGGCCAGCCAGAACCGCTATCGTGTGATGGCAGCCATCGCCGTCGCCAATTTCGCCCTGAAGGCGGTGTTGAACACCGTGCTGGCGCCCAGGATGGGCGCGGCCGGCATCATGCTGGCGACCAGCCTCATGTATCTGTTGTCCTTTGCCTGCTACCTGGCGGTGGCGATGCGCAAAGTTGAACCCAAAGAGGCCGATTGAATGCCCGTGACCGATACCGGCCCGGCGCCGCGCGTCCTGTTGTTCATACATTCCCTGCATGGCGGCGGCGCGGAACGCGTGGCTGCGGACCTGAGCGCGCACTGGGCGGACATGGGGCGGGAAGTCATGGTGGTGACGCAGGCCAGCGCAGAGGGCGACGTCTACACGCTGCACCCCAAGGTGCGCCGCGAGGTCCTGCATACGGCGGGCGAGGGCGGTGGTCTGCGCGGCATCTGGAGCAATGTGCAACGGGTGCGCGCCTTGCGCCGCGTGATCAAGTCGTTCCGCCCGGACATCGTGCTGGGCATGATGACGACGGCGTCGGTGCTGTCGGTGTTGGCTTGCGCGGGCCTGTCCTGCCGGGTGATCGCCACCGAACATACGCATCCGCCTTCGCAGACGCTGTCGGGCTTCTGGCAGCGCCTGCGTCGGCTGACGTATCCGCGAGCGGCCAGCGTGGTCGCGCTGACACGCGGCACCGCCGACTGGCTGGCGCAGCACGTGCCGGGCAGCAAGCTGGCCGTCATTCCCAACCCGGTACACTTTCCCCTGCCGCGCGCCGAACCGGTTCTGACCCCGGTGTCGGGCGACGGCCGCAAGCGCCTGCTGGCGGTGGGCCGTCTGCACGCCGACAAGGGTTTCGACCTGCTGATCCAGGCCTATGCGCAATTGGCGGCGTCGCATCCCGGTTGGGATCTGGTTATCCTGGGCGAGGGCGACGAGCGGCCCGCCCTGGAGGCGCAAGTGCGCGAGGCTGGTCTGGCGTCGCGGATTTTCATGCCGGGGCGAGCAGGCAACGTCGGCGACTGGTATGAAAGCGCCGATCTGTACGTGCTGACCTCGCGCTTCGAAGGGCTGTCCAATACCCTGCTCGAATCCATGGCGAGCGGGCTGGCCGCCGTATCGTTCGACTGCGACACGGGGCCGCGCGAGATCATCCGCGAAGGCGTGGACGGCGTGCTGGTGCGCCCCAATGGCGACGTGCCCGCGCTGTGCAAGGCGCTGGACGCCGTCATGCGCAATGACGCGGACCGCGCGCGCATGGCGCAGGCGGCGATCGACGTGCGCGACCGTTTTTCGGCCGCGCGCGTGCTGCAGAAATGGCAGGAACTTTTTGACGGCGTGCGCGGAACCGGCCGTTGAGGCCGCGCGTCGCGCTGTTGCTACAGTGACAACGAGAACTTCATCATGTGCGGAATAGTCGGGATTTGGGGCCCTGTCGGGAACAAGGAACGTGTGTTGGCGGAAAGCTGCCGCCGCATCCGCCACCGCGGGCCGGACAGCAATGGTTTCTGGGAAGACCCCGAGGCCGAACTGGCGCTGGCGCACGTGCGCCTGGCGATCCTGGATCTGACCGAGGCCGGCCATCAGCCCATGACGTCGGCCTGCGGCCGCTATGTCATGGTGTTCAACGGCGAAATCTACAACCACCTGGACATCCGCAAGCAGCTCGAGCAATCGGCGCTGGCGCCGTCCTGGCGCGGCCATTCCGATACGGAAACGCTGCTGGCGGGCTTTACCGCCCTGGGCATCGAAGCCACCTTGCAGGCCGCCGTGGGCATGTTCGCCATCGCGCTGTGGGACCGCGCGTCGCGCAAGCTGATGCTGGCGCGCGACCGCATGGGCGAGAAGCCGCTGTACTACGGCTACTCAGGCGCCGAACTGGTGTTCGCGTCGGAACTCAAGGGTCTGATGCCGATTCCCGGCTTCGGCCGCGAGCTCAACCGCAACGCCCTGGCGTCGTTCATGCGGCACAACTACATTCCGGCGCCGCAGTCGATTTACCAGGGCATTGCCAAGCTGCCACCGGGTACCTGGGTCGAATTCACGGCCGACGATACCCGCAGCCGCCGCATGCCCGAGCCGCGCGTGTACTGGTCGGCCCGCGAGGCCGCCGACACCTCGGCGCAATCGCTGCTGTCGTTCGAATCCGATGCGCAGGCGACCGACGCGCTGGAAGGCGTGCTGTCCAAGGCGGTTGGCGGCCAGATGCTGTCGGACGTGAGCCTGGGCGCCTTCCTGTCCGGCGGCATCGACTCCTCCACCATCGTGGCCTTGATGCAGGCGCAGAGCTCGCAGCCCGTGCGCACCTTCGCTATCGGCTTTCACGAGAAGGGCTACGACGAGGCGCAGCATGCCAAGGCGGTGGCCACGCATCTGGGCACCGACCATACCGAACTGTACGTGACGGCGGAGGATGCGCTGGCCGTGGTGCCCACGCTGGCCGACATGTACGACGAGCCGTTCGCGGATTCGTCGCAGATTCCGACCTCGCTGGTCACGCGCATGGCGCGCCAGCACGTTACCGTGGCGCTGTCCGGCGATGGCGGCGATGAGCTTTTCGGCGGCTATTCGCGTTATTTCCGCGTGAACAACTGGTGGCAGCAATGCGAGCGCGTCCCGGCGCTGCTGCGCAAGCCCGCCGGCGCGCTGTTGAGCGCGTCCACCCATCTCCCCGGGCGCGGCGCCTGGCGCGGCAAGGTCGGCAAGCTGGGCGAACTGCTGCGCACCGATACGCGCGGCGAGTTCTACCGCCATTTCGTATCGTATTGGGCCGATCCTTCCAGCGTGGTGAAGGGCGGCGTGGAACCGGTGTCCGAGTTCGCCCGGGCGATGCAGGGTTCCACGTTCGAAGCCATGATGAAGCTGGACACGGTGACTTACCTGCCGGACGACATCCTGGTCAAGGTGGATCGCGCCGCCATGGCCGTCAGCCTGGAAACGCGCGTGCCGCTGATCGATCACCGCGTATATGAGTTCGCCTGGAGCCTGCCGCACCAATACAAGGTGCGCGGCAACACGGGCAAGTGGCTGCTGCGCCAGGTGCTGCACCGCCATGTGCCGCAGGCGTTGGTGGACCGCCCCAAGCGCGGTTTCGCCGTGCCGCTGGCCGCATGGCTGCGCGGCCCGCTGCGCGAATGGGCCGATGCGCTGCTGGACCCGGCGCGCCTGCGCCAGGAAGGCTGGTTCGAGCCCGAACCCATTCTGCGCAAATGGCGCGAGCATACGTCGGGCCATCGCAATTGGGACAGTCATCTGTGGGGCGTGTTGATGATGCAGGCCTGGCTTGACCGCTACCGCGGCGACAAGGAGCAGGGAGGATCGGTTGGGAGTCTTTGACGCATGAAAATCTTGATGCTGGTCAGTTCCATGCACGCGGGCGGCGCCGAACGGGTCGCCGCCACGCTGGTCAACGCATGGGCCGAGCGCGGGGATTCCGTCATCCTGACGCCCACCTACTCGTCCAAGGGCAACTGCTTCTATCCGCTGTCGGACAAGGTCGAACTGGCCTGGCTGGCGGATCTGGCAGGCACGCGCGCATCGGGGGCTAAGGCCGCATTCAAGCGTCTGCTAGCGCTGCGCAAACACATCCGCGATTCGAAGCCAGACGTGGTGGTGTCCTTCCTGACCAACGTCAACGTGGCCGCCATACTGGCTTCCCTGGGATTGAAGGTGCCGCTGATTGTTTGCGAGCGTACCAATCCGGTGGCCGAAACCACGACGGGAACCGTGTGGCGCAAGCTGCGTCGCATCCTGTATCCCCGCGCCGACATGGTGACGGTGCAGGCGGAGGATACCGCTGGCCCGTTCGCCCGGCAGGTGCCCGGCATCAAGCGCCTGGCCGTGATTCCCAATCCGCTGCCGGCGCCCTTGCTGGATGCGCCGCTGGTGCCGCAGCGTGAAGACGGCGGTCCCCGCGAATTGCTGGCGATGGGACGCCTGGTCACCGACAAGCAGTTTGACCTGCTGATCGACGTGTTCGCGCAATTGGCGCCCGACTTCCCGGACTGGAATCTGCGCATCTGGGGCGAAGGCCCCGAGCGCGGCGCGCTGGAGCAGCAGGTCGCGCGCCTGGGCCTGCAGTCGCGCATCAGCTTGCCTGGCCGCACCGAGGCGCCTTGGGATGAACTTGCGCGGGGCCAGGCCTTCGTGCTGAGTTCGCTGGTGGAAGGCTTCCCCAATGTGCTGCTGGAAGCCATGTCGCTGGGCCTGCCCTGCGTGGCGTTCGATTGCCCCAGCGGGCCGCGCGAGATGACGCGCAACGGCGAGGACGCTCTGCTGGTGCCCGCCGGCAATCGAGATGACCTGCGCGAGGCCCTGCGCCGTCTGCTGGGAGACGCCTCCCTGCGCCAGCAACTGGGCTTGCGCGGTGCCGCCGCGGTGCGCCAGCGCTATGCGCTGGCCAGCGTCCTGGCGGAATGGGATGAATTGTTCGATGCCGTGCGGGAGGGACAATGAGCGCTCGGCCGCTGCGTGTCCTGCACATCATCACCGGCCTGGGGCAGGGTGGGGCGGAATCCGTGCTGTTCCGCCTGGCGACCTATCCCGGGGCGGATGTGGAACATGTCATCGTGTCGCTGACCGACGAGGGCATCTATGGCGAGCGCCTGCGCGCGGCAGGCGTCGCGGTGCATGCGCTGGGCATGAAACGCGGGCGGGTCAGCCTGGGCGGTTTCATGGCGCTGCGTTCGCTGATCGCCGCGACGCGTCCCGACGCGGTGCAGACCTGGATGTACCACGCCGATCTGATCGGCGGCCTGGCGGCGCGCCTGGCAGGCGTGCGGGCCATCGCCTGGGGCATACGCAATTCGGGCGAACACCTGGAGCGCAGCAGCCGTTCGGCCCGCTTGGTGCTGCGGGCGTGCGCGCTGCTGTCCGGCCGCATACCCAAGGCCATCGTATGCGCCGCCCAGAAGTCGGCGCAGCGCCATGCCGACAAAGGCTATGACCGCGAACGCATGGTGGTGATCGCCAACGGCTATGACTTGTCGCGCTATGCGCCGAATGACGAGGCCCGGCAGCGGGTGCGCGCGCAATGGGGCTTGCCGCAGGACGTGCCGGCCATCGGTTGCGTGGCCCGCTGGGATCCGCTCAAGGACCACGCCAACCTGCTGCGCGCCATCGCCGCGCTGGTACGCGATGGACGCGACGCGGGACTGCGCTGCGTGCTGATAGGTCGCGGCATGGATGCCGCAAACACCGAGCTGGCGGCCTTGATCGACAGGCTGGGCCTGCGCGACCGGTTGGTGTTGGCGGGTCCCAGCGACGACGTGCCCGCCGCAATGAACGGGCTGGACCTGCATGTCCTGTCCAGCTGCGCGGAAGGCTTTCCCAACGTGGTAGCCGAGGCCATGGCCTGCGGCGTCTACTGCGTCGTGACGGACGTGGGCGACGCGGCCTTTATCGTTGGCGATGCCGGCGTGGTGGTGCCGCCGGAGCAGTCCGAGGCGTTGGCCCGCGGCATTGAAACAGCCCTGTGCGAAGTGGCCTCGCGCGGCCGTACGCGTGCAGGCGAGGCGGGCCGCGCCCGCGTGCTGGAAAATTTCGACCTGGCGCGCATGGTGCAAAGCTATATCGCGGTGTGGCGCCGCATCTCAGGAGTCAAAGCATGAGCGCAGGGCGCCGCCTGCTGTTTGTCGTCAACAATCCGGCCTTCTTCATGTCGCACCGCGTGCCGGTGGCGCTGGCCGCGCAACAGGCGGGCTACGAGGTGCATGTCGCCACGATGGACGGTCCGGCCGTGGCGGACATCGAGGCGCTGGGCATGACGCATCACGCCATACCCATGACGCGCAGCGGCAAGCATCCCTTGCAGGAGTTGGGTACGCTGCTGGCCCTGATACGGCTGTTCCGCCGCCTGCGGCCGCAGATCGTGCATCTGGTCACGATCAAGCCCGTGCTCTATGGCGGCATCGCTGCCCGCTTGACGCGCGTGCCGGGCATGGTCGCGGCGATTTCCGGACTGGGCTTTGTGTTCCTGTCCAATTCCCTGAAGATGAAGCTGGTGCGCGCCGTGGTCGCGCGCCTGTACCGGCTGGCGCTGGGCCATCCCAATAGCCGCGTGATCTTCCAGAACGCCAGCGACCGCGATTTGCTCAAGTCGCTGGGTGCGGTGCGCGACGCCCAGGTCGTCATGATCCGGGGCGCGGGCGTGGACCTGAATGCGTATCGGGCCCAGCCCGAACCGCCGGCGCCGCCGGTCGTGGTCACCATGGTGGCCCGATTGCTGCGCGACAAGGGCGTGCAGGAATTCGTGCAGGCGGCCAGGCTGCTGCGCGAGCGTGGCTTGCCTGTCACGATGCAGCTGGTCGGCGGCGTGGACGCCGGCAATCCGGCCTCGGCGACGCAGGACGATGTGGATGCCTGGCAGCGGGAAGGCTGCGTGCGCGCATTGGGCGAACGCTCCGACGTGGCCGCGCTGTACGCCGCCTCGCATATCGCCGTGCTGCCTTCCTATCGTGAAGGTCTGCCCAAGTCGCTGATCGAGGCGGCAGCCTGCGCGCGCGCGGTCGTGACTACCGATGTGCCTGGTTGCCGCGATGCGATCGAACCCGGCGAGACCGGACTGCTGGTGCCGGTGCGAGACGCGCAGGCGTTGGCGGACGCCATCGCGCGTCTGGCCGGGGATCCGGCCTTGCGGCAGTCCATGGGCGCCGCAGGCAGGGCGCTGGCCGAGCACGAGTTCAACATCGAGCGCGTGGCGCGCATCCACGTGGAAATCTACGACGCGCTCAGCGCCTGATACGGCAGCGCCGGCGCCGGGGAGGCGCCGGCTAGCGCTCAGGGACGGCGCGTGATCGCGTCGATCCAGTAGCGGGTGGAAGGATCCTGCTGGCTGGCTTGCTGCGAATTCAACTCGTGCATGATGCCCTTGGCCAGGGCCTTGCCGAATTCAACGCCCCATTGATCGAAGGGATTGATGCCCCAGACCACGCCCTGCGTGAACACCTTGTGTTCGTACAGCGCCAGCAGCGCGCCCAGCGTATAGGCCTCCAGGCGCGGCAGCACGATGAGCGAGGACGGCCGGCCGCCCGGATGGACACGGTGCAGCGCCAGCAGCCGCGCGCGGTCGGGATCGCTTTCGATGGCCGAGGTTTCGGCCAGCGCTTCCTCGTAGGACTTGCCGCGCAGCAGCGCCGAACGCTGCGCCAGGCAGTTGGCGATCAGCAGCTCGTGGTGCCGCGCGTAGGCGTGGTCGGGTTTTTCGCACAGGATGAAGTCGACGGGAGCGCCCCGGGTGTCCTGGTGCAGCCACTGGAAGAAGGTGTGCTGGCAATCGGTGCCCGACATGCCCCAAACGGCCGGGCCGGTGGGCACGCCGGCCGGGCTGCCATCGGCGGTGGCGACCTTGCCCAGCGATTCCATTTCCAGCTGCTGGGCCCAGGGCACGATGTGATAAAGCCGCGAATCGTAGGGCGTGATTGCCAGGGAGTCGTAGCCCAGCACGCTGCGGTTCACGACGCCGGCCAGCGCCAGCTGGACGGGCGCGTTTTCCTTGATGGGCGCGGTGCGGAAATGCTCGTCCATGGCGGCGGCGCCCGCCAGTAGCTGGTCAAAGCAGTCGGTGCCCAGCGCCAGCGCGACCGGCAGGCTGATCGCGGACCAAAGCGAATAGCGTCCGCCCACCCAATCCCAGATCTGGAAGATGTGATCGGGCAGGATGCCCAGGTTCAAGGCCGCCTCGACGTTGGCGGTGACCGCCACGACCTGCTTGATCGGATCCGCCACGCCGGCATCGCGCAGCCAGTTCATGGCGACCTCGGCATTGGCCAGCGGCTCGGTCGTGGTGAACGACTTGGATGCGACGATGACCAGGGTATCGTGCGGATCCAGGCGGCTCATCGCGTCCGCGACCGAATGCGAGTCCACGTTGGAGGCGAAACGCACTTCGCGCCGCGCGCCGCCGTGGCGCAGGGCGCGCGTGACCAGCCGCGGCCCCCAGTCGCTGCCGCCTATGCCCAGGTGCAGCACGCAGCCATAGCGCCCGGCCTTGTCGGCCTGCCGCACGAATTCGCGCATCCGCTCACGCTCGGTCAGCACGGCCTTGGCCACCTTGGCGGGCGGTTGGGCCGCACGCAGGGCGGTGTGCCAGGCGGGGCGTTCCTCGGTCCAGTTGGCGTTGCCGCCGTCGAACAGGCAAGCCCGGGCCGCCTCGAAGCCTTGTTGTGTCAGCAGCGCGGCCTCTGCATTCTCCAGCTCCGGCGAATACGCCTGCGCGCTCAAGTCCAGGCGCAACCCGGGAGCATTGATGATGCGCAATTGGGCGCCGGTCTTGGGTGCGGAGCGCGTGGCCGTGATGAACGCTTGCCAGGCGGGGCTGTTCGATAGAGACATGGAGTTCAGAAAGGCAGTTTGGCTTGCGGGGCGAGCTTGCTCAGCTCACGTCGGAAGTCGGCTTGGATGCGCTCCAGCGCCGCAGACGTTTGCGCTTCGAATCGCAGCACGACGACCGGGGTGGTGTTCGAGGGGCGAGCCAAGCCGAAGCCGTCTGGATACTCGGCACGCACGCCATCAATGGTGATCACGCGGTTCGCAGCGGGGAATTGGCCTTGGTCTTGCAAGGCCTGGACCAGGGTGAAAGGCTGGCCTTCTTCCATTTCCAGCTTCAACTCTGGAGTTGAAACGTCTTGCGGCAGGGCTTCCAGCACGGCGCAGGGATCGGCGTCGCGCGACACGATCTCCAGCAGGCGCGCACCCGTGTAGAGTCCGTCATCGAACCCGTACCAGCGCTCCTTGAAGAAGATGTGGCCGCTCATTTCGCCGGCCAGCGGGGCCCCGGTCTCGGCCAGCTTCGCCTTCACCAGCGAATGGCCGGTCTTCCACATCAGCGGCACGCCGCCGGCGGCTTCGACCGACAGGCCGACGTGGCGGCTGCACTTCACGTCATAGATGATGGTGGCGCCCGGATTGCGGTCCAGCACGTCGCGGGCGAACAGCACCAGTTGGCGGTCCGGCCAGACGATCTGGCCCGATTTCGTCACCACGCCCAGGCGGTCGCCGTCGCCGTCAAAAGCCAGGCCCAGTTCGCAGTCGGTCTCGGCCACGCACTTGATCAGGTCCTGCAGGTTCTTGGGTTCGGCGGGGTCGGGATGGTGGTTGGGGAAGGTGCCATCCACCTCGCAGAACAGTTCGGTGACTTCGCAGCCCAGGGCGCGGAACAGCGCCGGGGCGACCGCGCCGGCCACGCCGTTGCCGCAATCGATCGCGATTTTCATGGGCCGCGCCAGCTTGATGCCGGACGCGACACGAGCGATGTAGGACGCCACCAGGTCCAGTTGACGGCGCACGCCGGGCCGCGCCGCCGGGGCGCTGGCGGGGCCGTTCATGCTGGCGGCCAGCGCCTGCACGTCCTCGCCGTAGAGCGCACGGCCGCCCATCATCATCTTGAAGCCGTTGTACTTGGGCGGGTTGTGGCTGCCGGTGATGGCGACGCCTGATCCCGTCTGCATGACGTTGGCGGCGAAATAGACCAGCGGGGTGGGTACCATGCCGATGTCCAGAGTATCCACGCCGCCTTCCAGCATGCCTTCCTGCAGCGCTATTGACAGCATTTCGCTGCTCAGACGGCCATCGCGGCCGACGACCAGGGTTTGTATGCCCTGGTCGCGCGCACGGGCGGCGAGCGCTACGCCCAAGGCTCGGGCAAAGCGCGCGTCGATCAGATCGGGCACGGTGCCGCGGATGTCATAGGCTTTGAACACCGAGCCCGGAAATTGCGTGTTGTCGCCCACAGCGATTCCTTGATGAGAGTTGCAGCGCTCATTCTGCCGGGGTCTGCTGGTAAACCCTCGTATCCAAAAGGCGGCTGGCAGGAGATTAAACCGGAATTATCCCCCATTGGCGCTCCCCCTTCATCCGGCAGACGGCGTAGGGCTTTTTCCGTCCTTGCACCTCGGCGGGACGTCTGCCCTGATCTGGTGCCTGCGCGGACGTCAACGCCTGGTTACGGTGCGGCGCCCGGCCGCGCTCCAGGGCTTGCAGGGGAGGCTGGGCGTGGCATAAAACTTGCTCGTCGTCCGAAGGTGATACGCTTGCTATGCAAGCAGAAAGACCGGGAGGGGCCATGGGCGCCAAAGTTTCTACTGTCATGTCATCCAGGGGCGCCTCAAACCGGCGGGGTCCGCCCACGGATCACGCCGGACCAGCCGCAGGCCGCGAGCGCCGGCTCGACATCCACGTGTTCGTTTCCGAGGCGGGCGGCCTGGCCACGGGCCGGGCCTGGGAACGTTGCGTATGGCGCGACGCCCGGGTCCTGATCGCCGAATCCCCGGCGCCCCATCTGCCGGCTTCGATGGAAAGCGCGCTGCGCACCGTCGCCGCCGACGTGGCGCGGGACCGCGGCTGGCAGGGCATGGGTACCGTCGCTTTCGCGCTGGACGATCGCAGCGGCGTGTTCCGCGTGATCGACGCCCAGGCGCAGGCCCATTCGGGCACGGCCGTAGCCGATTGCGAACCCGTCGCCGCCCATGCGCTGGAAGTGCGCATCGACGGCTGCGTGGACCGTCGCCTGCCATGCACGCGCTTGCTGGTGTGCGGCGCGACCCGGGGCGAGGTGCTGCGCCGCGCCTACCGCGCCCTATCGGAAATGCCCGGCCCCGCAGGCGTCGACCGCGCTTTTCTCATGAACCGCATTGCCTCTCGGGCCTATTGCTCGGGGCTGACGGGTGCGAGGCTGGATCAGGCGGTTGGCTGATCTGTCCTGGCGGCGGGCTGCGCGGGTCCGCCTGGTGGCGACCCGGGGGCATTTCAACCCCTACAATAGTCGGCACATCCCTGGCCTGGATGCATCCAGGCTCTACTTGGCCGCGCATATGACCTTGCTGAGCGATCTACAGTCCCTTCTGGGCGCTTCCCACGTGCTGACGGGCACGGACGCCGACACCTACGTGCTGGACTGGCGCCGCCGCTATCGAGGCGTCGCGCTGGCGGTGATCCGTCCCGGGTCGACCGAGGAAGTGGCGGCGGCCGTAAAGCTGTGCGCCAGGCATGGCGTGCCGGTGGTGCCGCAAGGCGGCAATACAGGCTTGTGCGGAGGCGCCACGCCTGACCTATCCGGCAGCGCGGTGATCCTGTCCACCACCCGCCTGACGGCGGTGCGCGCGCTGGATACCGACAACGACACGATCACCGTGGAGGCGGGCTGCGTCTTGCAAGCGGTGCAGGAGGCTGCCGCCGCGGCCGGCCGGCTGTTTCCGCTGAGCCTGGCCGCCGAAGGCAGTTGCACCATAGGCGGCAACCTGGCGACCAATGCGGGCGGCACGCAGGTGCTGCGCTACGGCAACACGCGCGAACTGACATTGGGCCTGGAGGTCGTGACCGCCGAAGGCGAGATCTGGCACGGCCTGCGTGGCTTGCGCAAGGACAACACCGGCTACGACCTGCGCGACCTGTACATCGGCAGCGAAGGCACGCTGGGCATCATCACCGCCGCCACGCTGAAACTGTTTCCAAGGCCGGTGGCTTCGTGCACGGCATTGCTGACGCTGGACGGTATCGACCAAGCGGTCGAGCTGCTGTCGCGCGCCCGCGCGGGTTTTGGCGCCGCGCTGACCGGCTTTGAGCTGATGAGCGGGGCATGCCTGCAGGCGGTCGTGCGGCTCTTTCCGCAACAACGCTTGCCGTTCGAGGGAAATTCTGCCGCGTCCCCGTGGTTCGCCCTGCTGGAACTGTCGGACAGTGAAAGCGAGGAGCACGCCCGTGAGCGATTCGAAACCGTGTTGGGCGAGGCCATGGAAAGCGGGCTGGTGAACGATGCCGCCATCGCCGCGAACGTGACGCAAAGCAAGGCGCTGTGGCACCTGCGCGAGAGCATCCCGCTGGCCGAGGCGGAGCTGGGCAAGTCGGTCAAGCATGACGTGTCCATCCCGATCTCCGCCATCGCCGGCTTCGTGCACAAGACCAACGCCTTGCTGCAGGCGCGTTTTCCGGGTGTGCGCCACGTGATCTTCGGCCACCTGGGCGACGGCAATCTGCATTACAACGTGGCCCATGCGCCGGGGCAGACCGAGGCCGAGCTGCTGGCGTTGCAAAGCGATATCTACGGCGTGGTGCACGACAGCGTGCATGCGCACCATGGCTCGATCAGCGCGGAGCATGGCGTCGGCCAGCTCAAGATCGACGAGCTGCCGCGCTACAAGAGCGCTGTCGAACTGGACCTGATGCGCAGAGTAAAGCGAGCGCTGGACCCGCAAGGGCTGATGAATCCGGGCAAGGTATTGCGGGCCTAGGGCGCCGCGCACGAAAGGGAATCGCAACCATGGCAACCAGTCCCGCGGCGGGCGCGAATTGCAGGGTATTGATCGTCGAGGATGATCCGGTGATCTCCGGCAACCTGTACACCTTCCTGGAAGCGCGCGGCTTCCTGCCCGATACCGCCTATTCGGGGCCGGCCGCGCTGGAGCGGCTGAGGGAGCAGCGCTTCGATGCCCTGATCCTGGACATCGGCCTGCCGGGCATGGACGGCAACGCCGTGTTGCATACGCTGCGCAACGACATGCGCGCCGACGTTCCGGTGCTGATGCTGACGGCGCGTGACAGCCTGGAAGACAAGCTGGTCGGGTTCTCGCATGGCGCTGATGATTATCTGACCAAACCTTTTGCGCTGCTTGAGGTCGAGGCGCGCCTGATTGCGCTGATCCAGCGCTCCAAGGGGGCGACGGTGGATTCGGTGCGGGCTTTCGGCCCGCTGTCCTACGACACCCGCAACCGCGCGGTGTCGGTCAACGGCACTCCCGTGCATCTCACGCGCAAGGCCGGCCTCATCATCGAAGCGCTGTTGCGCGATCCTGGCAGGGTGGTCTCGCGCGAGGAGCTGGAGTCCATGCTGTGGGGCAACGAACCGCCTTCCTCGGACGCGCTGCGCAGCCAGGTGCACCTGTTGCGCCGCGCCTTGGCCGATGCTGGCTTCGATGGCATCGAAACCATACATGGGACCGGCTGGCGCCTGACGCTGGAAGCTGGAGCGGCCAGATGAGCGGCATTTCCGCGGCGTCGGTCGGGGGTACGCTAACCCAGCGGGTGGTGTGGGCGCTGACCGGAACCGTGGCGTTGTTCGTGACGGCGCTGGCCCTGCTGGCTTACCTGACTTTCGACCAGATGGAAGACGACCTGGTCAACGACATTCTGAATACCGAAATGGACCGGCTGGTGCAGCATGCGCAGGTCAGCGACGGTTTTCTGCCCCGTGAAGGCGTGCGCGAACTGGGCGGCTCCATGCGCGCCTGGGTCAGCGTGGACGGCAAGCGGCCCACTGGCATGCCCCAGGAAATCGATGCTCTGGACAGCGGCCTGCATCTGGTCGAACCGGGCGCCTACACCTGGCATGTGATGGTGGCCGAAACGGCGCGAGGCAAGGTGTACCTGCTTTACGACGCCACCGAGAACGAAGGGCGGGTTCACGACTTCGGCCTGATCGTGCTGGGCGTGGGCGCCATTTGCGTGGTGGGCGCCTATGCGCTGTCGCGGCGCGTGGCCGCCATCGCGGTCGGGCCGCTGCTGGACCTGACCGACCGGCTGGCCACTTGGGCGCCTGGGGCGCCCGACATGGCGGTGACGCGCGACGATGAGGCGGGGCGACTGATAGAGGCCTTCAACCGGGTGCAGAACCAGGTGGACAGGTCGATTGCGCGCGAGCGCGAATTCGCGGGCAATCTCAGCCACGAGGTGCGCACGCCCTTGGCCGCGATCCGCTCGGATAGCGAGTTGATGCTGCTGACCCAGGTACTGACCCCGGACCAGCGCCAGCGCCTGACCCGCGTGGTGGACAACGTGGACGATGTGATCGTGTCGCTGGAGAGCGCACGCTCCATGGCGCGGGATGAGCTGCGCCCGGCGGAGTCCGTCGACCTCAGCGAATGCATGGACAACGCCTGGCGCGGCTACGAAGCCCAGGCAGGGGTGGCCGGGCTTGGTTTCGAAAACCGGATCGCCGCCGGTCAGGTTCGCATGCTGGATCGCTATGCCTTGCTGACCGTGTTGCGCAACCTGATCCGCAACGCGGTGGAGCACGCCGCGCCGGCGACGCTGACCGCGAGCGTGACCGCCGACGGCGCGCTGGAGCTGCGCGACGATGGCAAGGGCATTGCCGCCGACGACTTGCCTTTCCTGTTCCGCCGCTATTACAGCGGCCGCATGCGGGATTCGGGCGCGGGCAGCCCCGACGAAACGGCGCGCGGGCTGGGGCTGGCGATCGCCAAGCGCGTCTGCGACATGCAGGGCTGGTCGCTGACGGTCGATTCTTCGCGGCAAGGCGAGCAGCGCGGCACCTGTTTCACGCTGCGTTTCGAGGCCGATGCGGGACATGCGATGGCGGCGGCCGGCGGGGCGCAAGGTCAAATTTGACGAAAGTTTGACTGTCGGCGGCCTAAGCTGCCCGTTTGCCTGACGGACCTCCTGTCGCCACCATGCCGCCCCTATCGCCGCCCGCGTTGCGCAAGCCGACGCCGGCCTCGTATCTGTTGAGCCATGTCTTTGCGATCACGCTTGCGCTGGCCTGCCTGGCATGGTGGGCCAATGTCTCGGGCTTGGATATGCGAATCGCTCGAGCGCTGTTCGATCCGGCGCTGGACGATTTTCCACTGCGCCTGAACCGTTGGCTGGATCTGATCGGGCATCGCATGGTGCTGGCCCTGCCTATCGGGATAGGACTGGCCGCGGTGGGCGTGGCGGCGGCAAGCTATCGCATTCCGGCCTGGCGGCCATGGCGCGGACCGGCGCTGGCGCTGGCGGCAACCTGCCTGACGGGGCAGGTGCTGGTGAATCAACTGAAGCACTACACGACGCTGCCCCGTCCTTATGATCTGGACTCCCTGGGCGGCTATACCCCTTACCCGTCGTTCTGGTGGACCTGGGTGCGGGCTGCGGGGGGCGGCGCTTTGCCCAGCGGTCATGCTGGCGCGGGCTATTCGATGTTGACCCTGTATTTCGTGGGCTGGGCGCTGGGGCGTCCGGCGTGGCGCTGGTGGGGGCTGGCAGCGGGTATCGCGGGGGGAGTGGGTTTTTCCACGGTGCGTATCCTGCAAGGCGCCCATTTTCTCAGCCAGACGCTTTGGTCCGCTACCTTGATGTGGTTCCTGGCGGCCCTGTTTTTCTATCCCCTCATCGTGGCCCGTCCCGCCGCCGCGGGCTTGAACCGTTAGTCGCGGGATGCCCGGGTCGGTTGGTAGGGGCGAAACATCGGCGCGCTGCGCGTCGCTGGCGCCATTCTGGCGCGCGGGCCTGATACCCGGCCCAAAGTACAATGGGCAGCGACGCTCGGTCCCGGGCCGCGCTCAACTGCTTTCGGATCCTTGCCAATGAATGTTCCCGCCGATACTCCCGTCACGCCGCGGCGTCGTCCCCGGAACCTGGCTCAGGGGCTGGTCGAGAGCATCACGGAGCGTATCCGTGGCGGGGACATCAGGCCCGGCGACAAGTTGCCGACGGAATCCGAGATCATGCGCCAGTTCGGCGTCAGCCGTACGGTGGTGCGCGAGGCCCTGTCCCGGCTGCAGGCATCGGGCCTGGTCGAGACGCATCATGGCGTGGGGACGTATGCGCTGGAGCCTAGCGGCGGCGGGGATTTCCGCGTGGATCCCGCCGACATCGCCACGGTGCGCGACGTGCTGGTGTTGCTGGAGCTGCGTATCTGCCTGGAAAGCGAGGCTGCCGGCCTGGCCGCGGCCAGGCGCAGCCCGGAGCAGCTGCATGAGATGAGGCGCGCACTGGAAGCCTTCAAGAGCGCACTCGAGAACGACGGCGACACCGTCACGCCGGATTTCCAATTCCATCTGCTGGTCGCGCAAGCCACGGACAACCGTTACTTCGCGGACCTGATGTCGCATCTGGGTTCGGCCATCATTCCGCGCACCCGGATCAATTCGGCAAAGTTTGCGCACGAGGATCGTGCCGCCTATCTGGCGCGGGTGAACCTCGAGCACGAAGACATCTACGGCGCGATCCAGCGCCAGGACGCGGAAGCCGCGCGCGCAGCCATGCGCACGCATCTGAGCAACAGCCGCGAACGGCTGCGGCGCGCGCAGTAAGCGCGGCCGAAGGCTCGTCCCAAACCGCGTTAACCTTTGCGCGTTTTCAAACTTCGAACCACGAGGCGGCATGGCTCTGCTCGGCATATACAGCGGCATTCTTTCATCTGAACAGGCGTTGCGACGCCAGGGGAGGGTGTACGCATGCGCCGTCTGACTCTGCGGTTCATCATTGCGGTCCTGGCGCTGCTGACGCTGTCGCGGCTGGCGCTGGCCTTCTGGATGTGGGATCGGGTGGAGGCGGCAGGCGGGCTGGGGCCGTTGCTGCTGGGCGGCCTGCGCATCGACGTCTGCCTGATGTCCATGGTGATCGCGCTGCCGGCGGTGTTTTCGCCCTGGTTCGGCCATCGGCCGCTGGCCGCCCGCATCACCGCCTGGTGGTTCCGTGTCTGGTGGATGCTGTACGTGCTGCTGGAGGTCTCCACGCCGCAGTTCATCGCGGAATACGACACGCGGCCCAACCGGCTCTATTTCATCTATCTGCTCAATCCGAAGGAAGTCGGTTCGATGCTGTGGCAGGGCTACAAGGGCGTGCTGCTGGCGGCCTTTGTCGTGTTGGCGCTGGCGGCCTGGCTGTCGGTCCGCCTGTTTCCCACCCGCGCCCGCGATCCGTTCATGTCGTGGTGGAAGCGGCCGCTGGCGTCGTTCGTGATCCTGGCGCTGGTGTTCCTGGGCGCGCGCGGCACGCTGGAGCATCGTCCGATCAATCCGGCCAAGGTCGCCTACAGTTCCGACGCCATGGTCAATGCGCTGGCGCTGAATTCGCTGTATAGCGTGTTCGACGCCGCCTACCGCATGCGCGATGAGCGTTCGTCGGCAGCGATGTATCCCAAGATGGCGGTGGACAAAATGAATGCCATCGTGCGCGAGAAGGCCGGGCTGACGGGCGCGCCGCTGGACGCGCGGTATCCCAGCTTGCATGAGCAGAAGGCGATGGCGCGCCGGGATAAGCCGTTGAACCTGGTGATCATCCTGCAGGAAAGCCTGGGCGCGCAGTATGTGGGCAGCCTGGGCGGCCGTGATCTCACGCCCAACATCGACCGGCTGGGCAAGGAGGGCTGGATGTTCCACCGCGCCTACGCGACGGGCACGCGCTCGGTGCGGGGCATCGAGGCGGTCACGGCGGGCTTCCTGCCCAGCGTGGCTGACGCGGTGGTGAAGCTGCCGCGTTCGCAGACGGGTTTCTTCACGCTGGCGCAGGTGCTGGGCAAGCATGGCTACCATTCGCGCTTCGTGTACGGGGGCGAGTCGCACTTCGACAATATGCGGGCCTTTTTCCTGGGTAACGGCTTTAACGAAATCGTGGACCGTCCCAAGTTCGTGAATCCAGTGTTCGAAGGGTCGTGGGGCGCCTCGGACGAGGACATGTTCAACCAGGTGGACCGGCTGCTGCGGGCGGATGGCGACAAGTCGGTGTTCACGCTGGCGTTCTCGGTGTCGAATCATTCGCCGTGGGAGTATCCGGAAGGGCGCATCAAGCCGGTGGGAGATCCGGCCACGGTGGATAACACGGTGCGTTACGCGGACTGGGCGCTGGGGCAGTTCTTCGACAAGGCGCGCAAGGCGCCGTACTGGGACAACACGGTCTTCCTGGTGATCGCGGATCACGATTCGCGCGTCTATGGCTCCATTCCGGTGCCGGTGCGGCATTTCCAGATTCCCGCGCTGATTCTGGGGGCGGGGATTGCGCCTCGGCAGGATGAACGGTTGGTCAGCCAGATCGACATGGCGCCCACGATGTTGTCCTTGATGGGGCTGGACAACGTGAATCCCATGCTGGGCGTGGATCTGACGCAGCGGGATCCGAATCGGGCGATGATGCAGTACGCGGATAATTTCGGCTATCTGCAGGGGGATCAGTTGCTGGTGCTGGAGCCTTCGAAGGCGCCGCGGCAGTTCAGGTATGAGGCGGCGCCTGTGGGGCGGGATGAGGTTTATGCGCCGGTGGAGCCTTTGGATCCTCGGCTCTCGGAAGAGGCCTTGGCGCATGCGTTGTGGGCTAGTTGGGCGTATCGGGAAGAGCGGTATCGGTTGCCTTGATGGTGGCTTGCTTTATGCGGGATGATGCTGGTTCTTAAGACGCTTGGGGCGTCGGGAGCCTGGGGTGCGCGGGGCAACGATTGCTGTCCGGAGCCTTCGCTCCGGACTTCCCCTGCGTCATCCTCGTACGCCTTCGGCTCCCTACGGATTCCCTGGGCTTATCGACGCCCCGCGCGCCCCAGGCCCCCGACGCCCCAAGCTTCGGTGTTTGAAACTTCACGGTCGCAGGGACGGGTGGTGTGCTTGGCATGCTTGCCGCGGGCGGCGGGGCGGTGGAAGATCTTGCGGTGCCCGCTCGATTAGGCCGCCCGGGCGGCCCAATCGAGCATACGCGGTGTCTTGCGCCGTGTTGTTGTGGGTGGTGGGGCTGCGCGCCGATCGCTGACCGCCGCTTGATTCTGCGCAAGTCGGATTTTTTGTGAAGGAGGGAAACTGGCGCATGACTTTTCCTGAATCGTCTTCCGGGGCAGGCCGTGCTGCGGCTGCCCGATCAAACAAATCTAGTATTCGCGTGCCGCCGCGCCGCCGCGTGCTGCCGTTGCCGCGCGGGCGCTTCGCCTGGGTGACGGGCGTCATCAGTACCGTCTGGCTGGCGCTCAACACGGTGTTCTGGTGCCTGCTTCTGTTTCCGCTGGCCTTGTTGAAGCTGCTGCTGCCGTTCGCGGCGGTCAGGCGGGGGATCGATCCCGTGCTCAACGGTATCGCCACGGCCTGGGTGTCCTGCAACGCCGGATGGCTGGCGCGGATCCAGGGTGTGTCCTGGGATGTGCAGGGCAATGACGGACTGCGCTATGCGGACTGGTATCTGGTGAACTGCAATCATCAGTCCTGGGTGGATATCTTCGTACTGCAGCAGTCGCTGAACCGGCGTATTCCGTTGCTGAAGTTCTTCCTGAAGCAGCAACTGATCTATGTGCCGGTGATCGGGCTGGCGTGGTGGGCGCTGGATTTTCCGTTCATGAAGCGCCACGGCAAGGCGGCGTTGCGCCGCAATCCGGATCTGGGGCGGCAGGATCAGGAGACCGCGCGGCGGGCCTGCGCGAAGTTTTCACTGGTGCCGACCAGCGTGATGGTGTTCGCCGAAGGGACGCGTTTCAGTCCTGCCAAGCGCGATGCGCAGGGATCGCCGTACCGGCATCTGCTCAAGCCCAAGGCGGGCGGGCTGGCGGTGGCGTTGAATGCGATGGGCAAGCGTTTCCGCTCGATGATAGACGTGACGATTGCCTATCCGGAGGGTGCGCCCAGCTTTTGGGATCTGGCCTGCGGCCGTGCGGGGCGGGTGCTGGTGCGCATGCGGCAGTTGCCCGTGCCGCCGGAGTTCTGCGAAGGCAACTACTCCGGCGACAAGGCGTTCCGCACGACCTTCCACCACTGGCTGGGCCAGCAGTGGCAGGCCAAGGACGATGAGATCGAGGCGTTGACGGCGCCCGCCAGGGCAGGCGCCGGCGCGGATTAGGCGCGGGCGGGCAGTACCGTGCCGGAGCAGGCGCCGAAGCCGATGCGCGGATAGCCCGCCTTCACGCATTCGGCGCGGATGATGACCTGGTCGCCATCCTGCAGGAAGGTGCGCTTTTCGCCCCAGGGCAGGTCGATCGGGTTCTTGCCGCCGTTGCTCAGTTCCAGCAGCGAGCCGGCTTCCGAGGGTTGCGGGCCGGACAGGGTGCCGGTGCCCAGCATGTCGCCCGGTTGCAGGTTGCAGCCGTTGACGGTGTGATGCGTGATCAGCTGCGCCACGTTCCAGTAGGCATCGCGGAAGTTGCTGCGCGACAGGAAGGCGGGCGGCTGCTTGTCGGCGCGCGATTTCTCGGTGGTCAGCAACACTTCCATCTGCACGTCGAAGGCGCCCTTGGCGCGGTTGGCGTCGGATGCCAGGTAGGGCAGGGGCTGCGGTTCGGACGGGCCGCGCATCCACTGCGTGCGGAACGGCTCCAGCGCTTCCATGGTGACGACCCAGGGCGAGATCGTGGAGGCGAAGTTCTTGGCCAGGAAGGGGCCCAGGGGCTGGTATTCCCAGGCCTGGATGTCGCGCGCCGACCAGTCGTTCAGGATGCACAGGCCGAACACGTGCGATTCGGCGTCGGCCAGGGGGATGCGGTCGCCCTGGGCGTTGCCCGTACCGACGAAGATGCCCAGTTCCAGTTCGTAGTCCAGGCGGGCGCAGGGGCCGAATTGCGGCGCCTCGCCTTCATTGGCGGGACGAGTCTGGCCGACGGGGCGGGGGAATTTCTGGTCCACGCCGATGCTGGAGGCGCGGCCGTGATAGCCGATGGGCACCCACTTGTAGTTCGGCAGCAAGGGGTTGTCGGGGCGGAATTGCTTGCCCACGGCGGTGGCGTGGTGCACCGAGATATAGAAGTCGGTGTAGTCGCCGATGCGGGCGGGCGTGGCGTATTCGGCGTCGGCTTGCGCAACCAGCAGCGGCTCGACCGTGGCGCGCAGGGCAGCGCCTTCGCGCAGCGCGCGCGACAGCGCCAGGCGCAGGGCGCTCCAGTGGGCCTGGCCCAGGGCCATCAGGGCGTTCAGGCTGTCCGTGGCGCACGCTGCCAGAGCCTCGGCTGCCAGGCCTTCGAAGGGCTGTTTGGCGGCCAGCGCGGCCAGGTCCAGGATCTGGTCGCCGATGGCCACGCCGGGGCGGAACGGTTCCGTCGTGCCCTTGCGGCGGAAGGTGGCGTAGGGCAGGTTCTGCACCGGGAAATCCGACTCGCCGGTGTTGGCGCTGGTGATCCAGCTCTTCAGGGACGGGTCGTGGGTTTCGTTGATGGTGGTCATGGCTGCGTGTCTCTTTCAGTGTGGTTATGCGGTGGCCGGGCGCCAGGCGCCGGAAATTACAAATGCCAAACGGCGATGAGCTTGCGCTCATCGCCGCGGGCGTGGAAAGCAGGAGGTCTGCGCGTCACGCCTTGCTGGGGTCGAAATGCTTGGCGATGCCCTGCCAGCACCGGTAGTAGTCGCCCTGCAATTCTACCGAGGCCAGCGCCTGTTCCGTGGGGCGGATGACGCGCCGCGTCTCGAACATGAACGCCATCGTGTCACGGATGTAGTGGGCCTTGCTGGTGTCGGCGTGGGAGGCCTTTTCGAAGGTCTCGGCGTCGGGGCCGTGGCCGCTCATGCAGTTGTGCAGGCTGGCGCCGCCCGGTGCGAAGCCGTCGGCCTTGGCGTCGTAGACGCCCTGGATCAGGCCCATGAATTCGCTGGCGATGTTGCGGTGGAACCAGGGCGGACGGAAGGTGTTTTCCATGGCCAGGATGCGCGGCGGGAAGATCGCGAAATCCATGTTGGCCGTTCCCGGGGTGTCCGACGGCGCGGTCAGCACGGTGAAGATCGAGGGGTCCGGATGGTCGTAGCTGATGGAGCCGACGGTGTTGAAGTTGCGCAGGTCGTACTTGTACGGCGCGTGCGTGCCGTGCCAGGCCACCACGTTCAACGGCGAATGGTCGATGGATGCGCGCCAGAAGCCGCCCGTGAACTTGGCGATGAGTTCGAAGTCGCCTTCGAGGTCTTCGTACCAGGCCACCGGGGTCTTGAAGTCGCGGGCATTGGCCAGGCAGTTCGAGCCGATGGGGCCCAGCTCCGGCAGACGCATGGCCGCGCCGAAGTTCTCCAGCATGTAGCCGCGGGCGCTGCCGTCCAGCAGTTCGACGCGGAAGCGCACGCCGCGCGGGATGACCGCGATTTCCAGGGGCTCCAGGTCGATCAGGCCCAGTTCAGTGGCCAGGCGCAGGCGGCCTTCCTGCGGCACCAGCAGCAGTTCGCCGTCGGCGTTGTAGAAGTAGCGTCCTTGCATCGAGCGGTTGGCCGCGTACAGGTGGATGCCTACGCCGCTCAGTTCGTCGGGGCCGCCGTTGCCGCCCCAGGTCTTCACGCCTTCCAGGAAGTCGGTGGGGGCGGCGGGAATCGGCAGCGGGCTCCAGCGCAGCTGGTTGGGCGTGACGGGTCCTTGGCCGAAGGTACTTTGCCAGCCGGCGGCGCCGTCAAAGGCCTCGAACGGCTTGTGTTGGGCGCCGGGGCGGACGCGGTAGAGCCAGGAGCGGCGGTTTTCGCTGCGCGGCGCGGTGAAGGCGGTGCCGGACAACTGCTCGGCGTACAGACCATAGGGGCATTGCTGCGGCGAGTTGCGGCCCAGCGGTAGCGCGCCGGGCAGGGCTTCGGTGGCGCAACTGTTGCCGAAGCCGGTCTGGTATTGCAGTTCCATGGATTCCTCCTGAGCGGCGGCGCGGTGCTTGGCCGCGCGGCCTGGTGCGGGTGGCTCGTCCGGAAGGGGTCCGGAGCCCATATGGCATTGTCGGAAAAAATCCCCGCTACGGCTATGGGAATGTAAAAATAGAGACTATAAATTTTGTGAATAGTAGGGGGGTGTATGGCCGAGCTGCGCGATGTCGATCTGAACCTGCTGCTGTTGTTCCAGCATCTGCTGGAGGACCGCAATCTTTCGGCCGTGGCGCGGCGCATGGACCTGTCGCAACCGGCTGTCAGCAACGCGCTGCGCCGCTTGCGCGAAGCATTCGGCGACGATCTGTTCGTGCGCACGGCGCAGGGCATGCTGCCCACGCCGCGCGCGCAACGCTTGGCGGGGCCGGTCAGCGAGGCGTTGACCATGTTGTCGCAGGCTCTGAAGGACCAGGACGTCTTCGATGCCGCCACCAGTACGCGCCGCTTCCGGGTGGCGATGACGGACGTGGGCGAGATTCACTTCATGCCACGCCTGATGGAAGTCTGCGTGCAGGTGGCGCCGCTGGTGCGCATCGATTCGGTACGCGTGCAGGGACCGGATCTGCCGCGGGAAATGGAGGCCGGGCGGGTGGATCTGGCGATCGGCGCCTTCGATGAAATGGGGGCGGGTACGCTGCAGCGCATGTTGTTCCGCCAGGGCTATGCGACCTTGTTCCGGCAGGCGCATCCGACGGCGCACGCCGGCATGAGCCTCAGGGCCTTCCGGGCCGAACGCCACCTCATCGTGTCGCGCGCGGCGCCTTATGGACAGGTCAATCAGTCCATGGAACGCGCCGGCGTCGAACTGGCTGAGCACTTCAGCGTGCCGCATTTTTCGGCCGTGCCCTATATCGTCAGCGCGACCGACCTGCTCGCGACCGTGCCCGAAAAACTTGCCGCCAGCGCCGCGCCGCCGTTCGGCCTGCGCTACATCACGCCGCCGATAAGAGTGCCGGCGCTGCAGACCAATATGTACTGGCAGCGCCGGGTGGACCGGGATGGCGGCAACCAGTGGCTGCGCGCGTTGATCGTCAATACGTTCGCGGTCGGGGCGTGAACGGAACTACGGCGCCACCGACGCCCGCGCCTGGCGCAGCGCCTCGCGCAGCACTTCCATGTCGCCCAGGTGGTTGGCCAGCAGCAGGATCAGCGCCGCATTGAGCTCCTGGCTCTGCTCGTTGGTGAGGTCGCGGTGGGTCTCGATCAGCGCTTCGTAGAAGTCGTCCGGCGAGACCAGGTTGGTTTCGGTAATCAGCATGATGGAGTCATCTCGAAGTTCAGGCGCGGCCCGTGGCGCGGCTGACGGCCGCGATGACGGCGCCGGCGGCGAAAGCGCGCCAGCGGGCGGTGATGTGCTGGTCGGGGCGGATCAGGTAAGCCGTGCCGGCTTGCGCGTCATAGCGCTTGCCCAGGCAGCCTTCGCGGTCCGTGACGCAAGCCAGTTCCTTGGGCAGCGCGGACAGGTCGCATTGCGGGCTGGCGACCAGCACGGCCTTCACCGGCACGGGCGCCATGCGCAGGGCCTGCAGGGCGATCAGCGTCTCGCGGTCGGGCAGGGAGTCGCCACAGAAGAGCGCCAGCACGAATTCGCCGTCCAGCTGCGCCAGCCACCAATCGTGCGCGTTCACGGGGGCGTCCAGAGCGACCGCGCCCGGCACCATGCGGCCGCTGAAGGCGTCGGTGTCCGGCGTGTTCAGCGGTGAACCGGCGTAGGTCGCGGGCAGCGACAGGCGGCCGCTGTTGACCAGCGAGCGCGCGAACGGATGGGTCTTCGCCAGGTTCAGCACCGCGTTGCGGAAGTTGCGGCTGATGTCGCTCTTGGGCGTGATGAAGTCGGTGGCGCGCGAGGAGTTCAGGATGTTCTCGTCGGCGGCGTATTCGCGCTCGACGGCGTAGCTGTCGATCAGCGTCTCGGGCGCCTGGCCGGCCAGCACCAGCTTCAGTTTCCAGGCCAGGTTCTCCGCGTCCTGCACGCCGCTGTTGGCGCCGCGGGCGCCGAACGGCGATACGCGGTGCGCGGAGTCGCCGGCGAAGACGACACGGCCGTGGCGGAACTTGTCCATGCGTTCGCACGCGAAGGTATAGACGCTGACCCATTCCAGCTCGAAGCGCGCGTCGGGGCCCAGTAGTGCGCGGATGCGCGGCAGCACGTTTTCAGGCTTGACGGCCTCGACCGGGTCGGCGTTCCAGCCCAGCTGGAAGTCGATGCGCCAGACATTGTCGGGCTGGCGATGCAGCAGCACGGACTGGTTGGGATGGAAGGGCGGGTCGAACCAGAACCAGCGCTCGGTCGGGAAGTCCGCCTGCATCTTGACGTCGGCGATGAGGAAGCGGTCGCGGAAGATGCGGCCATGGCTTTCCTGGCCGATCAGCTTGCGCACCGGCGAACGCGCGCCGTCGCAGGCGATCAACCAGTCGGCATGCAAGGCATACGCGCCGTCCGGGGTCTCCACGTTCAGGACCACGCCGTCATCGCGCTGTTCCAGGCCGACAACTTTGTTCTTCCAGCGCAGATCGATATTGGGTTCCTGGCGCACCTGCTCGTACAGATAGCCTTCGGCGTAGTACTGCTGCAGGTTGATGAACGCCGGGCGGCGGTGGCCGGGTTCGGGCAGCAGGTCGAAGCGCCAGACTTCCTGCTCGCGGAAAAAGACCTTGCCCACGTTCCAGGACACGCCCTTGTCGATCATGCGCTGACCCACGCCCAGGCGGTCCCAGATCTCCAGCGTGCGCTTGGAGAAGCAGATGGCGCGGGAGCCGGTCGACAGGCGGAAGTCGTCGTCCAGCACCACCACGCGCACGCCCTGGCGCGCCAGGTCCAGCGCCGTGGTCAGGCCGACCGGGCCGGCTCCCACCACCACCACCTGATGGCGCGCCAGCTCGCCGGCGGCCTGGTCGGCGTGCTTTTCATAGGCGAATTCCATCGCCTGAAAGTCGATGTCTCCCACGGTTGTCTCCTGTGTGGGTCA